>DASUIE010000252.1:0-19000 GCA_036273175.1 Allostellaceae bacterium
CTCATGCCCCACACCGTGCAGCTGCACCGCGTTCTGGCGACCAGCCCCGAGAAGGTCTACCGGGCGTTCCTGGAGGCGGACGCGCTCGCTAAATGGCTTCCGCCCAACGGCTTTACCTGCACCGTCCAGCATTTCGAACCAAAAGTCGGCGGCGCGTTCGCGATGTCGTTCCGGAACTTCACGACGGGCCAGAGCCATTCCTTTGGCGGCGAATATATCGAGCTCGTTCCGGGAGAACGGCTCCGCTACACGGACAAGTTCGACGATCCCAACCTGCCCGGACTAATCGAGGTCACGGTGACGCTGAAAAAGGTGTCGGTCGGCACGGAGGTGGACATAACGCAAGCGGGCCTGCCGGACGTCATTCCACCCGAGGCCTGTTATCTCGGCTGGCAGGAGTCGCTGCGCAACCTGGCAAGGCTGGTCGAGCCCGAGATCAATCAATGAAGGTTCGGTTTGGTGTGTCGGTGCTGAGCGGGACGGCTTTTCCCCACCGGCGCGACCTCGACAAGTTCGCCGAACTGGTCCGGATCATCGACGGGTCCGGGGTCGAGCTGATCGGCACCAACGACACCAGCTTTATCGGCGGGGACGCCTATGTCCGCGCGACGCTGATCGCGCAGACCGCCAGAAACGCCAAGGTCGGCATTCATCCGACCAACCCGCTGACGCGCGAGCCGCAGATCATGGCGGCCTTCATGGCCTCGATCGACGCGATGACCGAGGGCCGGGCCTTCCTCGATATCGGCAGCGGCGACAGCGCGGTCTACAATATCGGTCTCAAGCCGGCGAGCCGCGCGCGGATCGAGGACTACGTCGCCTGCGTGCGGGACCTGATCGCCGCCGGCGAGGGCAGATATGACGGCCGGCCCCAGCGCGTCCGCTGGCATCGCGAGGCGGTGCGTCCGCGCATCCCGATCACGCTCTGTGCGGAAGGGCCGAAGACACTGCGCCTTGGCGGCCGCGTGTTCGACGGTGTGATCGCGGGCACCGGTCTCTTGCCCGAGGTGATCGCCGACACCATCGAGCGGGTCGCGGCGGGCGCCCGAGAGGCCGGCCGCGATCCGTCCGAGGCCGAGGTCTGGTTCACCACCCGATCGTCGCTCGACGCCGACCGGGACAGGGCGATCGAGCGCATCCACGCGTCGGTGTCCTCGATCCTCAACCATTCGATGCGGTTCGGTCTCGACGGCAAGAACGTGCCCACCCAGTTCCGGGCCAAGATCGCCGAGTATGTCGAGGGCTACGAGCTTTACGACCACGTGCTCCATGCCGGGCGCAACCCGAAGCGGATGGCCGAGCTTGGGCTGACCGAATACGGGCTGGAGCGCTTTGCCCTCGCCGGGAACGCCAAGGACTGGATCGAGCGCATCGGCGCGCTCGCCGAGCTGGGCGCCTCGCGGCTCTGGCTCAGCACGGAAAGCGGCGACCTCGACCGGCAGCACCACTACATGAAAGTGTTCACCGAAGAGGTCATGCCGCATTTCCGCTAACCGACCGAGTCGTACACCTCGCGCCAGCGCTTGATCGCGTTAATGTGGCCGTCCACCGTGGTGAGGTTGGCGCCCATCGTCACGACCGAGATGTGGCTCCCCCCGGCCCCGCGCCACGAGGCGATATCGCCGGGCCACTGGTTCTCGCCGCGGGTGTATTGCTGGACGGACTCGAAGCCGAAGGCGCCGGCATCCCGGCCGAGCTCGCGCAACTTGGCCTCGATCCTGGCCTTGTTTTGAGGCGCATCGGTCTGCGCCCGCGCCCCAAACAAAAACCCGTCCCCGATCCGGGCCGCGCGGTCGTAGGCAGCCTCGCTGGAGCCGCCCAGCCAGATCGGGATTTGCCGTTTCGGCCGCGGCAGGATCCCGGCTCGGTCGATCCGATGGTCACGGTCCTCATGGGTGACCACGGGCTCTCCCCACAGCTTGCGCATCAGTTCGATTTGGTTCTCCTGCCGCCTGCCGCGGCGGCGGAAGTGATCGTGCATTTCGAGGCCGTCGAACTCGACCCAGTTCCAGCCGACTCCGACGCCGAGGCGGAGCCGGCCGTCCGAGAACAGGTCGACATCCGCGGCCTGTTTGGCGAGCAGCGCGGTCTGCCGCTGCGGCAGGATGATCACGCCGGTGACCAATTCGAGCGTCTTGGTGACGCCGGCGAGGTAGGCGTAAGTGACCAGCGGCTCGTGGAACGGGTCGGTTTCCTTGTAGGGGCCGGTCAGACGAGGCTCCCGGCCGGCATGAACGGCTCCGAGGACATGGTCGTAGATCACGATGTGGTCGTAACCGAGGTCTTCGGCGGCCTGGGCGAACGCCTTGACCGCCCCGGTATCGCCGCCGAGCTCGATCTGCGGATAGACCACACCGGCTTTCATCGATCTCGCCTCCCTAGAAGAACACGTAGGACCGGACGACTACGTTCTTCCGGCAGGGCGCGGTGAGCGGCACGTTCGGGTCGATGCAGGCGGTATGGAACGACCAGCGCGAGACGGAGCCGTCGGTCACCGAGTCGTAGCATTTGAGCATCGAGACCTCGGTCGGCTTCTGCCGGGGGAACCAGTACCATTCGTGGTCGGGCCGATAGGTGAAGCGGGTGGTCTCGCCGACGCGGTCGTCGTAGATGCGGTAGTTGGTGATGTACGGCTGATCGGCGAAGGAGGGCCAGGCGCAGAGCACGAACGGGAACTGCTCGATCGTCTCGATCGGCTTGGCGAGGTTGATCGACACGAACCGCCGCGACATCTTCGCGTCGGCCTCTTCCTCGGTGTAATGCTGCGTCCGCCCGAAATTGCGCAGGTTTCGGGTGAGCAGCTCGCGGCAGCGCACGCGGCCGCTGTTGTCGTTCAGGTCGTTATGCACAAGGTTGGCATAATTGGCGTTGACGCCCGGGTTCAGTCCGTCCTGGTCTTCGGTGCGGTCGCCCTTGTAGTCCTTGTCGAAGACGTCGTGGTTGTAAACGAGGGCATCGGTCGCGTCCGGGAAGAATTCGAGAAGCAACTTCTCGATTTCCGGGTAGTACACGTTCCGCACTTCGGCCGAGTCGTATATATTGGTGCACTTGGATTCGAGATGCGCCAGGGACAGGCCTAGCTTGTCCATGCATTCGGCGCTGCTGGGCGAGAGGCCCGGATAGTATTCGCCGATGCGCCGCGCATCGCGCAGCACCTGGGGAAAATAGAGGTCGCGCCGCCGGTTGCCCTGCTCGTTCTGGCGAAAGATCGCCGCGATCTCGGCGCGCTCCGGGTCCCGCCAGATCGCGTTGGACGGCACCACGGAATAACTGGGCCGCTCGTACACGGTATAGGGCAGCGGCAGCGCCACGCCGCCCGGCGGGGCTTTGATGCTGTTCGACTGGCGGATGTACTCCACACACTCGTCATAGCCGCGGAACCCGAGACCCCATCTGGTCTTAATCGGGCCCGGCGGCGCCTTGTCGAGCATGTCGATGACGCGCCGGCTCTCGCCCTCGGCGATCTCGGCGAGCGCATCCTCAAGCGCCACGGCGGTCCCCGCGTCGCCGTCCTTGTCGAACGACATGTAAGACAGGCCGCCATGCGCGGCGATCGGCTCCGGCTGCCCTTCCGTGCGCTGGAGCGGCGGCACATAGGCCGACAATGCTCTCTCGGTCTCGAACTGGCTCATGGAACACCTCCGGTTATCTCTGCCTAACCGTGGCACACGGGGCTTCCGTTTTCCAGACTATGCGGCCGGGTGAGCTGCGGCCGAGAAGGTCATTCCTTGTCGAAACCGACAACCTCCGAATATGTCCGCGGCTCGCTCTACGGCATTGCGGCCGTGAGCATCTGGGCGTCATGGGGCGTGGCGATGCGGCTTGGGATCAGGACAAGCCTCGCGCCCTGGGACGTCGCGGCGATCGGTTTCGGTGTCGCCGGAGCGGTCTTGCTGCCGTACCTGCTGACGAAGGGCCTCGCCGTCGACCGGCGTTCGCGGCCCTGGGTCCCGCGATAACCGCGATCCTGGCGATTCCGATACTCGGCGAATGGCCGGCGGCCAGCGACTGGATCGCGATGCTGCTGATTTCGGTCGGTGTCTATATTGCAAGTGGAGCCCCGCTCCCTGTCCGGCTGGGGGTCCCGGCCTGATATGCTAAGGTCGGCGGCATCATGCCTGTGGAAATGATCGGGTGGGTCGCGCCGCGGGTTTCGTCGGAGATCGTTCCGCCGGCGGGACCGCCCTTCGACGCGCGCGTCGTCGCCGAGACCGCCCGCATCCACGAGCGCGCCGGGTTCGATCGCGTGCTGATCGGCTATTTCTCGGACGCGCCGGACGGGTTCCTGCTCGGGGCGCACGCGGCGGCGACGACCGAACGGCTGGGCTTCCTCTTGGCGCATCGGCCCGGCTTTGTCGCGCCGCCGGTCGCCGCCCGGAAGCTGGCGACACTCGATCAGCTCTGCGACGGCCGGCTCGCGGTCCACATCATCTCCGGCGGCAGCGACGCGGACCAGGCCAAGGACGGCGACTGGACCGACGCCGAGACGCGCTACCGCCGCTCGGCGGAATATGTCGCGCTGCTGCGCCGCACCTGGACCGAGCCGGCGCCGTTCGACCACGAGGGAGAGTTCTACCGCACCCGTGGGACCCATGCGGAAATCCGCTGCCGGCAGGCCCCGCACATCCCGGTCTATGGCGGCGGGGGTTCCGACGCGGCGGTGCGGGCGCTCGCGCCGCAGCTCGACGTCTATATGCTGTGGGGCGAGCCGCTGAAGGATACCGCCCTGTTCATGGACCGGGTGCGCCGGGCGGCGGGCCGAAACCTCGCCTTCAGCCTATCGACCCGCCCGATCCTCGGCCGCACCGACGGCGAGGCGTGGGATCGCGCCCGGGCGATCCTCGACCGGGTGCTGGCGACGCGCGCCGGCGCGCCGGCGCCGCAGCGGCAGAATGTCGGCTCCAAGCGGCTGCTGCGGGCGGCGGCCGAGGCCGAGCTGCACGACACCTGCCTGTGGACCCCGCTCGCCGCCGCGACCGGCGCGCAGGGCAATTCGACGGCGCTGGTCGGCACCGCCGAGACGGTCGCTAAGGCGATGCTCGAATACTACAAGCTCGGCGCCACGAGCCTGTTGATCCGCGGTTACGACCCGCGCCCGGACGCGGTGCGATATGGCGAGGAGCTGATCCCGCGCCTGCGCGAACTCGTCGCCGCCCATGACGCAACGGGCGAAACCGTAACTCCGCTTTAACCCTATTGCGTCATTGATTAGCCCGGCGCAAAGGCCGCGCCTTGCGAAGCGGGGGCACCGTGGCGGCAGCGAAATACGACTTCGATTTGCTGGTGATCGGGTCCGGCCCCGCCGGGCAGCGGGCCGCGATCCAGGGCGCCAAGCTCGACAAGAAGGTCGCCCTGATCGAGAAGACCGCCGTGCTCGGCGGGGTCAGCGTCAATCTCGGCACGATCCCCTCGAAGACGCTGCGCGAGTCGGTGCTGGAGCTGTCGGGATACCGCAGCCGCGAGTTCTACGGCGCCTCCTACACGGTCAAGCAGAACATCACGATGCAGGACCTGCTGGTGCGCACCAACCAGGTGATCCAACACGGCATCGACGTGGCTCGGCACCAGCTGATGCGCAACCGGGTCGAGCTGATCTCGGCCACGGCGTCGTTCGGCGGACCGAACAAGGTCCGGCTCGATTGCGTCGACGGCACCTCGCGCACGGTTTGCGCCCGCGTCATCGTCATCGCCACCGGGACCGACACGACCCGCGACAGCCACATCAAGTTCGACGGCAAGCGCATCTTCACCAGCGACGACATTCTGAGCCTCGACCAGCTTCCGCGCACGCTCGCGGTGGTCGGCGCCGGGGTCATCGGCTGCGAATACGCCGCGATCCTCGCCGCGCTCGGCGTGCGCGTCACGCTGATCGACCAGCGCCACCGGCTTCTTCCGTTCATCGACGAGGAGATCGGCGACGCGCTTGTCCATCACCTGCGCGAAAACCGCGTGACGCTGCGTCTCGGCGAGAGCGTGCGGAGCCTGGAAATTGGCGAAGGCGACGGTCTGGTGCGCCTGCATCTCGAAAGCGGCAAGACGATCGTCAGCGAAAAGGCGCTCTATTCGGTCGGGCGCACCGGCGCCACCGGCAGGCTCAATCTCGCCGCCGCCGGCATCGAGGCCGACGGCCGCGGCCGCCTCGCGGTCAACGAGCATTTCCAGACCGAGGCGCCGCACATCTATGGGGTCGGCGACGTGATCGGGTTTCCGGCGCTCGCCTCGACCTCGATGGAGCAAGGCCGGCTCGCGGTGTGCCACGCCTTCGGCGTCAAGGCCTCGAGCGTGCCGGAGCTGTTCCCCTACGGCATCTATTCGGTGCCGGAGATCTCGATGGTCGGCAAGAACGAGGAGGAGCTGACCCGCGACGGCATCGCCTACGAGGTCGGCAAGGCGCGCTACAAGGAGATTGCACGCGGCCAGATCTGCGGCGACACGACGGGCCTCCTCAAGCTCATCTTCCACAGCGAGAGCCGCAAGCTGCTCGGCGTCCACATCATCGGCGAGGGCGCCAGCGAGCTGATCCATATCGGCCAGGCGGTACTGAGCTTTGGCGGCAAGATCGATTACTTCGTCAATACGGTCTTCAACTATCCGACCTTGGCGGAGTGCTACAAGGTCGCCGCGTTCGACGGGATCAACCGCCTCGGCATCTACGAGGACGAGCCGATCGCGGCGCTGGAAGCGGTTGGCGAGCCGGAGCTCGCCGCGGCGGATTAAGCCGTCGGTAAGGCTGACTGCGACCGGGACCGCGACGGTTGAGGCGTACGCCATCGACCCGCTCGGCGGCACCCTGTTGTGGGAAGCGGTCGACAATTGGCGCGACGTGCGCCACGCCTTCGAGGCTTGGGCGTCCAGGCGCGGACCCGCCTGCAACAGCTCGGCGTGTGCCGGAAATAGTCCGGCTATTCCTGCGGGTGCAGGATGAACCCGGCCGGCCGCCCGGCCTTCTTCGCGGCTTCGGCGTTGGCCAATGAGGCGTCCCAGGCGTTCGCGTCGAAGCGGTACCCGTTGACCGCATCGGCCTCGCGCGAGACGACGTAAAGCAGCGGCGGCACCATCTCGTCGGGCTCGACGAGCCGCGGAAACCGGCCGGCGGCGGCCATTTCCTTGGCCTCCTCGGCCATGCCGGGCGTGTTGGCGCCGGCGCCGGGGTTGACGATGTTGATCGTCAGGCCCGTGCCGGCGACATCCTTGGCCCAGACCTCGGTCGCCAGCTCCAGCGCGGCCTTCGACGCGCCGTAAGGGTGCGTGCCGGTGCGGTTCATCGTGTCGAGCTTGGTCGTGACGTTGACGATGCGGCCCCATCCCGCCTCGATCATCGCCGGCGCAACCCGCCGCGACAGCCGGTCCGCGGCCAAGTAATTGGTCGTGATGACGTTGTCGATAATCTCGTCGCCGACCTCGAAGAATTTCTGGATCGTGCCGCGGCTGAAACGCGGCGGGTCGATATAGGTGAAGGTCAGCCCGGCATTGTTGACGAGGATGTCGACGGCGCCGAACCGGGCGCGCGTCTCGGCGACGACGCGGTCGCATTCCTCGGGCCGGCGCAGATCGGCGACCAGCGGCCGCAGACGGTCGCGGAGCTGAAGCGAGGCCGCCTCGGCCTCGATCTCCGCGACATCGCTTTCGATATGCCCGACCGCCATTACCGGATGCCCGGCGCGCGCGAGCCCGAAGCTCATCGCCTTGCCCAAGCCCCTGAGTCCGCCGGTCACCAGCACTACTTGATCCGCCATCTCTCCCTCCCGCTTTTGCCACGTGAAGGATAAGGCGCGAGCCGCCGAGAATCACAATGAGGCGGTGAGGCAGTGAGACTCGATACGCGGAACCTCACTGCCTCACTGCCTCATTGTGATAATATTTTTTCGCTTCGCGCGACGAATTAGACCTGCGCCAGGCCCATCGGGCTGCCCGCGTCGAAGGCGGGCATGATCTCCTCGGCGAAGGTGCGCAGATGCGCGACCGAGGCGCCCGGCGCCGCGAAAAGCACGTTCTCGACCCCGCCGGCTTCGAGCCGCTTCAGCCGGGCGATGATCTCCTCCGGCGTGCCGAGCAGCGGCGCGTCGTCGAGCTCGAAGGTATCGTCCTTGATGTTGACGTAGCGCTCGGCGCCGGGGCCCCGGGCGAGGTCGCCGATATTTTTCAGCACCTCGCGGCGGGTGGCGATCGCCTTGGCGCGCTCCTCCTCGTTATGGACGATCTGGAGCCCCCGGGTGACGCCCACCATCATCGGATCGTAGTCGCGGCCGATATACTGGCATTCCTCGCGGAATACCTTGACCCGCTCGACGATCAGATCGATCGGCGCGATCTGGTCGAGCAGCAGGTTGTAGCCCTCGCGCGCGGCGCGGCGGATCGATTCCGGGCTTCCCGCGCCGAGCCAGAACGGCGGATGCGGCTGCTGGATCGGCGCCGGCTCGACGACGACGTTGTCGTAGCGGGACCACTTGCCCTCGTACGAGAAACGGCCCGGCGAGGCCCACGCCTTGCGGATAATGTCCATCGCCTCGTCGAAGCGCTCGGTCGATTCCTCCTGCGGGACGCAAAACCCCGAGAACTCGTAGGCGCGATAGCCCTTGCCGACGCCGAAATCGAGCCGCCCGTTCGACAAGAGGTCGAGCGTCGCGGCCTGCTCGGCGACGAGAATCGGATTGTGCCACGGCAACACGACGACCGCCGTGCCGAGCCGGATCTTCGAGGTCCGGGCGGCGAGATAGCTGAGCAGGTTGAGCGAGGCGGAGACTTGGCCAAACCCGGTGAAATGATGCTCGACGAGAAAAACGCTGGCAAAACCGAGCCGCTCGGCCTCGACGACGTAATTGATGAAGTCGTGGTACCCCTCGCTGTCGCCCGCCGGGCCGCCCCGTGCCCGCGCGCCGCCGAACAGTCCGAATTTCATGCCTGGCCACCCCGCGAATGAAAGCCCGCATGTTACAGCAAAAGGGGCGGACCTTGCGACCCGCCCCTCGCTGCGTGCGCGGCTTCGAAATTAGCGGCTGCCGCCTTTCCGGCCGGCCTCGCTCGCCTTCTCGCGGTCTTTCGCGAAATTTCCGCTTCCGCCTCGCTGGCCGCCGCCGCTCTCGCGCGACTTGTCACGGTCTTGCGTGATCGTGCCGCCGCCGTGGCTATGCTCGCCGCCCTTCCGGCCGGCTTCGCTGGCCTTCTCGCGGTCTTGTGCGAAATTACCCGATCCGCCCCGATTTTGCGCCATCTCGATCCTCCTGCAACAGTCCCGTGACCTGTAAACCGACGAAAATTGCACGGGTTCCCAAGAATACCGGAGCGATATTCTGTTCTATCTCAGAAGACGAACAAGATTAACGACGCGCAATTATTTTGCCGCTTCGCCAAATTTCGCCGACGCGGAGCGGAAATTCGGCGCCACTTCGCGCATGAACAGATCGAGGCTCGCCGCGGCTACCTCGTGCGGCATCGCCCCCAGCCGGAACGTATTGATGACCCCGCCGACGCCAAGCCTGTCGAGCGCGGCGAAATCCTCGGCGACGCGAGCCGGGGAGCCGTGGATCAGCCCCTCGCCGCGAGCTTTCCTCATGCCGGGGAGATCATCGCGCGGGACGATCCGCTGGCCCATCGCGGCATAGCGGTTGCGCATCTCGGCGCGGTCGCGGGTCATCCGGTCGAACAGCGGCACGCCGATGCGCTCGGCCTCGGCGTCGGTCGCCGCGACGAAAATGTTGCGCCAGACCCAGCTCGCGGCGAGGTTGGCGGCGACCGCCTCCTCGTCGAAGCCGGCGGCGAGCATTGTCTCGCGATAGAGCTCGACACGCCGGCGCGTGGTTTCGAGCGACTGCACGTTCATCATCCAGGGCTTGCCCTCGCGCGCCAGCTCGGCGAGCGATTCATCGGTCGAGGAGCCGCGGATGATGACCGGGTGAGGCCACGTGTACGGCGCCGGCCGCAGCATCGGCACCTGCAATTGCCAGAACCGGCCCTCATGGGTGAACTCGCCGCCGGTCCAGGCCTTGAGCATGATCGCCTCGGCCTCCTCGAGGCGGTCCTGGGCCTCGCGGTGGTCGAGACCGAAGCCCTGGTAGTCGTATATGTTGAACGAGCTGCCGCGGCCGAGCCCGACGATCAGCTTGCCCTTCAGCACCTGGTCGAGGAAGGCGATCTGCTCGGCGAGACGGATCGGGTGGTGCAACGCGGTCTGCACGACCGCGAAGCCGATCCCGGCATGCTTCAGCGAAGCCGCCAGCACGCCGGCGAGCCCGATCGGATCGGCATAGACGGCGATGCCGTCGAAATGGTGCTCGGCGAGCCAGACGATGTCGACGCCGAGCGCATCGGCCAGCACCGCCTCGCGGATCGTCTCGTCGATCACCGCGCCGTCCCGCGCCGGATCGCGGCTGTCGGAAAACAGGAACGTACTGAACTTCATGCCCGGTCTCCGCTCGGCTCCGGCGCATCACGAACCCGGCTCTCGGCGCTGTCAAGCCGTCGCCACCGCGCGTTGTCGTGCAATTCCCGCTTGCTAGGCAGGCCGCCGCCGCTGCGCTAGTGTCGGCGGCGGCACTTTCCCGTACAAGCGACAGGAGGCCCCTATGATCGACCTGCATTACTGGCCGACCCCGAACGGCAAGAAGGTTACGATCCTCCTCGAAGAGGCCGGCGTCGAATACAAGATCGTCCCCTGCAACATCCAGCAGGGCGACCAGTTCAAGCCCGAGTTCCTGGCAATGAACCCGAACCACCGCATGCCGACGATGGTCGACCGCGCGCCAAAGGGCGGCGGCGCCCCGATCAGCGTTTTCGAGTCCGGCGCGATCATGATGTACATCGCCGAGAAGGTGGGGAAATTCTGGCCGCAGGATCTGCGCGGCAAATACAACGTGACGCAGTGGGTCATGTGGCAAATGGCCAACCAGGGACCCAAGCTCGGCGAATGCGGTCATTTCCGGCGCGCCGGCCCGGATGCGGGCGATCTGACCTATCCGATCGCCCGGTTTACCGACGAAGCCAACCGGCTCTACGGCGTGCTCAACAACCGGCTTTACAAGAGCCGCTACCTCTGCGGCGACGAGTACACGATCGCCGACATGATCTCGTACCCATGGACCGTCAACTGGAAGGCCCAAGGCCAGGACATCGACGAGTTCAAGCATTTCAAGCGCTGGTTCGAGGAGCTGAGCGAGCGGCCCGGCGTCAAGCGCGGGATGGCGGTCGGCGCCAACCTGCCCCCCGATCCGGCGACGCTCACCGACGCCGATCGCGCCGCGATCCGCAAGCGGATGTACAATCAGCGGGCGATCCCGGTCCCAGCCTGAGGATGTCCGACCGCAATCGAGGCCCTTCCCTCCGCGCCGTCCCGGAAGGCGACAACCGGGAGCGGCTGATCTGCGCCGATTGCGGCTACATCCTCTACGACAACCCGAAGATCGTGGTCGGGTCGGTGGCGCGCTGGGGCGACAAGGTATTGCTGTGCCGCCGCGCGATCGACCCGCGGCTCGGCTTCTGGACGCTGCCGGCCGGATATCTCGAGCTCAACGAGGCCACCAGCGCCGGGGCCCAGCGCGAGGCGCTGGAGGAGGCTTGCGCCCGGATCGAGATCGACGGTCTCCTCGCGGTGTACGACATTCCGCGCCTCAGCCAGGTGCAGCTCGTCTACCGCGCGCGCCTCATCGACAACAGCATCGCGCCGGGGCCGGAAAGCCTCGAAGTGGGCCTGTTCGGCTGGGACGAGATCCCGTGGGAAGAGATCGCCTTCCCATCGGTGCGGTGGGCGCTCCATCACGAGCGCGCGGCGCAGGCGAGCGGCGATTTCGCCGCCCATATCGGGCTGCCCCCCGGCCTCCCGCCCGATCCCACCCAGCCGCAGGGGCTCTAAGCGTCCAGCCCTACCAGGCTCCTGGCATAGGGCTCCGCCTCGAAAGCGCGCAAATCCTCGGCGCTCTCCCCGATTCCGATCGCATGGATCGGGATGCCGTATTTTTCGGCGAGCGAAACCAGTACGCCGCCCTTGGCGGTGCCGTCGAGCTTGGTCATGACGATGCCGGTGACGCCGACCATCTGGCGGAACGTCTCCGCCTGCGCGTGCGCGTTCTGCCCGACCGTCGCGTCGAGCACGAGCAGCACCGCGTGCGGGGCGGCGAGCTCGAGCTTTTTGAGGACGCGGACGATCTTTTGCAGCTCGGCCATCAGGTCGGTCTTGTTGTGGAGGCGCCCGGCCGTGTCGATCAGCAGCACGTCGGCGCCATCGCGCCGCGCCTGTTCCAACGCGTCGAAGGCAAGCCCGGCCGCGTCGGCGCCGTTCGGCCGGGTCACCACCGGGCAGCCGGCGCGCTCGCCCCAGACCTGGAGCTGCTCGACCGCCGCGGCGCGGAACGTGTCGCCGGCCGCCAGCACGACGCGCCGCCCCGCGTCGCGGTATTGCCGCGCCAGCTTGCCGATCGTCGTCGTCTTGCCGCTGCCGTTGACCCCGACGACGAGGATCACGAACGGCTTTTTCACCGGGTCGACGATTAGCGGCTTCGCCACCCGCTCGACCAGCTTGACGATCTCGGCGGCGAGCGCCTCGCGCACCTCGTCCGGCGCGACCTCCTGGTTGAAGCGGGCGCGGCGCAGGCGGTCGACGACCTCCTCGGCGATGCCGAGCCCCATGTCGCTGGAGATCAGCAAATCCTCCAGCTCGCCGAGCGCGACATCGTCGAGCCGCCGGCGGGTGAAGATCGCGTTGATCCCCTCGGTCAGCCGCGTCGAGCTTTTCGACAGCCCCGCCCGCAGCCGCGAGAACCAGCTCCCTCGCACCTCGCTCATGATCGGGCTTCGCTCATTGGGGGCGCCCCGATCAGCCGGCCGTCGGCCGCGCCGACGAAGCGGACCCGCCTCACCGCGCCCGGCGCGCCGTCGACGGCGACCGGCGCGTAGAACCCCGCCCGCCCGGTACCCGGTTTTTCGATCAGCACATCTCCGACCTGCCCCACTCGGGAACCGAGCTCGGCGGAGAGCCGCGCCGCGCCGGCCGCACGCAGCCGGGCCGCCCGTTCGCGCACCACCGCCGGCGGTACCGCCGGCATCCGCGCCGCCGGGGTGCCGGGGCGCGGGCTGTACGGAAACACGTGGAGAAAGGCGATGCCGCATTCCTCGACGATGTCGAGGGTGCGGTGGAACATCTCATCGGTCTCGGTCGGGAAGCCGGCAATCAGATCGGCGCCGATCGCCACTTCCGGCCGCAGCTCCCGCGCCCGCCGGGCGACGGCGATCGCGTCGGCGCGGCTGTGGCGGCGCTTCATCCGCTTGAGGATCAGGTCGTCGCCGGCCTGCAGCGACAGGTGGAGATGCGGCATCAGCCGAGGCTCGCCAGTGAAGAGGCGCCACAGCTCGCCGTCGATCTCGCTCGGGTCGAGCGACGACAGGCGCAGCCGCGGCAGGTCCGGCACGGCAGCCAGCAGCCGCCGCGCCATCTGGCCGAGGCTCGGCTTCCCGGGCAAATCGGCCCCATAAGCGGTTAGGTCGACGCCGGTCAGAACGATCTCGCGGGCGCCGCCGGCGACCAGCCGCCGCGCCTCCTCGGCCAGCGCGCCGACCGGCACCGAGCGGCTCGGCCCCCGCGCGAACGGAATGATGCAAAAGGTGCAGCGATGGTCGCAGCCCTGCTGCACCTGGAGATAGGCGCGGGCGCGCACCGGCGCCGACGCGGCGGGTGCGCCGGCGAGCCCGTAGCTCTCGGGCCGCAGCTTGGCCTCGTTGTCCAGCACGAGATCGGCGAGCGGCGCGTATTTCTCGGGCGCGAGGGTCGCGGCGCATCCGGTGACCACGATCTTGCGGCCGGGATGTTCGCGGCGGGCGCGGCGGATCGCCTGGCCGGCCTGGCGCTCGGCCTCGGCGGTGACGGCGCAGGTATTGACGACGACGGCGTCGCTCGCCCCGGCGAATCGGCGGATCGCCTCGCTCTCGAAGGCGTTGAGGCGGCAGCCGAAGGTGATGATCTCGACCGGCATCACGACCCGCCGAGGAGCGCGCTGTCGAACGTGCCCTCGAAGCTCACCGCCGACGGCCCGGTCATCACGACATGCCCGTCCTCGCGCCACTCGATGCCGAGCCGCCCGCCATCGACGATGACGCTCACGTCCCGCCCGGTGAGCCCGCGCCGCGCCGCCGCCACCGCCGCCGCGCAGGCGCCGCTGCCGCAGGCCAGGGTCAACCCGGCTCCGCGCTCCCACACGCGCAGGCGGATCGAATCGGCGCCGGCGAGCGAGGCGACGCCGATATTGGCGCGCTCGGGAAAGAGCTTGTCGCGCTCCAGCACCGGCCCCAGCCCCCCGATATCGACCGCCTCTGCATCGGCAACGAAGAAGGTGGCGTGCGGGTTTCCCATATTCGTGCAGACCGGGTCGGCGAGCGGGCCGAGCGCGAGCGGCGCGTGCAGCGTGTCCGCCGCGCGCGCCAGCGGGATTTCGTCCCAGGCGGTGCGCGCCGTCCCCATATCGACCGCGACGCGGCCATCCGCCCGCGTCTCGGCGACGAGCAGCCCGGCGGCGGTCTCGATCCGTATCCGATCCTCGCCGGTCTCGGCGGCGAGCAGCGTGGCGACGCAGCGCGTCCCGTTGCCGCAGGCTCCGGCCTCCGATCCGTCGCTGTTGAGAAAACGGATGTAGGCGCTCGCCGCCCCGTCGCGCGGCGCCTCGATCACGATCACCTGGTCGCAGCCGATACCGCGATGACGGTCGGCCAGGGCGCTGGCGCCGGCGGCGTCGATCGCGATGCCGCCGCGGCGGCGGTCGAGCACGACGAAATCGTTGCCAAGCCCGTGCATCTTGCGGAACGGGACCGGCGCCATCAGCCGCGCCTCTTGCCGGCCGAGGCGGTGTGCGGCCGCGCGGCGGTGCGCCCCGCCGGCGTATGATGGCTTGCCGTATGCGACCGGGAAACATGGCTCGATCGGGCCGCATGGCGGGAATGCCCGCGGACCGCGGCGTGACGGGTCACCCGCGCGTGGTGCCCGTGCCGGTCGTGCCCGCGCGTGGCGACGGCCCGGCGGGCGCGCGGACCGCGCGAGACACCGCCGCGCGGCACCGGCCCCTCGGCCGCCGGGCTTGCCGCGAACGGCTCGGCCTCGTTGCTGAAATGGTCGGGGACGCCGGCCGGCACGTTGAAGTTCTTGGTCCCAGGCCCGGCCTCGACCGCGCGCGCCGGCGCGCCCGCCACGGCAAGCGCGGCGGCGAGGCAACAGGCGATCCCGCCGCGGCGCAGCCGGTCAATCATCCCCCTCAATAACCGAAATCGCCGGAAAACGGGAGGGGCAGCCGATTTCCCCGGGTTCAGCGCTTTCGCGCCTGCCAGTCGGCGAGGCTCATCCGCTCCATCAGGAAGAGGTCGGTCGTGCGCGCGTACCACCCCTTGCCGTGCATGCGGCCGATGAGGCCGATCTTGTCGGTGTTTACGTAGAGCTTTTCCATGTCCATCAGGTCGTCGCGGATATGGATGTGAACGACCCGGCCGACCTCGAGCGTCGATTGCGAGCCGAGCGACAGCCCGGTGATGCGCTTGCACTCGAAGCTGACCGGCGACTCGGCGATGCGCGGCGGCTTGACCCCGACCGACGGCGCGGCGGTCAGCTTGGCGATCTCCAGCTCGCCGATCTCGGTCGGGAAATCGACGGCGCAGATGTTCATCCGCTCGGCCAGCGTCTCATCGACCAGGTTGACGACAAACTCGCCGCTGTCGCGGATGTTGCGCTCGGTGTCCTTGTAGCCGTCGCCGCCATCCCCGCCCTCGCCGGGGCTGATGCCGAGCACGACGACCGGCGGGCGCGAGCTGACCGCGTTGAAAAAGCTGAACGGCGCGGCGTTGACGTTGCCCTCGCTATCGACCGTCGTCGCGAGCGCGATCGGCCGCGGCACGACGGTGCTGATCAGAAGCTTGTAGCCATCGCTCTCCGGCATCTTGGCCAAGTCGAAATGCATGGTACCCCTTCCTCAATCCGCGGCGGCCGGCCTTACCCGAGGCCGCGGCGGACGCAATAGCAGGATCAGCGGCAGCGACGCGATGCTGATGATCATCATCAGCTTGAAATCGTCGATATAGGCGACCATCGCCGCCTGGCGTGTGACCTCCGCGTTAAGGGCGGCGATCCCGGCCCGCTGGGTCAGGCTGTAGGGCGCGACGAGCGCGTGCCAGACCGGGTTGTCCGGCCGCACGGCCTCGACCAGGCGCGAATGCACGGCCTGGGTGTTGGCGACGAGCTGCGCGACGAGGATCGGGATGCCGACCGAGCCGCCGAGATTGCGCATCAGCCCGCGGATCGCCGTGCCCTGGGTCAGGATGTGCCGCGGCAGGTTCGACAGCGCGATCATGTTGAGCGGAACCGCGGTGCAGCCGAAGCCGAACCCCTGGATCAGTCCGGTCATGACCACCTGCCTGGTATCCATCAGCAGCGAGAACTCGGTCATCTGCCAGCAGGCGACCGCGATCAGCACGAGGCCGGCGCCGAGGATCGTCCGCACATCGACGCGGTTGATGAGGCGCGCGACGACGAACATCCCGATCATCGTGCCGATGCCGCGCGAGGCCATCGCGAGGCCCGTCGTCAGCACTGGGTAGTTCATCAGCTCCTGCAGCATCAGCGGCAAGAGGGCGAGGGTGCCGTTCATCGTGATGCCGATCAGGAAAATCAGCACGGTGCCGGCGACGAACGGCGTGTTCTTCAAGAGCTCGCGGTTGATGAAGGAGCGGTCGGTCGCGGTCGCGGTGTGAACGACGAGCAGGTAGAGCGCGAGGAGGCCGACCGTCGCCTCGATGCAGATCTCGCTCGAGCTGAACCAATCCTTGATCTGCCCGCGGTCGAGCACGAGCTGCAAGGCGCCGACCGCGAGGCTCAGCGAGACAAAGCCGAACGGGTCGAACGGCTCGCGGTGCGCGGGGCGGGATTCCTGGATGAAGATCGCGATGCCGATCGCCGACAGGACCCCGACTGGCATGTTGATGTAGAAGACCCAGCGCCAGCCGAAGCTGTCGGTCAGCCAGCCCCCGAGCGCGGGGCCGGCGATCGGCCCGAGGATCGTGCCCATGCTGAACACGGCCATCGCCTGGCCGTGCCGCTCGGGCGGGTTGATCTGCAACAGCGTCGCCTGCGACAGCGGCACCAGCGCGGCGCTGCCAAACCCTTGCAGGACGCGGAACAGCACCAGCTCGGGCAGGTTGGCCGCCGCTCCGCACAGCGCCGACGACACGGTGAAGATGATCACCGAGAAGAGGAAGATGTACTTGATGCCGAACCGCCCGGCGAGCCAGCCGGTAAGCGGCATCGCGATCGCGGTCGAGACGATGTAGGAGGTCAGCACCCAGGCGACCTGCTCCTGGCTCGCCGACAGGCTCCCCTGGATATGCGCGAGCGCGACATTGGCGATCGTGTTGTCGAGACCGCGCATGATCACCGACAGCATGATCGAGATCGTGATCGCGGCGCGGTTCATCGCTTGGCGTTACTGCGCGGCACGAGGATCGTCAACTTCACATCGGCATGACCGGCGAGCTCGAACGTAACCTGCTCGTAGCGCAGGAACCCGTCGCGCGGATGGTTGAAGGTGCGTTCGCCGCCCTCGCGGCCGAGCACGCCGTGCCGATCCCAGAACCGGGCGAATTCCGGGCTCTCCGCCGAAAGGGCTACGATCAGCTCCCTGAGCGGCCGGTGGTTGACATGAGCGCCGCAATGGGCGCGGAACTCGGCGACGACGCGGCGCGCCCGCTCCTCCCACCCGTTGATCAGCTTTCGCGCGCCCGGATCCAGGAAGATGAAGCGCAGGAGGTTGCGCTCGCCCGGCCGGTCGAGCCAGCCGGCGAAAAGCCGCTCCGCCGGCTCGTTCCAGGCGCGGGCGTTGAAATGGCGGTCGAGCACATAGGCCGGAGCCGCGATCGCGGCGACGCTGTCGGACAGGGCCGCCGGAAATGCGTCGTCCGCCTCGGCGCCCTGCTCGGGGTCGCGCTTCCCGGCGAGCTCGAACAGGTACTCGCGCTCGGCCCGGCCCAGCCGCAGCGCCCGCGCGATCCGGCCGAGCGCGGTCGGCGACATCGAGGCGTCGCGCCCCTGCTCGATCCAGGTGTACCAGGTGGTGCTGACCCCGGAGAGATCGGCCACCTCCTCGCGGCGCAGCCCCGGAGTCCGGCGCCGCCCCGCCCTCGCCAGGCCGATTTCCGCCGGACTCAGCCGCTCGCGCTGCGCCCGGATGAAATCGCCCAATTCGCGGCGCTGCGCCTCATCCAGCATGGTGGTGGCTTATACCAGGATAAAATCGCCCCTTACCCCGGTATTTTTTGCATTCTAGAGAAGCGTCCGAGGAGCATGGAATTGACACCGCACGGCCCGCGGTCTAGCGTCCCCCCGCGCCCTTTCCGGAAGGGTGGGGCCGGCCAGTCCGCGAGTTTCGCGCACTGGCTTTTTCTCGTTTCGAGAGAACGCGGATGTTCGAGAGCCTGAGCAATCGCCTGAACGACGTCTTCGACCGGCTGCGCCGCCACGGCACGCTGAGCGAGGACGATGTCGGCGCGGCGCTGCGCGAAATCCGCATCGCCCTGCTCGAAGCCGATGTCGCGCTGCCGGTCGTGCGGGACTTCGTCAACGGCGTGCGCGGCGAGGCGGTCGGCCAGGCCGTGCTGCGCTCGGTCACTCCCGGCCAGATGGTCGTCAAGGTCGTCCACGACCACCTTGTCAAGGTGCTGGCCGGCGAGGAGGGCCATCGCGGCGAAGGTCTCGACCTGAATGCGCCGGCGCCGGTCGCGGTGATGCTGGTCGGGCTGCAAGGCTCGGGCAAGACGACGACGGCGGCCAAGATCGCGCTGCGCCTCAAGACGCGCGACCGCAAGAAGGTGCTGATGGCCTCGCTCGACGTGCAGCGGCCGGCGGCGCAGGAGCAGCTTGCCCAGCTCGGCCGTCAGGTCGAGGTCGACACGCTGCCGATCGTCAAGGGCCAGCGCCCGGTCGAGATCACCAAGCGGTCCATGCAGGTCGGCCGCACCGAAGGCTACGACGTGATCCTGCTCGACA
>DASUIE010000253.1:0-47155 GCA_036273175.1 Allostellaceae bacterium
TCGAGCGCGCCCTTGCGTCGGGTCAAATCGCGGGCCTTACGCGCGGCCTCGCGCGCGGCGGCGGCCTCGACGACCTTGGCGACGATTTTCTTGGCTTCGGACGGGTGCTCCTCGAACCATTGCTGCAGGCGGTCGCCGACAATGCCTTCGAGGACCGGGCGCACCTCGGACGAGACCAGCTTGTCCTTGGTCTGCGACGAGAATTTCGGGTCGGGCATCTTGGCCGAGAGGACGCAGGTCAGCCCCTCGCGCATATCCTCGCCCTGCAGCGCGATCTTTTCCTTCTTGGCGATGCCGCTGTCATTGGCATAGGCGTTGACCGTGCGGGTCAGCGCGGCGCGGAACCCGGCAAGGTGCGTGCCGCCGTCGCGCTGCGGGATGTTGTTTGTAAAGCACAGCATCGACTCGTGATAAGAGTCGGTCCATTCCATCGCGATCTCGAGCAAAATCCCATCGCGCTCGCCGGAAATCGCGATCGGCGGCTGGTGCAGGGCCTGTTTCGAGCGGTCGAGGTACTCGACAAAGGCTTCGAGCCCGCCCTCGTAGTGGAAGGTGACGGTCTTCGGCTCGGCTTCCCGCGCGTCGGTCAGGACCAGGGTCACGCCGCTGTTGAGAAAGGCCAGTTCGCGCAGCCGATGCTCGATTGTCGTGAAATCGAAATTTGTCTGCGTGAAGGTCGCCGTGCTCGGCAGAAAGGTGATCTCGCTGCCGGTGATCAGCCCCTCGCGGGTCGAGCCCGTTGGCCAGGGCGGCGCGGCGCCCACCTCGGCGAGCGGCGCCTCGGGCACACCGTCGGCGAAGCGCATGAACCATTCCGAGCCGTTGCGGAAGATGTGCAGGTCGAGTCGGGTCGACAGCGCGTTGACGACCGAGACGCCGACCCCGTGCAGCCCGCCGGAGACCTTGTACGAGTTCTGGTCGAACTTACCGCCGGCATGGAGCTGGGTCATGATGACCTCGGCGGCGGAAACGCCTTCCTCCTCGTGGATGTCGACCGGGATGCCCCGGCCGTTGTCGCTGACCGTGCACGACCCATCGGCGTTGAGGGTCACCGTGACCGTGTCGCAATAGCCCGCGAGGGCCTCGTCGATCGCATTGTCAACGACCTCGTAGATCATGTGGTGCAGGCCCGAGCCGTCATCGGTGTCGCCGATATACATGCCGGGACGCTTTCGGACGGGATCGAGCCCGTGCAGCACCTTGATCGAGCTGGCGTCGTAATCGCCGTTGCCATTGCCGTTGGTGTGGATGTCGCTGGCCATGCGCGGGTGCTGTCCTCGGATCAGGGGGCGGTTTCGGAAAGGGCGCCGTCGACGACCGTCAGGAAGCGAGCGGAACCGCGCAGGGGGGTGAAAAGTTCGGGGTCGGTGCCGGTGAGCCAGGCCTGGCTTTCGAGGTCGGCGAGCATCGCGAACAGCGCCGCGCGCCGGGCGCGGTCGAGATGCGCGGCAACCTCGTCGAACAGCACGATCGGCGGCTCGCCGCGTATCGCGCGCTGCAATTTGGCGTGGGCGAGAAGGATCGCGATCAGCAGCGCTTTCTGCTCGCCGGTCGAGGCCTGATCGGCCGGGACCGATTTCTCGGCATGGGTCACCGAGAGGTCGGAGCGGTGCGGGCCGAGCGTCGCGCCGCCGACAGCCGCATCGGCGGCCCGGTCGGCGGCGAGGGCCGCCTTGAACCGGTCCTCGGCGGCGAGCGCCGGCATTTCGTCGAGCCAGGTTTCGAGCGCGCCGGCGAGGGCGAGCCGCGCATGCGGGAAGGGGCCCTCAGCCTCGGCGCAGGCGCGATCGAGGCGGTCCACGGCATCGCGGCGCCCGGCGGCGACGGCGACACCCTGCTCGGCCATCACCGCTTCGAGCGCGGAAACCCAGGCTCCGTCCGCCGGAGGTTCGCGCAGCAGGCGCGAGCGCTCGCGCAAGGCTTGCTCGTACGCGGCGACGCGGCCGGCATGGGCCGGGTCGAGGCCGAAAACCAGGCGATCCAGCAGGCGGCGGCGCGCGCCCGGGCCTTCGATGAAGAGCCGGTCCATCTGCGGCGTCAGCCAGACCAGGCCCAAGCGCTCGGCGAGGGCTGCCTGGCTCTTCGCCGGCTCGCCGTCGATGCGCACGATGCGCCGCTCGCCGGTCGCCTCGTCGCGTCCGGTGCCGATGCGGACCGGCCCCCGCCGCGTCTCGACCGTCGCGGCGACCGCCCAGCCCGACGCGCTGCCGTGCCGGTCGATCTCGCCGAGCTTGGCGTTACGCAACCCGCGCCCGGGGGACAGGAACGACACGGCCTCGAGAAGATTGGTCTTGCCGGCGCCGTTCGGGCCGGTCAGCACCACGGGACCGGCGTCGAGATCGAGCCGGGCGGTCGTGTAATTGCGGTAATCGGTCAGGGCCAGGCGGGTCACGCCGACCCGCCCCGCAGGCCGCGCCAGCACCCCCATTTCACCGGCGCCCGATACATCCTGCGCTGGGATCAGCATTTCCGATATATGGGTTTGAAATGCCTCGATTTCCACGTCTGCGGATACGATTCCGGCGGGGGTGGCCGGATCACACGCGCATCGGCATCAGCACGTAGAGCGCACTCGCGTCGTTGCTGTCGCGGACGATGGTCGGCGAGCCGGCGTCGGCCATCTGGAATTGGGCGTATTCGCCGCCGATCTGCTCGGTGATGTCGAGCAGATAGCGGGAATTGAACCCGATTTCGATCGGATTGGCCTGATAGCGCGCCTCGATCTCCTCGACTGCGGTACCGTTTTCTGGGCTCGCCGCGGAGACGGTCAAATTGCCGCGCTCGATCGTCAGCTTGACCGCGCGGCTGCGCTCGGTCGAGATCGTCGCGACGCGGTCGACCGCTTCGGCGAAGGGCTTGCATTCGACGTCGAGGATCTTGTCGTTGCCCGACGGGATCACCCGGTCGTAATCGGGGAAAGTGCCGTCGATGAGCTTAGAGGTCAGCGAGGCCTCGCCGACGGCGCAGCGGATCTTGGTTTCGCCGAGCGAAATCTGGATTTCGTCCTCGCCGCCTTCCTCAACCAGCTTGCGCAGCTCCAGCACGGTCTTGCGCGGGATGATGACGCCGGGGATGCCGGCGGCGCCCTCGGGCGCGGTCATCTCGACGCGGGCGAGGCGGTGCCCGTCTGTCGCCACCGCGCGCAACACCGGCACCTCGTTGGCCTTGGTCGAATGCAGGTAGATGCCGTTCAGATAATAGCGCGTCTCCTCGGTCGAGATCGCGAAGCGGGTTCGGTCGATGAGGCTGCGCAGCTCTCCGGCCGGGAGCGCGAATTGGTGCGGCAGGTCGCCCGCCGACATGACGGGGTAATCCTCGGGCGGGAGGCAGGCGAGCGTAAAGGTCGAGCGGCCCGAGCGCAGCACCATCTCGTTACGGTCGGCGATGGCTTCGAGCTCGACCTGAGCGCCTTCGCGAAGCTTGCGGACGATATCGTAGAGCGTGTGCGCCGAAGCGGTCGTACGGCCGTTGCGTTCGATCCGGCTCGGCACCCGCTCGACGATCTCCAGATCCATATCGGTGGCGCTCAGCGACAGGTTGCCGCCTTCGGTCCACAACAGAACGTTCGACAGAATCGGGATCGTGGTGCGGCGCTCGACGACGCTTTGGACGTGGCTCAGCGCCTTAAGGAGGGCGGCCCGTTCGATGGTGAGCTTCATGGCTGCTGCGCAAAAGTTGGTGGGTCCGTGTCACGTCCCACCGCGGCCTGGGCAAAATTCCGGTCAGGCTCGCGAACGGGACCGCATTATATCACGGAGCCGTCAGCTCAATAGCATCCGTCGAAGCAGCTCGACGTCTTCCCCGAGTGCACGGTCTTGCGCGCTCAATTCCTCGATCCTGCGGCACGCATGCATGACCGTCGTGTGGTCGCGCCCGCCAAATTTGCGGCCGATCTCGGGCAGCGAGCGCGGCGTCAGCTGCTTCGCCAGGTACATCGCGACCTGGCGCGGCCGGGCGACGACGCGGGCGCGCCGCGCCGAGATCATTTCCGCCATCTTGATGTTGAAATGCTCGGCGACCTTTTTCTGAATCTCGTCGATCGTCACGTGGCGCTCATTGGCGCGAAGCAGGTCATGCAGCAGCTCCTGCGCGCTTTCGAGGGTCGTCTCGCGGCCGATGAGCTGGGTATGTGCGGTGATGCGGTTGAGCGCGCCCTCCAGCTCGCGGACGTTCGAGGTGATCTTGTGGGCAAGGAATTCGAGCACCTTGTCCGGCACCCTGGCGCCCGAGGCCTCCGCCTTGGCGTGAAGGATGCCCAGCCGCAGCTCGTAGGTCGTCGGATGCAGGTCGGCGACGAGGCCCCAGCCCAGGCGCGAGCGCATCCGCTCCTCCATCCCCTCGAGGTCGGAGGGCGATTTGTCGGCGGATATGACGATCTGCCGGTTCTGATCGACGAGGGCGTTGAAGGTGTGGAAAAACTCCTCCTGGGTCGAGTCCTTGCCGCTGATGAACTGCACGTCGTCGATCATCAGCAGGTCGACCGAGCGGAACTGCTCCTTGAAATCCATGGTCGAGCGGAAGCGCAGCGCCCGAATAAACTGGAACATGAATTTTTCGGCGCTGAGATAGATCACCTTCCGCGTTGGCGCGTGGGTGCGGACGTGCCACGCGATCGCATGCATCAGATGCGTCTTGCCGAGCCCGACCCCGCCATAAAGGAAGAGCGGGTTGAACGGCACCGAGTGGGCCGGCGCCGCGCAGGCTTCGGCGACACGGCGGGCCGCCGCGTTGGCAAGCTCGTTGGGCTTGCCCACGACAAAGTTGGCGAAGGTAAAGCGCGGGTCCAACGGCGCCGAAATTTGCGAGCGGTCGTCGGCGAGCTCGATGGGCGCGGGCGGGGCGGCCGGGGCCAGTTGCGCAATCGGCGAGTCCGCGGCGCGCGGCTCGACGACGATGGACAGTCGCCGCACCTCGCGGTTCTCGGCCTGCCAGGCCGCGAGCAGGCGGTCGGCGTAATGGGTGACGACCCAGTTGCGCAAAAACCGCGTCGGCAGCGACAAGACCCCTTCGCCTTTATCGAGCCTCTCGACATGGATGGCCTGAAACCAAGAGCGATAGGTATGCTCTCCCAGCTCCTCGCGAAGCCGGCCGAGCGCTCGGGTCCAACAATCCATCGCGATCCCCGGCACGCCATTGATCCGATCGGTTGCGGTCGCTTCGGCTGCCACCGTCCCCCCCAATGTTCCCATTGCTATCGAATGTTCACGAATACCGGTGCAACACCCCAAGTATTGGACCGATACCGGGCCAGACTGTTTTTCGGAAATTAGGCAAAACCTCCCCCGCGGGGTCGTCGTGACAGACAACCGCCGTAACGCAGCTCACTGAGACTGTGTGATCTCTAGTTTTTTACAGAGCGGATATCGTGTTTTCCGCCCTCGTTCTTGAGATTTTAGGTGAGATAATGAAGCGAGCGCAACCGGAAAGAATCGCGAACGAATCGGAATTTTCGTTAACCCGCCGCAGATGCCACACCGCGTTTTTATCGCGCCGGGGTTTGGTTAACGCGGACCGTTGAAGTCGCTTTATAACCCGTTGATTTGGGCCGCTAATCTCGAAAGTTTTCGAGCGACCGTATTCCGATGCATGACGCCTTTGGTGGTAGCCCTATGCAATTCGGGCTGCGCCTCCTGAAACGCGGATTGGGCCGCCGCCTTATCGCCGGTCGCGATTGCCGTTTCGACCTTCTTGACGAAAGTGCGAACGCGGCTCATCCGTGCCCGATTTACCGCAGTGCGCTTTTCGGTCTGGCGAAGCCGTTTTTCTGCCGATTTATGGTGAGGCATCGGAACTCGTGACGTTCGGGAAGAGCGCGCTTATATCGGCGGCGCAAGGCAGCGTCAACCGCGGCGGGGCGAAGGGCGGCTATCGATTTTTGAAGGCGGGCTTGCGCTTGCCGATAAAGGCGGCCATCCCCTCCTTCTGATCCTCGGTCGCGAAGGTCGAATGGAATAGGCGCCGCTCGAACCGTACGCCCTCGGAGAGGGTGGTCTCGAAGGCGCGGTTCACTGACTCCTTGACCATCATCGCGATCGGACGAGACATCTCGGCGATGCGGGCCGCGACCGCGAGCGCCTCGTCGAGCAGCTTGTCGGCGGGCACGATGCGCGACACCAGGCCGGCGCGTTCCGCCTCGGCTGCATCCATCATCCGACCGGTCAGGCACAAATCCATCGCCTTTGCCTTGCCGATAAAGCGCGGCAGGCGTTGGGTTCCGCCGGCGCCCGGCAGCACGCCGAGCAGGATTTCGGGCTGGCCGAACCGGGCGGTCTCGGCCGCGATGACGATGTCGCACATCATCGCGATCTCGCAGCCGCCGCCGAGCGCGACGCCCTGAACCGCGGCGATGACCGGCTTGCGGCATTGCGCGACCCGCTCCCACCCGCTGGTGATGAAGTCCTCGGCATAAGCCTCAATGTAGGTCTTCCCGGCCATCTCCTTGATGTCGGCGCCGGCGGCGAAGGCCCGCTCGTTGCCGGCAAGAACGATCGCGCCGATCTTCGCATCGGGTTCGAGCTCGTCGAACGCGGCGTTGAGGTCGCGGATCAGCGTGGCGCTGAGGGCATTGAGCGCCTGCGGCCGGTTCAGGGTGACGATGCCGACCGCGTCCCGGCGCTCGACAAGGATCGTCTCGTAGCTGGGGTTTTTACCTCTTCTCATGCCGCGCTCCCGGTGTGACGCGGCAACTTACCAAATACAGCGCGGGCGACGCAGCTTCCTGCGTCGCCCGTGGGTCGGCCAGGCCGGGAAGGTGCTTGTCAGCCGTTGAAAATATCCGGCCCCGTCAGCGGAATGCCGGCGATCAGCACCGCGGCGGTGACCGCGATCCCCACCGCGCCGAACAGGATCGTGAGCGCGAAGTCGTGCCACGTGGAGTCCGCCCAAACCTGCGGCCGCTCGTTCGGAACCTGATGCGCGCGGCGATCGATGAGTGTGCTCATGTCCCTTGCCCTCGCTGATTTTCCGGCCCTCGAAGGGGGGCGGTCCCGTCGTCGCGGGGAGATTTGAGGGAAACGCCGCCTCGCCGCAAGGTTGTCTTATGGTCAATGTTGGTTACTTTTTGGGGCAGATCGTATGCGATGCATACGAGTGCGCGCTGATGACCCATCGGTTGGGCAGGAATTTTGACCCATACCGGCTATCCTTTTGATTTTGACCTTAATCTTTTGTTTTTTTCGCAGAGCGCGGTGGGTTCGAAGGGGGCTCATAGGTATTGTCGGGCTCGGCGCAAACAGCGATTGCGGCAACCGAGTCATGCAATTTTGTCCCTAAGCCATCCCGATCGGCGAACCAATTAACCCAGCAGTCAATACGGCAGGGGGCCGGTCTCGGGCGTCACATGGAGAACGAGGAACCGCATATATCGCTGACTCTGCTCGGCTCTTTCAGCCTCAGGGTCGAGGGACGTTATTGCCTGCCGCTCCCGCGCAAGGCGCAGGCGCTGATCGCATTTCTGGCCTTGCAGGGCCGGCCGGTGCCGCGCGAGGCCGCTGTGGCGACGATCTGGGGCGACGACGTGGCCGGGGAGCATTGCCTGAGCCCTCGCCACGCGCTGACCGTGATCCGCCAACATGTCGGCGTGCCGCTGGTGCGGCTGGCGCGCGGGATGATGACGCTTCGGCGCGACGTGGCGATCGACGTGCCGCGCTTCGAGAGTCTCGCCGGCTCGGCGGATCGCGGCGAACAGGCCCGGTGCGCGGCGCTCTATCGCGGTGAGCTGCTGGAGAATGTCGCGACCGTCTCGCCCGCCTTCGACGAATGGCTCGCGGTCGAGCGCATCCGCCTCGCGGCGATCGCCGCCGAGGTTGTGCGGCACCTCGCGCTGAGCCATGCCGATGCCGGCGAGTTCGACGCCGCCGTGGCGACCGCGCGCCGGCTGGTCGCCCTCGACGAATTGCGCGAGGACGGGCACCGCCTCCTGATCGCGATGCTCGAGCGCTGCGGCCGGGACGAGGAGGCTATGCGCCATTCCGGGTTGTGTCAGCGCCTGCTGGTCCCGAGACCGGCGGCGGTCAAGGCCCAGGCACCTGCGGCGACGCCCGTTGGGGTATCGCCGGTCCAGGCCGCGGCGGCCGCCTCCCGGGGGGCAAATTGGCTGCTTGGCGGTATCGTCGCGCTCGCCTGCCTCAGCATCATTTCGCTCGGCGGGGCGATGCCCAGCGCCGAACTTCCGACGGCGATGATCCAGTACGCGTGGTGAGCCGTTAGCGCTGCTTCTTGGCGCAGAAGAAGGTCGAGCGGCCGGATTGGACGATCCGCCGCACGCCTTCGGCGCAGGTGCACCCGGGGCAGGGCTCGCCTTCCTTGCCATAGACCGCCCAGCGGTGCTGGAAATAGCCGAGCTCGCCATCGGCCTGCACGTAGTCCCGCAGCGACGAGCCGCCGGCCTCGATCGCCTCGTTGAGCACGGCCTTGATCGCCGCGGCGAGGCGGCCGGCGCGCATTGCGGCGATCGTCCCGGCGAGGCGGCGCGGCGATAGCCCGGCGCGATAGAGCGCCTCGCAGACATAAATGTTGCCAAGCCCGGCGACGATCCGCTGGTCGAGCAACGCCGCCTTGATCGGGGTCAGCTTTCCGGCGAGCTTGGCGGCGAGGTATCGGCCGTCAAACGCACCGCCAAGCGGCTCCGGCCCCATCTCGGCGAGCAGCGGGTGCTTCGCCTCTTCGCCTCGGCGCATGTAATCCATCAAGCCGAAGCGACGTGGGTCGTTGAAGCGGACGACGGTGCCGTCGTCGAGCGCGAGCACGACATGGTCGTGCTTGGCATCGGCCGCGGCAGCGTCGCCGGCGACAATCCGCCCCGACATGCCCAGGTGCAGCAGCAGCGTGCCGTCGTCGTCGAGCTCGATCAGCAGGTACTTGCCGCGCCGGCCGAGCGCGCCGATCCGAGCGCCCTTGAGCCGGCGGTCCAGCATCGGCGGAAACGGACGGCGCAGATCGGGGCGCCGCAGCTCGGCGCGCACGATCGTGCGGCCGGACATTTTCAGCGAGAGGCCGCGCCGTATCGTTTCGACTTCGGGGAGTTCGGGCATCGGGGTTATCTTCCTGCCCGATGCGCAGGCAAGAGACAAGCGAGGAAGTCGATTTCGGCTTTCGCCGGGTGCCGGAAGCGGAGAAGGCGCCGCTGGTGCGGGGCGTCTTCGACCGGGTCGCGACGCGCTACGATTTGATGAACGACCTGATGAGCGCGGGCATCCATCGGCTGTGGAAGGCCGATATGGTCGCTTGGCTCAAGCCGCGCGCCGGGCAGCGGATGATCGATGTGGCCGGCGGCACCGGCGATGTCGCGCGCCGCGCCCTGCCGGCGCTCGGCGCCTCGGGCGGGGTCGTCGTCTGCGACGTCAACCCGAGCATGCTGGAGATCGGTCGGGTTCGGGCGCTCGACGAAGGCATTCTCGCCGGGATCGAATTTGTCGTCGGCGATGCCGAGAACTTGCCCTTTGCCGACCGCAGCTTCGACCTCTATACGATCGCGTTCGGCATCCGCAATGTGACGCGGCTGGGCCACGCGCTGGAAGAGGCGCGGCGCGTGCTGAGGCCGGGCGGCCGGTTCATGTGCCTCGAATTCACCCCGTCGGTCGCCCCGCTCTTGCAGCCGCTCTACGACTTCTACAGCTTCCGGGTCTTGCCGCTGCTCGGTCAGGTCGTGACCGGCGACCGCGACGCTTACATCTATCTCGCTGAGAGCATTCGGCGCTTCCCGCCGCCCGAGGCGCTGGCGCGCGAGATCGAGGGGGCCGGATTTGGGCGCGCCGCGTATCGAAGCCTGACCGGCGGCGTCGCGGCGCTCCATTCGGGCTGGCGGATCTAGGCCCTTTGCTTCGCAACCTCCGCAACTTCGCGCGGCTCGTCCGCGTCGGCGTGATCCTGGCGCGGCACGACGCGCTCTTTCCGCTCGCGGGGGTGGCGGGGCCAGGGCTGCGGCTCTTGCGCGTCCTGCGCCGCCGCGGCACGGCCAGAGTGCGCCCCGGGGAGCGGCTCGCCGAGGCGTTCCGGCGGATCGGCCCGAGTTTTATCAAGCTCGGTCAGATACTGGCGACCCGCGCCGATCTTGTGGGCGAGGAAGTCGCCGCCGATCTCGCGCGGCTGCAGGACCGGCTCCCGCCTTTCCCCGGCGAGGTGGCGAAACGCCTGATCGAGACCGAGTTTGGCCAGAGCCTGGGCGCGCTGTTCGCGGCGTTCGACCTCGAGCCGGTCGCCGCCGCGTCGATTGCCCAGGTGCATTTCGCCCGCACCGGGGACGGCGCCGAGGTCGCGGTCAAGGTGCTGCGGCCGGGGATCGTCGCCGATTTCGCCCGCGACCTCGACCTGTTGATGTGGCTGGCGCGGCTGATCGGGCGCACCCAGCCCGAATTGCGTCGCCTCAAGCCGGTCGAGGTCGTCGCGACCCTGGCCGAGGCGGTGCGGCTCGAAATGGATCTCCGCTTCGAGGCCGCCGCGTGCAGCGAGCTCGCCGAAAATTTCGCGGGGGACCCGACTTTTCGCGTGCCGCGGGTCGACTGGGCGCGAACCGGGCGGACCGTGCTGACCACCGAGCGCGTCGGCGGCATCCGGATCGACGACCGCGAGGCGCTGCTCGCCGCCGGCCTCAGCCCGCAGGAGATTTTGCAGAAGGGTGCCGACGCCTTCTTCAACCAGGTGTTCCGCGACGGGTTTTTCCACGCCGACCAGCATCCGGGAAACCTGTTCATCGAGCCGGACGGCGTGATCGCGGCGGTCGATTTCGGCATCATGGGGCGGCTTGACCGCGAGACGCGGTACTACCTCGCCGACATGCTGCTGGGGTTTTTGTCGGGGGACTACCGGCGGGTCGCCGAGGTCCATCTCGCCGCCGGCTATATCCCGCGCGACAGTTCAGTCGGCACCTTCACCCAGGCTTGCCGCTCGATCGGCGAGCCGATCCTCGGCCGCCCGTTGCACGAAATCTCGCTGGCGCGGCTCCTGGCGCAGCTTTTCCGCGTCACCGAGCAGTTCCAGATGGAGACGCAGCCGCAGCTTCTGCTGTTGCAGAAGACGATGGTGCAAGTCGAGGGGCTCGGGCGGCGGCTCGATCCTTCGGTCAACGTGTGGGAGCTGGCGCGGCCGCTGGTCGAGCAGTGGATGCGCGACAACCGCGGTCCCGAGGCGCAAATCCGCCAGCGCGTCGACAGCCTGGTCGAGACCGTCGACGAGTTGCCGCGGCTGCTGCATTCGCTCGGCAAGCTCGTCGAAGACTGGTCGAAGGAAGGGGTCATCCTTCACGCCGAGACGCTCGCCACCCAGGCGGCGCACCGCTCCCGGCAGTTATGGGTGCTGATCGCGCCGCTCTGGATCGCCGGGCTCGCCTTGGCGGCAATCGCCGTGGCGCTGTGGCGGTAGTATAGTGGCGCGCCACAGAGGGAGAGCGCCGTGCTGAACGGCCGACGCATATTGCTGATCGTCTCGGGCGGGATCGCGGCGTACAAGTCGCTCGACCTGATCCGCCGGCTGCGGACCGGCGGCGCGGCCGTGCGCTGTGTGATGACCGAGGCGGCGCATCAGTTCGTCACGCCGCTTTCCGTCGCCTCGCTGAGCGAGGACAAGGTTTATGGCGACCTGTTCTCGCTGACCGACGAGAGCGAGATGGGGCATATCCGCCTGTCGCGCGAGGCCGATCTCGTCGTCGTCGCGCCGGCGACGGCCGATCTGATCGCGCGGATGGCGGCGGGAATGGCGAACGATCTCGCTTCGACGACCCTCCTGGCCTCGGACAAGCCGGTCCTGATCGCGCCGGCGATGAACGCGATGATGTGGGCGCATGCGGCGACCCAGGCCAACCTCGCGACCTTGGCGGCGCGCGGTGTCATGCGGGTCGGGCCGGGCGCCGGAGAGCTTGCGTGCGGTGAGGTTGGCTATGGCCGGATGGCCGAGCCGGCGGAGATCGTCGAGGCGATCGTCGGCTGCCTCGCGCGGGATCGGCGCCTCGCCGGCCGCAAAGCGCTCGTCACCAGCGGCCCGACGCGCGAGCCGATCGATCCGGTGCGCTACATCTCGAACCACTCCTCGGGCAAGCAGGGCCATGCGATCGCCGCGGCGCTGGCCGCGCTCGGGGCGGAGACCGTGCTCGTCTCGGGTCCGACGCACGAGCCGACGCCGGCCGGGGTGCGTCTCGTCGCCGTCGAGACCGCGGCGGAAATGTTGGAAGCCTGCGAGGCGGCGCTGCCGCTCGATGTCGCCGTGATGGCCGCGGCGGTATCGGACTGGCGGGTCGCGTCGGCCAGTGCCCGGAAGCTGAAAAAGGACGGGAAGGCGGCGCCGTCGCTGGGCCTCGTCGAAAACCCCGACATCCTCGCGACGCTGGCGCGGCGGCACAACGACCGGCCGGCGCTCGTTATCGGCTTCGCCGCCGAGACCGACGACATCGTCGCGAATGCGGTCGCAAAGCGCACCCGCAAGGGCTGCGACTGGATTCTCGCCAACGATGTGTCGCTGGGAACCCAGACGTTCGGCGGCGACCGCAACACAATTCACCTGGTCGACGCGGCCGGGGTCGAGGACTGGCCGGTCATGACCAAGATCGAGGTCGCGCGGCGGCTCGCCGAGCGGATCGCCGGGGCGCTCAGCTGAAGGTCGAGCTCAAGATCCTCGATCCGCGTCTCGCCGGCTGGGGCTTTCCGCGATACGGCTCCGAGATGGCGGCGGGGCTCGATTTGCATGCCTGCCTCGACGCGCCGCTCGCGCTCCAGGCGCAGGCGCCGGCGGTGCTGATCCCGGCCGGCATCGCCTTCCGCATCGGCGACCCGCAATGGTGCGCGCTGGTGCTGCCGCGCTCGGGGCTGGGCCATCGCGAGGGACTCGTGCTCGGCAATGCCATCGGGCTGATCGACCCCGATTACGAGGGCCAGCTGATGATATCGGCGTGGAACCGGAACCCGCCGGGCGCGCCCGGCATTAATATCGAGCCGGGAGACCGGATCGCCCAGCTCGTCTTCACCCGCGCGGCGCGGCCTGAATTTGCCGTCGTCTCGGCATTTTCGCGGAGCGGAGAACGACAGCACGGCGGTTTCGGCTCGACGGGCGTCGCTTCTACAGCGAAAATACTGGAAAAGGGCCTCGGGACCGACGCCGATGATCCGGCTGACCAAGAAACTTCTCTTCGCGATCGAGGCGGTGCTCGACATCGCCTATAACGGTGGCGCCGTTCCGGTCCGCTCGTCGGAGATCACGGCGCGGCAGGGCATTCCGCGGCGCTATCTCGAACCGGTGCTGCAGGAGCTGGTGCGCGACGGCATCCTTGTCGGCATCCGCGGGCCGAGCGGGGGCTACCGCCTGGCCCGCGAGCGGCGGCGCATCAGCCTTGGGGACATCGTCCGCTCGGTGCGGGAATTGGAGACCGGCGACAATCCGATCGACGACCCGGCCGGCAGCGCGCTGAGCCACGAGGTCGTCCGGCCGCTGTGGCGCGAGCTGGAGGACGAGGCGATGGGCCGGCTCGACGCGGTCACCCTCGACGAGCTCTGCGGGCGGGCCCACAACGCCGGGATCGCAGGCCGGGTCGCGCAGGGCGGCGATTTCAATATCTGAAAGCAGGCGATGCAGGGCGAGTTTCGCGGCCGGATTTACGACGATGTGACCGAGGCGATCGGCGCCACCCCGCTCGTGCGGGTAAGGCGGCTGGCGGCCGAGGCCGGGGCGAAGGCCGACATCCTCGCCAAGTGCGAGTTCTTCAATCCGCTCTCCTCGGTCAAGGACCGCATCGGCCTCGCGATGATCGCAGCCGCCGAGGCGGAGGGGCGGATCAAGCAAGGCACCGTGCTGGTCGAGCCGACCTCGGGAAATACCGGGATCGCGCTCGCCTTCGTTTGCGCCGCGAAAGGGTACCGGCTGATCCTCACCATGCCCGACAGCATGTCGGTCGAGCGGCGCAAGATGCTCCTCCTCCTCGGCGCAGAGCTGGAATTGACGCCGGCGGCCCGGGGCATGCGCGGGGCGATCGACCGGGCGGAAGAGCTGGTCAAGACCTTGCCGGACGCCTTCATCCCGCAGCAATTCGACAACCCGGCCAACCCGGCGGTCCACCGCGCGACGACAGCGGAGGAAATCTGGCGCGATACCGGCGGCGCCGTCGATGTCGTGGTCAGTGCGATCGGGACCGGCGGCACCCTGACCGGCGTCGGCTCGGTGCTCAAGCCGCGCAAGCCCGGTCTCAGGATGGTCGCGGTCGAGCCCGAGGACAGCGCCGTGCTCTCGGGGCGGCCGCCGGGACCAAACCGCATCCAGGGCATCGGCGCGGGGTTTATTCCGCGGGTCCTCGACACCAGCTTGATCGACGAGATCGTGTGCATCGGCTACGACACGGCGCTTCGCGTGGCCCAGGACGTAGCCCGGCTCGACGGGCTCGCGGTCGGCACCTCGTCGGGCGCGGCCCTCGCGGCGGCGCTGGAGATCGGGGCGCGGGCCGGCATGGACGGGAAGACGATCGTCACGGTTCTGCCCGACCACGCCGAGCGCTATCTGTCGACCGCGCTGTTCGAGAATTTGTGAGGGCGCCCGCAATGGATGCCGAGCTTACCGAAGAGCAGTTCCAGCGCTATGCCCGCCACCTGATTCTCGACGAGGTTGGGGAGGAGGGTCAGGCCAAGCTGCTCGCCGCCAAGGTGCTGGTCGTCGGGGCCGGCGGGCTCGGCTCGCCGATGCTGATGTATCTCGCGGCGGCGGGGATCGGCACGATCGGCATCGTCGACGACGACCGGGTCGACCTGACCAATCTGCAGCGCCAGATCGTCCATGCGACGCGGCATGTCGGCGACCTCAAGGTCGACAGCGCGCGCGAGACGTTGGCGCGGGTCAATGACGGGGTACGGATCGAGACCCATCCGATGCGTCTCGGCCCCGACAACGCCGCGGAACTGATCGAGCGCTACGATCTGGTCGCCGATGGCAGCGACAATTTCGCGACCCGGTATCTGCTGACCGATCTGTGTTATCGGCTGAAGAAGCCGCTGATCGCGGCGGCGCTGTCGCCGTTCGAGGGGCAGCTCTCGACGTTCCGGCCGTATCTCGGTAACGGGCACCCCTGCTACCGATGCCTGTTCCACGAAGCCCCGCCGCCCAATCTCGTGCCGCGCTGCGAGGAGGCGGGGATATTGGGCGCGGTCGCCGGCGTGCTCGGGACGCTGCAAGCGGTCGAGGTTCTGAAAGAGGTGCTGGGGCTCGGGGAGAGCCTCGACGGCACGCTGTTGATCTACGACGCCCTCGGCGCGCGCTTCCACCGGATCCGAATCGGCAAGGATCCGGACTGCGCGACCTGCGGCGGCGCGAACCGGTAGCGCCGCGGCAACCCTCCGTTTCGGCGCGCGGCTTGACCGGTCCCGCCGGCCGGGCCTATCGATTTTCCGGGGTAATGGGCCTTGGGGGATGCAATGGCCCGGCGCGTTGTGGGGATTGCCGCTGCCGCGGCCGTGATGGGCTTGTTGATCGGGGGTGGCGCCGCCGCGCGCAGCCCCGCGCCCGAGCCCGACGCCTCGGGCAAATTCCCCCGCTTCGAGAGCCTGCGCGCCAACAAGGTCTTCATGCGGACCGGGCCGGGCGAGCAATACCCGGTCGAATGGGTCTTCCTTCGGCGCGACATGCCGCTCGAGGTCATCGTTTCGGTCGAGCATTGGCGAAAGGTCAAAGACTGGCAGGGCGCGATAGGCTGGGTGCATCAGAAGATGCTGTGGCCGCATCGCGATGCGATGGTGACCGGCGCCGTGCGGGCGTTGCGCGCCAGTCCGGCGCCGAACGCGGCGATCGTCGCGCGGGCCGAGCCGGGCGTCATCGGCAAGCTGGTCGAGTGCCAGGGCGCGTGGTGCCGGATCGAGGCCGGCGACTATGGCGGCTGGCTGATGCGCGGCGAGATTTTCGGCGTCGAGCCGACCGAGACCTATCCCTAATCGAAATCCTCGGTGAGCGCGGCGCGTACCGGCTCGGGCATGGTCGCCATGTGGCCGTAATTCGGGTGGTCGAACCCGACCAGGACGCGGGCGCCCGTTGCGCGGAACTGGGCGACCTGCGCCGGGCTGAACTCGAAGCGGACGAACTGCACGGACGATGCCTTGCCGTCGGGGTTGGTGTTCTCGCGCGTCGGGTCGGCCGTGCCGCGGATACGCTCGCCGGCGATTTCGACAAAGGCCGAGTTCTCGATGCCGCCGAGCCGCGCCAGCACGGTCGCGCGGCGGAGCGGGTCGTCGATCTCGAACATGATCGTCGCAACCAGCTCGTTCCCTTGCGGGATCAGCGGGTTGTAGGCGTCGAGTTCATCGGCGATCTGAGCCTCCCCGCCCTTTTCGATATAGAGCATCTCCTGGACCTGCTGCCACATCGTCTGGAAATTCTCGAAATGGAAGGTCGCGAACGGCCCCACTTCCAGCCGGCGGCGGCGCTTCAACTCGGTGATCTCGCGGCGGCGCTCGCGGCGCACCGCGGAATAGTCGCCGAGCGGCATGATATCGGCGCGGGTCAGCTCCCGCTTCCGGTCGATCGTGGTCATCTCTAACCCTCCATAAGCCCATACGCGCGCGCGATCAGCTCGATCGGGTGGTGCGAGCGCTCGGGCAGCGTTGCTTCCTTGTCTAACGCCCCCATCCCCTGCCGGATATGCAAGCCGGCGAGCGGACATTCCGCCGCAAGGAACGGCGTCGGCTCGCGCAGCGCCTGGCGCGCGACCGGCCGGCCGATCTTGAGGGCGGTGGCGAAATTCTCCTTCATGACGCCCCATGACCCGCCATGGCCGGAGCAGCGCTCAATCACGTTGATCTTCGCCTCCGGCATCAGGCGCAGCATCTCGGTGGCCTTCGCGCCCATGTTCTGGGCGCGGGCGTGGCAGGCGAGGTGCAGCGTCACCGCGCCGCCAAGCGGGTTCATCCCAGGCGCGAGGCCTTCCTTTTTGGCGATGTCGACGATGTACTCGCTGATGTCGAAGGTCGCGCGTGCAAGCTTGAGCACCGCCTCGTCGTTCGGCACGATCAGCGGCCACTCGAATTTGAGCATCAGCGCGAAGGACGGCACCAGCGCGACCACGTCGTAACCCTTGTCGATCCAGGTTCCGAGGCTCGCCGAGACCTCGCGCGCCGCCTTGGCGACCGCGGCAAGATCGCCGGCTTCGAGCTGGGGCATCTTGCAGCATTGCGGGTAGACCGCCTCGGTCTCGACCCCGTTCCTGGCGAGCACGGCGCGGGTCGCCTCGCCGATGCTCGGGTTGTTGTAGTTGGCAAAGCAGGTCGCGTAGATGACCGCCTTGCGCCCCGCCGCCGGGGCCGTCGCGTCGCGCGCCGGCGGGTGCCGCTTGGTCCGCATCATAAAGGTCTGGCCGTGATATTTCGGCAGCGCGGCGTTGCGGTCGATCCCCGCCACTGCCTCCAGCACCGGCCGGGTCACCCGGTTGTGCTCGTCGCTGGCCCAGTTGGCGAGGCCCGCGACCGGTGCGGCGAGGCGGCCGTTGCGATCGGTGCGGCCGAGCTCCTTGCGGGTCCAGGCAACCTTGCCCTCTTTCGCCTCGACCGCGCGGTGGCGCAGCATCAGGTGCGGGAAATCGACATTGAACTCGTGCGGCGGCACATATGGGCACTTGGTCATAAAGCACATGTCGCAGAGCGTGCAGGCATCTGCGACCTTGGCGTAATCGGATTTGGGGACGCTATCGAGCTCGCCGGTCTCGGAATTGTCGATCAGATCGAACAGGCGCGGGAACGAGTCGCATAGGTTGAAGCAGCGCCGGCAGGTGTGGCAGACGTCGAAGACCCGCTCCATCTCGGCCTCGGTCTTGGCCCGGTCGGTGAAGTCGGGATCCTGCCACGCGATCGGGTGGCGGGTCGGGGCGTCGAGGCTGCCTTCGCGCATGGTTCTTCTCCCGGCGCCCTTGAGGCGTCGCTTTCTTTAAACAGAGGAGGCGCGAAAGGCCTTCGCCTCCGCGCCCCCCGAGCCTTGGACCGTTACGATCGTTAGAGCGTGTCGAGCGCCCGCTGGAACCGCCCGGCATGCGAACGCTCGGCCTTCGCCAGCGTCTCGAACCAATCGGCGATCTCCTCGAAGCCTTCGTCGCGGGCGGTGCGCGCCATGCCCGGATACATGTCGGTGTATTCATGCGTCTCGCCGGCGACCGCGGCCTTCAGATTGGCCGAAGTTTCGCCGATCGGGAGGCCCGTGGCCGGATCGCCGACCTCCTCCAGATACTCGAGATGGCCGTGCGCATGGCCGGTTTCGCCTTCCGCGGTCGAGCGGAACACCGCCGAGACGTCGTTGTAGCCCTCGACGTCGGCCTTTTGCGCGAAATAGAGATAGCGCCGGTTCGCCTGGCTCTCGCCGGCAAACGCCGCCTTCAAATTGTCTTCGGTTTTCGAACCTTTAAGTGCCGCCATCCTTACCTCCACCTCTAAAGCGATGCGGACGGCCAGGATAAAACGGACGCCCGACCCATCTGTTATAGGGTCCGGCGGGTGGGGAATCAACCTTAATTTAGAAGAATTCTAAAAAGAAGGCGTCGCGGTATCGCGGCGGACGCGGATAATCACGTCGACCCGGCTGATCTCGGTGCCGGAGGGCGGCGAGGGCAGGGCGCCCACGACGACCGAGTCCCCCGGGATGTCCTGCAGCATGCCGGTGGTCTCGCAAAAGAAATGGTGGTGGTCTTCGACATTGGTGTCGAAATACGAGCGGCCGGGCTCGACGACGACCTCGCGCAAGAGGCCGGCGGCGGTGAACTGGTGCAGCGTGTTGTATACGGTCGCGAGCGAGACGCGGATCGAAGCGCCCTGTGCCTCGCCGTGGAGCTGCTCGGCGGTCACGTGCCGGTCGGCGCTCTCGAACAGGAGGCGGGCAAGGGCGATGCGCTGACGTGTCGGCCGCAACCCCACTCCCCGCAAGCGGCTTAGCGCGGTCTGGGCCATCGAGCTTCGATCCATCCCGCTGATATAGGCGTCTAATCGCCTGTCTGCAATCGGTCTACCAGCTCCCGCACCGTCGGGACGTAGCCGTTCGCGTAGAACGGGTCCTTGGCGAAGCGATAGGCATTGTGGCCCGAAAACATGAGCTGGAACTCGACATCGTCGGAATGACAGATCGCCTGCAGCGTCTTCTGGATGCAAAAGCTGCGCGGGTCGGCCTTCTTGCCGGTGGTGCCGGCCTCGTTCTGCGCCCAGTTGGAAAAAAGGCAGGCGCTGAGGCAGCCCATGCAGTTGATCTGGTCGTTGCGGATTTCAAGCGCCTTTTGCGGGGTCACAAAGATCAGGGTCGAGTCCGGTGTACGCAGCGCCTCGGTAAAGCCCTCGGAGACCCAGCGCTCCGCCGAATCCCGGTCGGAAGCGGTCAGGTAAACGAGGCGGCTCCGCGCGCCGACACCAAATCCGACGACATGCTCGCCGACCGGCTCGACCGCATAGGCGACCTGGTGATCGGAGCGCTGCTTCAGCTCGTTGAGGAAGTCGTTACGCACGGCTGACGAATAGAAGCCGGTCGGGCTGAACCGGTTCAAAAACACATCGCCCTCCTGCAGCGTCAGCAGCCTGCGCTTCCAGGCGTCGGAGATCGGACTTTCCTGGGTCAAGAGCGGACGCGTCCCGAACTGGAACGCGACCGGGCCGATCTCGGGGTTGTCGAGCCAGTCGTCCCACTCGCGCAGGCACCAGACGCCGCCGGCCATGAAGATCGGGGTCGCGTCGAGGGCGAACTCGCTCATCAGGCTGCGCAACTCGCGGACGCGCGGGTAGGGCGCTTCGGGGCGGTCGGGGTCTTCGCTGTTGGAGAGACCGTTATGGCCGCCGGCAAGCCAGGGATCCTCGTAGACGACCCCGCCGAGCCACTCCGAAAATTTATGGTAGGCGCGTTTCCACAACGCGCGGAAAGCGCGCGCCGACGACACGATCGGGTAGTAGTGGACGCCGTATTGGGCGCAGATCTCGGCGATCCGGTACGGCATGCCGGCGCCGCAGGTGACGCCGTGAATGAGCCCGCGCGCGCCCTCCAGCACCCCGTGCAGGATGCGTTCGGCGGCGGCCATCTCCCACAGCACGTTCATGTGGATGCGGCCCTGGCCGTTCGAGCGCTCGTGCGCGACCCGGGCCTGCTCGATGCCGCCGCTGATCGCGTAGGCGATCAGCTCCTCGTGGCGCTCGCGCCGGGTGCGGCCCTCATAGACCTGGGGGATGCGTTCGCCGGCCTCGGTGTGGCTATCGGCGTTGACGCCGGAAAAGGTGCCGACCCCGCCGGACGCGGCCCAGGCGCCCGAGCTTTCGCCATTGGAGATCGAGATGCCCTTGCCGCCCTCGACCAGCGGCAAGACCTCGCGGCCCGAAATGACGATCGGATTCAAAGCCTTCAACCGGCAACTCCCTGCCGCGACGGCGCGGCCGATGCGAGGATTATATCCGGGTTGTCCGAAAAAACGGAAGTTACCCCCCACCGGAACAACGTCTGCGCGCGCTCCGGGTCGTTGACCGTGTAGGCGAGAACGGGATAGCCGGCCGCTGCGATCCGGGCGACACGGCCCGCGGTGACCCGATGCTGGTCGAGGTTGAGCGTCGCGCAGCCAAGCCTGGCGAGGAGATCGCGCCAGTTGCGCTTGAAGCGGCCCAGCAGCAAGCCGGTGGCGACCCCCGGCATCCTGTCGCGGAACGCGGCCAGGGCCGCGGTCACAAAACTCGACACGAGTATGCCGCGCGGCCGGTCGCCGAAGCGCTCTAAGCTCTCGGCGACCGCGGCGGCGGTGGCGGCGGCCAGCCCGCGATCCGCCTTGATCTCGATATTGACGCCAAGACCCAGTTCGCCGGCCGCGCCGAGCGCCTGGTCGAGGGTCGGGATGCGCTCGCCGGCGAAGCGCGGGTCGAACTTGCAGCCCGCATCGGCTTCCTGGACCGCCGCCAGCCTTAGCCGCGAGACCACGCCGCCGCGGTCGGTGGTGCGGTTGAGCCGGCTGTCATGGCAGAGCACCGGCACGCCGTCCGCCGTCAGCCGCACGTCGAACTCGACCCACGAGCAGCCGAGGCGCGCCGCCTCGGCGAACCCGGCGATTGTATTCTCCGGCGCATGCGCCTTAGCCCCGCGATGGCCAATGACCGGCGGCAGCGCGGGGCAGCGCGGTTCGCTCAGGAGGCCGCCTGCGCCGGCTCCGCGGGGCGCGGCTCCTGGCGGCGGGGGCCGAGATCCTCACCGGTCTCCTGGTCGACCTGGCGCATCGACAGCTTGACCTTGCCGCGGTCGTCGAAGCCGAGGACCTTGACCTTGACCACATCGCCGACATTGACGACGTCGGTGGTCTTGCCGACCCGTTGCTGCGCCAGCTCGCTGATATGGACCAGCCCGTCGCGCGAGCCGAGGAAGTTGACGAAGGCGCCGAAATCGACCGTCTTGACCACTTTGCCGTTGTAGATGACGCCGAGCTCCGGCTCGGCGACGATGCCGCGGATCCAGTCGATCGCGGCCTGGGCCTTGTTGGCGTCGACCGCGGCGACCTTGATCACGCCGTCGTCGTTGATGTCGATCTTGGTCCCGGTCGTTTCGGTGATCTCGCGGATCACCTTGCCGCCCGAGCCGATCACCTCGCGGATCTTGTCCTTGGGAATCTGGATCGTCGTGATGCGCGGGGCGTTGCCGCTCACTTCGTCGCGGGCGCCGGTCAGCGCGATCGCCATCTTGCCGAGGATATGGGCGCGGCCGTCGCGCGCCTGCTCGAGCGCGATGCGCATGATCTCCTCGGTGATCGAGGTGATCTTGATGTCCATCTGCAGCGCGGTGACGCCGGCCTCGGTGCCGGCGACCTTGAAGTCCATGTCGCCGAGATGGTCCTCGTCGCCGAGAATGTCGGACAGCACGGCGAAGCCGCTATCCTCCTTGATGAGCCCCATCGCGATGCCGGCGACCGGACGGGGCAGGGGCACGCCCGCATCCATCAGCGACAGCGAGGCGCCGCAGACCGAGGCCATCGACGACGAGCCGTTCGACTCGGTGATCTCCGAGACGACGCGGATCGTGTAGGGGAATGCCTCCTTCGTCGGGAGCAGCGGCCGCACCGCGCGCCAGGCGAGCTTGCCGTGGCCAATCTCGCGCCGGCCGGGCGAGCCCATGCGTCCGGCCTCACCGGTCGAGTACGGCGGAAAGTTGTAATGCAGCATGAAGTTCTCGCGGTACTCGCCGGCGAGAGCGTCGATAATCTGCTCGTCCTGCCCGGTGCCGAGCGTGGCGACGACGAGCGCCTGAGTCTCGCCGCGGGTGAACAGCGCCGAACCGTGAGCGCGAGGCAGGATGCCGACTTCGCAGGTAATGTCGCGGATCGACTTGGTGTCGCGCCCGTCGATGCGCGGCTCGCCGCGCAGGATCGCGCCGCGCACGATCTCCTTTTCGAGGTCCTTGAAGATTTTGCCGGCCAGCGCCTGCTTGGCGGGATTGTCGGGGAAGGCGCCGATCGCAGCGGCCTTGGCGGCGTCGAGCTGGTTCGAGCGGTCCTGCTTGCCCCGCTCGCGATAGGCGGCGTCGAGCAGCGGACCGACGCTCTTGCGCAGCTCGGCCTCGATCTCGGCCTTCTCCGGGAGCGGTCCGGACATCGCCCACGGCTCCTTGGCGCAGCTCTCGGCCAGCTCGATGATCGCGTTGATGACAGGCTGGAAGCCCTGGTGGCCAAAGGTCACCGCGCCCAGCATAGTCTCCTCGGAGAGTTCCTGGGCCTCGCTCTCGACCATCAGCACGCCTTCGCCGGTGCCGGCGACGACAAGATCGAGGTCGGAGGCGTCAAGCTGGTCCATCGTGGGGTTCAGCACGTACTGACCGTTGACATAGCCGACCCGTGCGCCGGCGATCGGCCCGAGGAACGGGATGCCGGAGATCGTCAGCGCCGCCGAGGCGCCGACCAGCGCGACGATGTCGGGGTCGTTTTCGAGGTCGTGGCTCAGCACGGTGCAGACCACCTGCGTCTCGTTCAGGAAGCCCGAGACGAAAAGCGGCCGGATCGGCCGGTCGATCAGCCGCGAGGTCAGCGTCTCCTTTTCGGACGGCCGCCCCTCGCGCTTGAAGAAGCCGCCGGGGATCTTGCCGGCGGCGAAGGTCTTTTCCTGGTAATTGACGGTGAGCGGAAAGAAATCCTGCCCAGCCTTCGCGGTTTTGGCCGCGACCGCGGTGCACAGCACCGTCGTCTCGCCATAGGTGGCGAGCACTGCGCCGTCAGCCTGGCGCGCGATCCTCCCCGTCTCGAGCACGAGGCGGCGACCGCCCCACATCAGCTCTTTGCGGTAGACGTCGAACATTCCAATTCATCCTTTTTCATAAGATCGTGCGGCAGCCCCGCGCGAAGGCGGATTCCTTCGCGTGCCGCCGCAGATGGCGCTCGTGTAAGCGCACAAGCCAATCCCTGGCCGCCCCGATTTGCCGGAGCATTATCGACCGAGAGTGTGCCGTATTCACCGAGGCGTCAACGCCGCAGCCCGAGCCGGCCGATCAGCGTTTCATAGCGCCCCGCGTCGGAACGCTTGAGGTAGTCGAGGAGGCGCCGGCGCTGGCCCACCATCACCAAGAGCCCGCGGCGCGAGTGGAAGTCTTTTTTATGGCTCGATAAATGATCGGTCAGGTTACGAATGCGCTCGGACAATATTGCAACCTGCACCTCCGGCGACCCGGTGTCGCCGGATTTGGTGGCGTATTCGCCGATGAGCGTCTGCTTGCGCTCTGCGGTAATCGACATCGGGATACCCCTTTTAGCGATTGATGATGCGCACCGGACGAAGGCAGCCGTTTTCGATTCGCGCCACCGCGATCAGAAGCCGGTCATGCCGCGCGCCAACGATCGTGCCGTCTTCGAGACGATCGAGTTGCGCCCGTTCGCGCGGATCGCGCGGCGTCACCTGCTGTCCGTGACGCAATCGAGCGACTTCGTCTGCCGCCAAAATCAAAGCCGGGATGTCGTCCAGCACGATTTCGAGCGGCAAGAGGTGCTCGGAAGCGGCCGGACTATGCCCAAGGAGAGCCGCGGAATCCAGCGAAATCGCTTGGTCCTCGGTGAAGCGGCCGACCTTGGTGCGGCGCAGCGCGGTGACATGGCCGACCGTGCCGAGCGCCTCGGCGAGGTCCCGGGCGAGGGACCGGATATAGGTGCCGCCCCCGACCTCGGCGATAAATTCGGCGTGATCGCGGTCGAGAACGGCCGATAGTTCGAGCGCGGCGACGGTCACCGGCCGGGGCGCGAGGGTGGGCGGGTTCCCGGCGCGCGCAAGCTTGTAGGCGCGGCGGCCCTCGACCTTGAGAGCGGAAAAGGCCGGCGGCCGCTGCAGGATCGGCCCGGTGAAGCGGGGCAGCATCGCCGCGATCTGGCCGGCGGCGGGGCGGACCGGGCTTTCGGCGTTCGCGTTGCCCTCGCGGTCCTCGGTATCGGTGGCGACGCCCCAGCGCACGGTAAACCGATAGCGCTTTCGGCTGTCGGCGGCGAACCGCATCGTCTTGGTCGCCTCGCCGAGCGCGATCGGCAGGACGCCGCTGGCGAACGGGTCTAGCGTTCCCGCATGGCCGGTCTTGGCCCCGGTGGCGCGCCGCACCACGGTGACCGCGCGGTTCGAGGTGATGCCCTCGGGTTTGTCGATGACGAGCCAGCCATTCATCAGGCCGGATCGTCCTCCGTATGGGGTTCGAGGTCGCGGGCGACATCGGGGCGGGCGAGGAGCTCGGAGATGTGCTCGGCGCTGTCGAAGGCCTGGTCGAGCGCGAAGGTCAAATTCGGCACGAAGCGGAGCGCGACCTCGCGGGCGACGCGGGATTTGAGATATGGCGCGCTGCGCTTCAAGCCGGCCACGATCTCATCGCGGTTGCCGCCGCCGAGCGGCATCACAAAGACCGTCGCGTTCTTGAGGTCGGGGCTGAGCCGCACCTCGGTGACGGTGATGCTGGCCTCGCTCAGCGCCGGATCGCGCAGCTCGCCCGGCCGCAGGAGCTGCGCGAGGGCATGGCGCAGTTCCTCGCCGACCCTGAGTTGGCGCTGGCTCGCCTCGCGCACTAGAGCGCGCGGGCGACCTCCTCGACTTCGAAGCACTCGATCACGTCGCCCTGCTGGATGTTGTCGTAGTTCTCGAAGGCCATGCCGCATTCGAACCCTTCCTGCACCTCGCGGACCTCGTCCTTGAAGCGCTTCAGAGTCTTGAGCATGCCTTCGTGGATCACAACGTTGTCGCGCAGCAGCCGGACCTTGGCGCCGCGGCGGACCGTGCCCTCGGTTACCCGGCAGCCGGCGACCTTGCCGACACGGGTGATGTTGAATACCTCGCGGATCGAGGCGTTGCCGAGGAACCGCTCGCGCAGGGTCGGGGCGAGCATCCCCGATAGCGTGCCGCGGATCTCGTCGATCAGGTCGTAGATGATCGAGTAATAGCGGATCTCGACGCCGTCGCGCCGCGCCAGGTCGCGCGCCTGCGGGTTGGCGCGCACATTGAAGCCGATGATCACCGCGCCGGTGGATTTGGCGAGGATCACGTCGCTTTCGGTGATCGCGCCGACCGCCGAGTGCAGGTTGCGCACCGAGACCTCGTCGGTACCGAGCTTGGCCAGCGAGCCGGTGATCGCCTCGAGCGAGCCGTGCACGTCGGCCTTGACGACGATCGGCAGCTCTTTGGCCGCGCCCGACTGGATCTGCGAGAACATCTCCTCGAGGGTGCCGCGGCCGGCCGTCGCCGCGGCTGCGGTGCGGCGCCGGCGCGAGCGGAACTCGGCGACCTCGCGGGCGCGGGATTCGCCGTCGACGACGATGAAATCGTCGCCCGCCAGCGGCGCGCCGTCGAGCCCGAGCACCTCGATCGGCATCGACGGGCCGGCATCGGGCTGGTTCTGGTTGCGGTCGTCGACCAATGCGCGCACCCGGCCCCACTCGCCGCCGGCAACGAAGACGTCGCCGACCTTGAGCGTGCCGCGCTGCACCAGCACCGTCGCCACCGGGCCGCGGCCGCGCTCCAGCTTGGCTTCGAGCACGACGCCCTCGGCAGGGCGGTTCGGGTTGGCGGTCAGGTCGAGCAATTCGGCCTGTAAGAGGATCGCCTCTTCGAGCTTATCGAGGCCGGTCTTCTTGAGCGCCGAAACCTCGACATTGAGGATGTCGCCGCCGAGCTCCTCGACGACCAGCTCGTGCTGCAGCAGTTCCTGGCGGACCCGCTCGGGCTTGGCGTCGGGCCGGTCTATCTTGTTGATGGCGACGATGATCGGCACCTCGGCCGCCTTGGCGTGACGGATCGCCTCGACGGTCTGCTCCATGATCCCGTCATCGGCGGCGACGACCAGCACGACGATGTCGGTGACGTTGGCGCCGCGCGCCCGCATCGAGGTAAAGGCCTGGTGGCCCGGCGTGTCGATAAAGGTGATCTGCTTGCCGCTCTTCAGCGTCACGCGGTAGGCGCCGATATGCTGGGTGATGCCGCCCGCCTCGCCGCCGGCGACATCGGTCTCGCGCAGCGCGTCGAGCAGCGACGTCTTGCCGTGGTCGACATGCCCCATGATGGTGACGACCGGCGCGCGCGGCTCGGCCTCGCCGGCTTCGTCGGCGTCGCCGCGCAGGCCGATCTCGATATCGTCCGCGGCGACGCGGCGGAAACGGTGGCCGAATTCTCCGACGATCAGTTCGGCGGTGTCGGCGTCGATGGTCTGCGCCGGCGTCGCCATGACGCCCATGCGCATCAGCGCCTTGATCACGTCGACGCCGCGCTCGGCCATCCGGTTGGCGAGCTCTTGTACCGTGATCGTCTCGGGGATGACGACATCGCGCACGACCTTCGGCTGGTCGTCCCCACGATGCAGCCGCCGCTCGCGCTCGCGGGCGCGGCGGACCGAGGCGAGGCTGCGCATCCGTTCGCCTTCATCGTCGCTGAGCGCGCGAGTGACCGTCAACTTGCCGGTGCGGCGGCGCTCGTCGCGGCGGACCGGGACGCCCGGCCGGCGCGGCGGCGGCGCGCCCGGCCGACGCGCGACCGGAGTCTCGTCCTCTTCCTCGGCCGGCATCGCGACCTTGCCGGCGGCGGCGAGGGCGGCGACCTTGGCTGCGGCGGCCTTGCCCGCCCGCTCGGCGACCTCGCGCCGGGATTCCTCTTCCTTGCGCTGGCTTTCCTGGTCCTCCGCGCGCTTTTTGGCTTCCTCGGCGCCGCGCTGGCGAGTTTCTTCCTCCTCGGCCTTGCGCTTGGCCTCGTCCTCGGCGGCGAGGCGCGATTCCTCGGCGGCGCGCTCTTCTTCCTGGCGGCGGCGATCGGCTTCGGCGAGGGCGTTCAGCCGGCGCTGATCGGCGTCCGCCTTGACGGCATCCTGCACCGCGCGGACGCGGCCGGCGCGCTCCTCCGCGGTCAGCGCGCGGGGAACTGCCAGCGTGCGGCGGACCGGCTCGGCGGCCGGTGCGTCGGTGGCGCCCGGGGTCGCGGGCTCGGAATCCGAGCGCGCGGTCGTCTCGGCGGCGGAGCCGGGGCCGAAGGTCCGCTTCTTCCTGACCTCGACCGTGACGGTCTTCGAGCGGCCGTGCGAGAAGCTCTGGCGAACCTGGCCCGACGAGTCGGCGGGCCGGCGCAGCTCCAGCCTGCCGCCCGGACGATTGAGGGTCAGCGGCCGCTTCTCTTGGGTGTCTTGCGCGTCTACATCAGCCCTTCGCTACGCTACCGTCCTCTCGCCACGCCCGGTCGGGGCAAGGTTCAATTCCACCATCGCGCCGTCGCGGAACCCCGCGAGCCGCCGCATATCCGTCGCCAGCCGGTCCGCCAGCGGTCCCGGCCCGATTGCCACGTGGGCGACCCGGTCGCGGTTGAACGCCGCGCCCAGCTCGGCCCCGGTAAGGGCGCCGGCCATCGGTACCCCGCGCCCCAGCGCAGCCAGCCTGCGCCGGCCGTTTTCCGCTCCGTCAAGCGCGAAGACCAGAAGGCCGGCCTTGCCGCGCTGAATCATCTCGGTCACCCGCTCGAACCCGGCGACCGCCTGTCCGGCGCGCCGGGCGAGGCCCAGCGCATCGCCGCAACGCTGCGTCAGCAACGCCTCGATGCGGTCGGCAAGCCCGACCGGTGTCTGCACCGGCCGGCGTGCCGCGCGCGCGAACAGCCGCTTCGCCACGGCCCGGTCCACTATATCCCGCCGGGGCGTCAACCACAAACCCCGTCCGGGCAGGCGAGCCGCCACATCCGGCACGATCTCGCCGTCGGGCGAGACGACAAATCGCAACAATCGAGCGCGATCATGAAGTTCGCCGGTGGCGATGCAGCGGCGATGCGGGTCGCTCGGTAGGGTAGCGTCGTCGATGCTCACTCTTGCGCCGCCGGCTCCGCTTCGCTGGTTTCGATCCAACCCGCCGCGACGCGGGCCGCCATGATCATCGCGTTGGCTTCGTCCTCCTCTAGCTTCACCCCGCCCTTGTCGGAGGCGGCGAGCATTTCGAGGAGCTCGTCGCCGGCGAGTCCGGCGAAATCGTCGAGCGTCTTGATGTCGTTCTCGCCAAGCGTCACCAGCATGCCCGGCGTCAGCCCCTCGACAGCGGCGAGATCCTCGGCGACACCGAGCTCGCGGAACCGGTTCTGGTATTGCTCGTCGCGGCGTTCGAGGGCAGTGCGGGCGCGCTCCTGCAGCTCGGTGGCGATATCCTCGTCGAAGCCTTCGATCTCCGCGAGATCGCTGACCGGAACGTAGGCGACCTCCTCGAGCGAGGTGAAGCCCTCGGTCACCAGCAGGTGGGCGATCACGTCGTCGATGTCGAGCGCATCGATGAAAAGCTGGCTGCGGGTGCGGAATTCCTCGGTGCGACGCTCCGATTCCTCGGCCTCGGTCAGGATGTCGATATCCCAGCCGGTGAGTTGCGAGGCGAGGCGCACGTTCTGCCCCCGCCGCCCGATCGCCAGGCTGAGCTGGTCGTCGGGGACGACGACCTCGATCCGGCGCTGCTCCTCGTCCATGACCACCTTGGAGACCTCGGCCGGGGCGAGGCCGTTGACGACGAACGTCGCCGGGTCCTGCGACCACGGGATGATGTCGATCTTCTCGCCCTGCAACTCGCCGACCACGGCCTGGACGCGACTGCCCCGCATGCCGACGCAGGCGCCGACCGGGTCGATGCCGCTGTCGCGCGAGATGACCGCGATCTTGGCGCGGCTGCCCGGATCGCGCGCGACCGCCTTGATCTCGATGATGCCGTCGTAGATCTCCGGCACCTCCTGCGCGAACAGCTTGGCCATGAATTGCGGATGCGTGCGCGACAGGAATATCTGCGGGCCGCGCGGCTCCGGCCGCACGTCGTAGATATAGGCGCGCACCCGCTCGCCCTGGCGGAAGCTCTCGCGCGGGAGCAGCTCGTCGCGGCGCAGCATCGCCTCGGCGCGCCCGAGATCGACGACGACATTGCCGTATTCGACCCGCTTGACGAGGCCGTTGACGATCTCGGTCACGCGGTCCTTGAACTCGACGTACTGGCGCTGGCGCTCGGCGTCGCGGACTTTCTGGACGATCACCTGTTTCGCGGTCTGCGCGGCGATGCGCCCGAAATCGATCGGCGGCAGCGGATCGGTGATGAAATCGCCGATCTCGGCCTCGGCGTTGAGCTTTTGCGCCTGGCTCAGGAGTATCTGGGCCGGTTCGTTCTCGATCTCCTCGACGACCTCGCGGAAGCGCATCAGGCGGATCTCGCCGTTGCGCCGGTCGATCTCGGCGCGGATGTCGTATTCCTGCCCGTATTTCGAGCGGCCGGCCTTCTGGATCGCCTGCTCCATCGCTTCCAGCACTTCGTCGCGGTCGATGCCCTTGTCGCGCGCGACGGTCTCGGCGACTTGCAGCAATTCGGGACGGGCGTAGGTGGTGGTGCTTTCCATGGCGGGCTTTCGTGGGCTAGTGGGTTTTCGCCGCGGCGGCGGCGATCAGATCGTCGGTCAGAAGGAGCTTGGCGCGGGCGATGCCGGCGAGCGGCAAGAGCGCCTCGCCGGCCTCGGTCGAAAGCCGGATATGGCCGTCGGCCCGGCCGAGCAAACGGCCGCGGAAGCGTTTGCGCCCGCCGACCGGCTGGTTCAGCTCGACGCGTGCCTCAAAGCCGGCATAGCGGTCGTAATCCTCGGGCCTGACGAGCGGGCGGTCGATGCCGGGCGAGCTGACCTCGAGCGTATAGGCTCCGGCGATCGGGTCGGCGACGTCGAGCAGCGCCGAGACCGAACGGCTGATCGTGGCGCAATCGTCGACGGTCATCCCGGCCTCGTCGACGCGCTCGACCATGACCTGCAGCGTGGCGCCCCGCTGCGCCGAGGCGGAGACGCGGACAAGCCGGTATCCCATCGCCTCAAGCGAGGGCTCGATGATCCGGGAAATGGCCTCAGGGTCGATCGACAATGCTCACCGCAAATAAAAAGTGGGCCGCCGGCCCACTTGCTTTTGTTGGGTCATATATAGGCGAAGCCCTACGGCACGCAAGGGTATTTACCCTCCTACCCGCCGCACGAAAGAGAAGAAAAGGGGCGTGCGGCCGGCGGCGAGCGCCTTCTGCTCGTAGCGCGTCGCCGGCCAGTCGGCGGGACGTTCGCGCCAGTCGGCAGGAGATCGCGCGGTCCACTCGAAGGCCGGATGCGCGGTCGCGGCCTCCAGCATCGCGGACTGGTAGAGCGGGTCGTCGGTGGCGAGGCGAAGCTCGGCGCCGTCGGGCATCAGCTCGGCGAAACGGTCGAGGGTCGCGGGCGAAATCAGGCGGCGCTTCTGATGGCGCAACTTGGGCCACGGGTCCGGAAACAGGACAAAGATGCGGCCGACCGATCGCGGCGGCAGCGCGGCGAGGAGGAGGCGGGCGTCGTCGGGAAAGATGCGGATGTTTTTGAGACCCCGGCGCGCGATCTCCCCGGTCAGCCGGGCGACCCCGTTCTCGAACACCTCGCTGCCGATAAAGCCGATTTCCGGATGGGCCGCGGCCTGCTCGGCGAGGTGCTCGCCGCCGCCGAACCCGATTTCCAGCCAGATCGCCTCGGGCGTCGCCGGAAACAGGCTCGGGAGATCGACCGGAAGGGTGAAGCTGAGCTCGGGGAGCAGCATCTCGGCGAGGTGCTGCCGCCCGGCGCGCAGCTTGCGGCCGCGGCGGCGTCCGTAGAGGCGCGGGGCGGCGCGATCAGAAGGCGCGGCGCAACTCGTCGACGAGATCGGTCTTTTCCCAGGTGAACGAGCCGCCGGTTCCCGCCTCGCGCCCGAAATGGCCGTAGGACGAGGTCGGCGTATAGATCGGCCGGTTCAGGTTCAGGTGCGTGCGGATGCCGCGCGGCGACAAATCCATCAGCTCTTGCAGCACGCGGCCGAGCTTGGCCTCGTCGATGTCGGATTGGGTGTCGACATAGAACGACAGCGGCTTGGCGACGCCGATCGCATAGGCGATCTGGATCGTGCAGCTCTCGGCGATGCCGGCGGCGACGACATTCTTGGCGAGGTAGCGCGCGGCATAGGCGCCGGAGCGGTCCACCTTGGTCGGGTCCTTGCCGGAGAAGGCGCCGCCGCCATGCGGGGCCCAGCCGCCATAGGTGTCGACGATGATCTTTCGTCCGGTGACTCCGGCGTCCCCGTCGGGACCGCCGATCACGAAGCGGCCGGTCGGGTTGACGAGGAAATTAGCCTCGTCGCACATCCATCCGTCCGGCAATGAGGACAGCACGTAGGGACGCACGATCTCGCGCACCTCGGCCTGGTCGATCGAATCGTCGTGCTGGATCGAGACGACGACCTTGGTCGCGTGGACCGGCTTGCCGTTGGCGTATTGCAGCGTGACCTGGCTTTTCGAATCGGGGCCGAGCAGCGGGGTCTTTCCGGCGTGCCGGGCCTTCGAGAGACCTTCGAGGATCAGGTGCGAATAGTAGATCGGCGCCGGCATCAGTTCCGGCGTGCCGGCGCAGGCATGGCCGAACATCATGCCCTGGTCGCCGGCGCCCTCGTCCTTGTTGCCCGAGGCGTCGACGCCCTGCGCGATATCGACCGACTGGCTGTGGATGTGGCAGTCGACCGACGCCTTCTGCCAGTGGAAATTGTCCTGCTCGTAGCCGATTTCGCGGATTGCCTTGCGGGCGACGTCGATCAGCAGCTCCGGGGTGATCGAGGCCGGGCCGCGGGTCTCGCCGGCGAGAACGACGCGATTGGTCGTGACCAGCGTCTCGACGCCGCAGCGAGCCTGCGGTTCGGCCGTCAGGTAGGTGTCGACGATCGCGTCGGAGATGCGGTCGCAGATCTTGTCGGGATGGCCCTCGGAAACCGACTCGCTGGTGAAAACGAAATCGCGCTTTGGCAACGGCAGTCCCCTTTATCGGCGTGCGGCGGCCCGCCCAGATTGGGCCGGGCGCGAGGCGAGGTTGTCGAACCTCGACGGGCCGGCGTCAAGTCCGATTAGGCTTCGGCAGCCTGCTCGGCGGAGGCGACGAGCGCCTTGACGAGGTCGAACAGGCGTCGCCGCAGCACCGTGTCCTCGATCTCGTAATAAGCGCTGACGAGTTCGAGCGTCTCGCGCTTGCGCAGCGGATCGGCCTCGAAGACCTCGGCCGGCGGCTCGGCAAAGCCGCCCGGTATCGCGGGCGCCCGGACCGGGTCCATGTCGTCGAAAAAGAACGAGACCGGCACGTCGAGCACGCGGCTCAGCTCGTGGAGGCGGCTCGCGCCGACCCGGTTGGCGCCGCGCTCGTATTTCTGGACCTGCTGGAAGGTGAGGCCGATCGCCTCGCCGAGCCGCTCCTGGCTCAGCGCCAGCATGTTGCGGCGGAGCCGGATGCGCGAGCCGACATGCACGTCGATCGGGTTCGGTTTGTCGGACTTGCGGCGGCCTGGGCGCCGGGGCGGTCTGGATAGGGCCATAAGTGCTTGCTCGCCGGGTGGAGGCGCGTTTGATAAAGCACACAATGGTATGTGGTCAAGCAGCCGGCCGGATTAGCCGTATCGCGGCGGGCACCAGGCCGAGCAAAAGCAACCCTAGGAAAATCCAGTCGCCGAATCGCGAATAGGGGGTGGCGGGGCCGGGCGCGGGCAGGGTCACGTCGGCATAGCCGACTGCGTCGAGGGTGGTGCGAGCGAGGACGCGGCCCTCTGGGTCGACAACGCCGCTGATCCCGTTATTGCCGGCGCGGATCAGCGGCAACCCTTCCTCGACCGCGCGGGTCCGGGCGATCGCGAAATGCTGGTACGGACCCGAGCTGCGGCCATACCAGGCGTCGTTGGTGACGTTGAGGATCCAAGCCGGGCGGTGGGCCTCGTCGACGAAGCTGTGCGGGAATATCGCCTCGTAGCACACCGCCGGCGCGAAAGGCGGCAGGCCGGGCAGGCTGATCGTCTTGGGCCCGGTCCCGGCGCTCAGGTCGACGGAGCCGGGGATGAAGCTGTCGATCGGCAACAGCCAGCGCCACGGCATATACTCGCCAAACGGTACGAGATGCGACTTGTCGTAGACGGCGCGGATCGCGCCGGTGCCGTCGATGGCTTCGATGCTGTTGTAGAAATGCGTCGCCCGGCCGGTCGCAGGCTCGGTGCGCATCGCGCCGGTCAGCAGATAGCCGCCCTTTGGCGCCGCGCCGGCGGCGGCCTCGCGATGCGCGGGGTCGCGTTCGAGGTAGAAGGTCGCGGCGCCCTCGGGCCAGATCACCGCGTTGGGCGGGCTGCTGCCGGAGGTGGCGCTGAGCTCGAGCAGACGGCGGAAATTGGCTTCGGCCGCTTTCGGGTCCCATTTCAGCGATTCGGGGATCGACGGCTGCACCAGGCGCAGCGTCGTCTCGGTCAGCGCGGTCGGCGCCAGCGACAGGCGCAGCGACCCGGCCGCCGCCGGAATCAGCAGGATCAGCGCGGTCGCGAAAACCGGGCCGACGGCCGCCCAGATCGAGCGCGGGAACTGCGCCGGCACGCCGAGCAGCGCGGGCAGGGCGGCGGCAAGCGCCGTCAGCAGGCTCAGCCCGTAAATCCCGGTCCACGCCGTCACCTGCAACAGCGCGAGCGCGCCGGGGAAGCCGCCGGACCAGGCATAGCCGACGAGGTTCCACGGGAGGCCGGTAAGCACATGCCCGCGAGCCCATTCGGCCGCGCACCACAGCACCGCGAAGAGCGCGATCCGGGCGAATCCCGAAATCCCGAACCGGCGGCTCACGAAGCCGAGGACACCCGTCGCCGCGGCCGGAAAGCAGGCGAGGAGGGCGGGGACGCCGAGCACGGCAAAGGGGAGTGCCCACCAGTACCGGGCGATGTCGACAAACAGCGACACCGCGATCCAGTACATCCCGGCGACAAAGAAGCCGATGCCAAAGCTGTAGCCGACCCGGAACGAGGCCCAGGCGGTCGGGCTGCCCTCGTCGAGCCAGAGCAATCCGGGGATCGCGAGGAAGATCAGCGGGGCGAGGTCCACCGGCGGCATCGCGCCCGCGAGCAGGGCGCCGAGCACCAAAGCCAGCCCGTGCCGGCGCCAGCCGGTGAGCTTGCCGACGAGATAGGCGAGGCGGGAAAGCGGCGTCTCGAACCGGGTGCCGGGCTGCACCCGGAGATACGCCGCCTCAGGCATTGACCGCCGTGCCGTCGCCGCTGGCGGCGGGAAGGCCGCGTACGCGCAGGCGCTTGATGCGATGGGGATCGGCGTCCAGCACCTCGAACTCGATGCCGTCCGGGTGCGCGATCACCTCGCCGCGCTTCGGCACGCGGCCGGCCAGCGTGAAGACCAGGCCACCGAGGGTGTCGACATCCTCGTGGTCCTCGCCGGCACGCAGCGCGGCGCCGCGACGCTCTTCGAGCGTCTCGATCGGGATGCGCGCATCGGCGATGACGCTGCCGTCCGGGCGTTCGACCAGCACCGGCGCGGCGTCGACATCGTGCTCGTCCTCGATCTCGCCGACAATCTCCTCGATCAAGTCCTCGATCGTGACGAGGCCGTCGATGCCGCCGAACTCGTCGACGACCAGCGCGATATGCGTGCGCACCTGGCGCATCTGCACGAGCAGGTCGAGGATCGGCAGAGAGGGCGCGACGAACAGCACCTTGCGCAAAAGGCCGAGCAGCTTGGCCGGGCGGCGCTCGGCCACCGGAGCCAGCACGTCCTTGACGTGGACGTATCCGATCACGTCGTCGAGCGTCTCGCGATAGACGGGCAGGCGGGAGTGGTTGTTTTCGACGAGGCTTTTGACCAGCTCGGAAAACGGCGCCTGGCAATCGATCGCGACGATGTCGCCACGCGGCACCATCACATCCGCCGCGGTGCGGTCGTGAATTTTGAGCACATTGTCGATCAGTACGCGCTCCTGCGGGGCGATTTCCTCGCCCTCCGCCTCGGCGGCGGCGACCATCGCATCGATCGGCCTGGCGTGGCCGCGGTGACGGCGCAGATGCCGCAGAAGGTTGCGCAGCCGAGAGGGGGCGGGCTGGTCGGCGGCTTCGCCGTTATACGCACCGCCGCTACTGGGCGGCTCTGAATCGGTCATCGATGGAAGGTCCCTGCTCCTGTTCTAAATGGTGTCCCGGTACGGATTCGGTATCCCCAATTCCTCGAGGATCGCGATTTCGCGCGCCTCCATCGCCTCGGCTGCTTCCGGCTCCGCGTGATCGTAGCCGCGCAAATGCAATACGCCATGCACGACCAGATGCAGCAGGTGATCGGCAAAGGGTTTGTGCTGCTCGCTCGCCTCGCGGCGGATCGTCGACAGGGCGAGCACGACATCGCCGAGGATTCGCGGCGCGCCGGGTGCGGCCGGTCCGCCGCCGGGAAAAGCGAGCACGTTGGTCGGCGCGTCCTTGCCGCGCCAGTCGCGGTTGAGCCGCTGTTGCTCGGCGTCGTCGGCGAGGGTGATGTCGACGGCGCCATGCTCGCCGGCTAGGGCCAAGCGCCCTGCCGCTTCGATCTCGGCGCGGTGATCCGGCCAATCGCCGCTGTGGACCGAGACCGCGATCAATCGTTGCCGCGGCCGGCCCGATCGCGGGCCTCATAGGCGCCGACGATGCGGGCGACGAGCTTGTGCCGCACGACATCCTGCTCGGTGAAGCGGATGACGGCGATGTCGTCGACCCCGCGCAGCGCGTCGAGCGCGTCGGCGAGGCCGGAGCGGACGCCCGGCGCCAGATCGACCTGGGTCGGGTCGCCGGTCACGACCATGCGCGACCCCTCGCCGAGCCGGGTCAGAAACATCTTCATCTGCATCGGCGTGGTGTTCTGCGCCTCGTCGAGGATGACGAAGGCATGGGCGAGGGTCCGGCCGCGCATGAAGGCGAGCGGCGCGACCTCGATCTCGCCGCTGCTCATGCGCTTGGCGAGCTGGTCGGCGGGCAGCATGTCGTTGAGCGCGTCGAATATCGGCCGCAGATATGGGTCGACTTTGTCGCGCAGGTCGCCGGGAAGAAACCCCAGCCGCTCGCCGGCCTCGACCGCGGGGCGGGACAAAATGATGCGCTCGACCCGGCCCGTCATCAGCATGTCGATGGCGGCGGCGACCGCGAGATAGGTCTTGCCGGTGCCGGCGGGACCGAGGCCGAACACCAGCTCGCGCTCGCGCAGCGCCTTCACATAAGCCGCCTGGGTCACCGAGCGCGCGGCGATGCGGCGCTTGCGGGTGCGGAACGCCGCGTCCTCGTGCCAGAGGCTCAGCGTCTTGTCGTCGACCGCGGCCTGGGCGAAGCGGATCGCGGTCTCGACCGCCGCCGGATCGACCTCCTCGCCGGTCTTCAGCCGCTCGTAAAGCTGCGACAGCGCCAGATGCGCCACCTCGGTCGCCGAAGCGGGGCCGGAGATCGCCAGCCGGTTGCCGCGAGGCACCAGCGACACGCCGAGATTCCGTTCGATCTGGTCGAGATGCTGGTCACGCTCGCCGTAGAGCAGAGGCAGCAGCAGATTGTCGTCGAACTCGATCTGATTGCGGGCGGCGCGGTCGGCGGCGGCCGGGGTCGGGGCGCTCATGCGGCCGTACCCGCGAGGCTGTTGCCTTGCACCGCCTCGATCCGAACCGGCACGATCTCTCCCACGCGCTCGGCCGCGACGGTGGCGTGGACCGGGTGCAGATACGGGCTGCGGCCGACGAGCTGGCCGCCGTGCCGCCCCGGCTTCTCGAACAATACCGGCAGGACCTGGCCCACCGCCGCCTCGTTAAACGCGTCTTGCTGCGAGCGGAGCAGGGCCTGCAGCTCGGCGAGGCGTTCGGCCTTCACCATGTCTGGCACTTGCGGCAGCGAAGCGGCTGGCGTACCGGGGCGGGGCGAGTATTTGAACGAGAAGGATTGAGCAAATCCGATCTCCTTGACGAGGTCGAGGGTGGCGCGGAAATCCGCATCGGTTTCGCCGGGAAACCCGACGATGAAATCCGACGAGAAGGCCAAGTCGGGGCGGGCGGCGCGCAGCCGGCCGATCGTACGGCGGTAGTCGTCCGCGGTGTGGCGCCGGTTCATATTCGCAAGAACGCGGTCGGCGCCGCTTTGCACCGGCAGGTGCAGAAACGGCATCACCGTCTCGAGGTCGCGGTGGGCGCCGACCAGCTCGTCGTCGACGTCGCGCGGGTGTGAGGTCGTGTAGCGCAGGCGCAAGAGCCTAGGAATTTCGGCGAGGCGGCGGAGCAGGGCGCCGAGGCCGGCGTCACCCCCATCGGGAAGACGGCCGTGATAGGCGTTGACGTTCTGGCCGAGCAGTGTGATCTCGCGCGCGCCGTTTTCGACAAGGCTGCGCGCTTCCTCGACGATCTCCGCGGCGGGGCGGGAGAACTCGGCCCCGCGCGTGTACGGCACGACGCAGAAGGTGCAGAACTTGTCGCAGCCTTCCTGGATCGTCAGAAAGGCGCTCACGCCTGCCTCGCCGCTGCGGGCCGGCAGATGGTCGAACTTGGCCTCGGGCGGAAAGCTCGTATCGAGCACGCCGCCGCCGGCGCGGGTCGCCTTCGCCACCATCTCGGGCAGGCGGTGATAGGCCTGCGGACCGAACACCATGTCCACGACCGGCGCGCGCTCCATGATCTCGGCGCCCTCGGCCTGGGCGACGCAGCCGGCGACGGCGACGACCATGTTTCCGCCAATCCTCTCCTTCGCCCGCTTGTGGCGGCGGATCGCGCCGAGCTCGGAATAGACCTTCTCGGCCGCCTTCTCGCGGATGTGGCAGGTGTTGAGGATCACCAGGTCCGCGCCGGACGGCGTCTGCGTCGCCTCGTAGCCGAGCGGCGCCATCAATTCGGCCATTCGCGCCGAATCGTAGACGTTCATCTGGCAGCCATAGGTTTTGATGTAGAGGCGCCTCATGTTGCCGCGGCGGGGATATCGATCGCGACCGGCTCGGCCCGTTCGCGCGGCGGCGGAGCAGGGACGGCGGGCTGCCGGCGCCCGGTCAGCGCGGCATTGACGCCGGCGACGGCGCGCGCCTCGCAATAGGCGGCGAGCGCCTTTCGCGACCCGCACTCGGCGAAGGTCGTCGGGGTATGGAATTCGATGACGACCTCCAGCGTGCCGAGCCCGATCATCCGCCATAGGTGGGGCGCCATCGCCATGTCGCCATACCAGGCGAAAAGCGGCCGAAAGCCGCGCCCGATCGGCAGGCCGTCGAGCCGGGCATAAGTCACCGACACCGGCTGCACCGCGACCTGCGGACTGGCCGGAGGGCGGACGACGGCGCTGAAGAGCGCGCTCTTGAACGGGAGCACGCGGTTGCCGTCGTGGCTGGTGCCCTCGGGGAAAAGGATCAGCGCCTCGTTGTTGGCGAGCCGTTCGGACATCGCGTCGCGTTGCTCGGCGGTGCTGCGCACCTGGCGATCGACAAACACGCAGCGCTGCATCTTGGCGAGCCAGCCGAAGAGCGGCCAGCTTGCGACCTCGGCTTTGGCGACGAATCCGCCGGCGAGGATCGAGCCGAGCGCGGTGATGTCGAGATAGGAGACGTGGTTGGAGGCGAACAGCGCCGGGCGGTTCGCGGTCGGCTCCCCGATCCGGCGCACGTGGATGCCGAGGATGCGGCAGCAGGCGCGGTGGTAGAAGCGCGGCAAGGTGACAGCCCAGGGCCGTCTGAGCAGCAGGCCGACCGCCTGGACCGGCATCAGCGCCAGGGTCCAGACGAGATAGACCGTCAGCCGCCACAGCCGCAGCCGGGTCGAGCCCATGCCCTCTAGGCCGACCACGGTTCCTTCACTGTCCTGACGTAGTGACGCGAATACTTCTCGGCGACCAGGTCCGTCTTGACCACGACGCAGACATCCGTCGTGTTGAACTGACTGTCGATGACGGCGCCCTCGCCGACAAACCCCCCGAGCCGCAGATAGCCCTTGATGAGCGGCGGCAGCGTGGCCCGGATGCGTCCGATATCGAGCGAGGCGGCATCGAGTCGGGCCATCTCGACATAGCGCTCGGCCACGGCCCGGGGCCGCAGCTCGGGCGGCGCCAGATGCGCATGGCGCAGGTACGACAGCGGCTCGGCCAGGGCGTCGGGGTCGGTCCCCGGGAGGCTCGCGCAGCCGAACATCAGCGCGATCTCGTAGTGGAATACATAGGCGGCGATCCCGCCCCACAGGAGCTGCATGGCGCCCCGCCCGCGATAGCGCGGGTCGACGCAGGACCGGCCGAGTTCGAGGATCTCGCCAGGATAATCGACCAGCTTGGCGATATCGTATTCGGCCGATGAATAAAACCGGCCGCAGCGCCGCGCGGCGTCGCGGCGGATCAAGCGGTAGGTGCCGACGACCTCGCCGCCGTGCTCGCCGAGCGAGTGGTCGATCACCAGCAGATGGTCGCAAATCGCGTCGAACGGGTCGAAATCGCGGCGGCGCCTGGCCATTCCCGAAACCGGACGCGCGCCCATCGTCTCGTAGAACACGCGGTAGCGCAGCGCCTGCGCGGCGTCGATATCGGCGGTTTCCTCGGCGAGGCGGACTTGCAGCGGTCCGGCGGAAAGATCGACGATTCGGCTGCCGGCGGGGGCAGCGAGCGCCGGTTGGACCGCGGTGCGCGGAGGATCGACGACGCCGATCGGTATCATCGGAGCGGAGGGAATGCTCGGCAAGCCGTTGCGGTTCCCATCATTCGCGGCGCCGGCCGCCGCGCGGCACGGCATAGAGTTCGAGGCGATGTCCGACGAGGTCATAGCCAAGCTCGTTAGCCACGAAATGTTGCAGTTTTTCGATGTCCTCGTTGCGGAATTCGATGACTTCGCCGGTTTGCAGGTTGATCAGATGATCGTGGTGGGCGCTCGGCATCTCTTCGTACCGGGCGCGGCCCTCGCCGAAATCATGGCGGGCGAGGATGTTGGCCTCCTCGAAGAGGCGCACCGTGCGATAGACCGTGGCGATGCTGATATGCGGATCGATCTCGGTCGAGCGGCGATAGACCTGCTCGACATCGGGATGGTCGGCGGAATCCGACAGCACCCGGGCGATTACCCGGCGCTGTTCCGTCATTTTCAGGCCTTTGTCGAGACAGAGTTGCTCGAGGCGCGAGATCATGGGGTCGCTTTGGAGCGGGGCCAAACCGGCGCCACTATACTCCAACACGACGCCCCGGCCTATGCCGAAGCGGGATCAACCCCGCGCGCGGCGCGCCCGCGTGCCGAGGCCGATCTCCTTGGCCAGCCGGCTGCGCTGACGGGCGTAATTCGGCGCAACCATCGGGTAGTCGGGGGCGAGGCCCCAGCGCTCGCGATAGGCCTCGGGAGTCATGTTGTAGGCAGTCTTCAGGTGCCGCTTGAGCATTTTGAGCTTCTTGCCGTCCTCCAGGCAGACGATGTAGTCGGCCTGGACCGATTTCTTGACGTTAACGGCGGGCTGCGGCCGGGTGGCGGGCGCGACGGGGGCAGTTCCAATATTGGCCAGCGACTGATACACCTGATTGATAAGCTGCGGCAGGTCGCCAAGTGCGACCGTATTGTTTGAAACGTGGGCCGACACGATCTCTGTCGTCAGAGCCAGAAGATCGTTTGCTTGCTCAGTGTTATCCATATCGAACTTCCTGCCGCCGGTCTGCGGCCGAAATGTAGGGAATTATTGCAAGGCGCGCAATCGGGTCTTTTACCGATCTTGGCGATTTGGACTCGCTGCTAGAGTTACGCCAGTGGAATTCACGGTGTCGCGATGGTATTTCCCAGGCTGAGCCTTAGTATCAGCGCGTCCGCAAGCCCGCCGGGGCGCCGATAATAGCGCGGACGATAGCCGACGCGGACAAAGCCGAGCCGCCGATAGAGGCGCCGGGCGGGACTATTGTCGGCGGCTACTTCGAGGACGACGGAGGCGGTCCCGCGGCGCCTTGCCTCCGCCAACGCCGCCTCCAGCAGCCGGCGGCCGATCCCGCTCCGGCGCGCCTCCGGAGCGACCCCGATCGATAGGATTTCGCATTCGTCGCCGAGGTCCCGCGCCAGCACAAACCCGCAGGGCGCCTCGCTTTCCCAGGCAAGATGCCCAAAGCAACCGGAGAGTCCGAGGATCCGCGCGAGGGCGTCGGCACTCCACGGATCGTCGGGAAAGCAAGCGGTGTGAAGCATGGCCAGCGGCGTTGCGGCGGTGGCCGGGAGAGGGGTGATCCGCGTGTCACGACCGCGCGCCGGCCGCGGCGCCGGCGGAGCGGGGAACGTCACGTCGGGAGGCCGCAGATAGAGCGCGCGCGGCTCCGCAAGGGGCTTGCCGCCCGTGAGTATTGAGTTGGCCGCCGCCAAGACCCCGCGCGCGTCGGGGGCGGTGTCCAGCAGTACCGTTATTTGGCGAATGCCCGATACTGCTTCCGCGGCAGCCTGGGCGGCGTCCCCGGCGATCGCGACCCGCCGTTCGCCTATTTGGTTCGAGAGCCAGGCGGCGAGGCGTTCGGGAAGGACCGCGGCGGGCTCGCTGTCGGGGTCGAAGAGCTGCACGTAGAAATCCGCCCGGCGGCTGTCGAGCGCGACCAGGGTCGGGCCGCCGGCCAGAGGCGCCGCGACCGCGGCAAAGCTGGTGACGCCGACGAGCCGTGCGTTGCAGGCGAGGGCAACGCCCTGTGCCGCGGCAAGCCCGACACGAATGCCGGTGAACCCGCCGGGTCCCAGCGATACGGCAATCGCGTCCAGTTGCGCGGCGGTAAGCCCGGCCTCGCGCATCGCCGCGTCGATCATCGGCATCAGCGCCTCGGCGTGGCCGTGGCGCATCTCCCGCCGCGCGGCGGCAAGCAGGCGAGGGCCTTCCGCGATCGCGACCGAGCAGGCCGAGCCGGCGGTGTCCAGCGCAAGGATCAGCGGCAACTAGACCGCGCGGACTTCCATCACTTCGGGGATGTAGTGGCGCAGCATGTTCTCGATGCCGGCCTTCAGCGTCGCGGTCGAGCTGGGGCAGCCCGAGCACGAGCCCTGCATGTGCAGGTAGACGATGCCGTCGGTGAAATCCTCGAAGATGATGTCGCCGCCGTCCTGCGCGACCGCCGGGCGGACGCGGGTTTCGAGCAGCTCCTTGATCTGCGAGACGATCTCGTCGTCTTCCTCCTCGGCGCCGGCCGCGGCATCGCCCATGGTGCCGCCCTCGATCACCGGGCGCCCGGCCGTGAAGTGCTCCATGATCGCCGCGAGCACCGCCGGCTTGAGCTGGTACCAGTCGCCGTCGCCGCCCTTGGTGACGGTGATGAAATCGGCGCCGAGAAAGATGCCGGTGACCTCGGGCAGCTCGAACAGCCGCTCGGCGAGGGGAGACCGGCGGGCGGCTTCGGGCGTGGTGAAATTGGCGGTGCCCGATGCCATGACGGTGCAACCCGGCAGGAATTTCAGGGTGGCCGGGTTCGGTGTCTGCTCGGTCTGAATGAACATCGGCGGCTCCGCGTCAACGAAATATGGTGGTGGCTTCATAGCATGGGGGTTTGCACCGCCGAATCAACCCCGAAGCGGTTGCTTTAAGGCCGCAGCAGCCCGGTTATGTCCTGCACTTCGCGCAGCACCGGCGTCGCGATCGCCGCCGCGCGCTCGGCGCCGCGATGCAGCAGCCGGTCGATATGTCCGGGATCGGCCATCAGCCGGCGCATCTCGCCGCCGATCCGCCCCAGCACCTCCACCGCGACGGCCGACAGGGCCTCCTTGAACGTCGAGAAATTCTTCCCCGCGAACTGGGCCAGCGCCTGCGGGCCGGTCTGGCCGGTCAGCGCGGCGTAGATGGCGATCAGATTGTCGGCCTCGGGCCGCTTTTCGAGCGCCTCGACCGTGTCGGGAAGCGGCTCGGGATCGGTTTTCGCGCGCCGCACCTTCAGGGCGATCGTATCGGCGTCGTCGGTCATGTTGATGCGCGAATAATCCGAGGTGTCGGATTTCGACATCTTCTTGGTGCCGTCGCGCAGGCTCATCACCCGCGTCGCCTCGCCGAAAATCTGCGGCTCGGGCAGCGGGAAGAAATCGACCTCATAGCGCCGGTTGAACGCGCCGGCGATGTCGCGGGCCAGCTCGACATGCTGCTTCTGGTCCTCGCCGACCGGCACATGCGTCGCCTTGTAGCCGATGATGTCGGCGGCCATCAGCACCGGGTAGGCGTAGAGGCCGAGCCCGGCCATCTCGCGCTGCTTGCCGGCTTTTTCCTTGAATTGCGTCATCCGGTTGAGCCAGCCGAGCGGGGTCAGGCACGACAGAATCCAGGCCAGCTCGCTATGTGCGGTCACCATGCTCTGGTTGAAAATGATGCAGTGTTCGAGATCGACGCCGGCGGCGAGATAAGCGGCGGTGACCTCGCGGGTCGCGGCGCGCAGCTCGTTCGGGTCCTGCGGCACGGTCAGCGCGTGCAGATCCACGATGCAGAAGATGCACTCGTAGTCGTGCTGGAGCGCGACCCAGTTGCGGATCGCGCCGAGGTAGTTGCCGAGATGAAGGTTGCCCGTCGGCTGGATGCCGGAAAAGATGCGGTTCATGCGCGGCTGTTATCGCTGCTGCGGCGCGGGGTCAAGGTTTCGCAGGTCGCGCCAGCTGGCGACGCCGAGCGCGAGAGCGAGCGCGGCGAAGATCGCGGCGCCGGCGGCGATGAGGCCGATCAGCGCGGCCAGCCCGGTCGGCAAGGCCATGCGCAGGCCTATCAACGCGCCGCCCATCGCCGCCGCGGCAAGAACGATGCGGGGCAGCTTGCCGCGTGCCCGGCGGTCGAGGCGGAACTGCCCGCGCCGCGCGAGCAGCACGGCCAGGGTCAGCGCCTGCACCCAGCCCGCCACGCTGAGCGCGATCGCGACACCGACATGCGCGAGCGGACGCATCAGCGCGAGGGTCAGGCCGAGATTGATCGCCATGCACAGCACCGCGACCTTGACCGGGGTCCTGGTGTTCTGCCGCGCGAAAAAGGCCGGGGCGAGCACTTTGACCAAGACAAAGGCGGGGAGGCCGGCGGCGTAGGCGGAAAGGGCGGCGGCGGTTGCTGAGGTAGCTTCCGGACCGAAGGCGCCGCGCTGGAACAGCACCGCGAGGATCGGCTGGGCGAGGATCGCGAGCCCGGCGGCGGCCGGCAGCGTCAGCAATAGCGACAGCTCGACGCCGCGGTTTTGCGTCGCCATCGCGCCGGCGAGGTCGCCGCCATGCACCTGCCGCGACAGCGGCGGGAGGATCGCCGTCGCGACGGCAATCCCGACGACGCCGAGCGGCAGCTGGTTCAGCCGGTCGGCGTAATAGAGATAGGAGACCGACCCCTCCGGCAGCAGCGAGGCGAGCGCGGTCGAGATCAACAGGTTGAGCTGAGTGACGCCGGCGCCGATCACCGCCGGCCCCATGATCGCCAGCGTGCGCCGGACTTTCGGCGTCAGCCGCGGGAAGCGTGGGCGCAGCAATACGCCGGCCTGCGCGCAGGAGACCGCGAGCCACAGGAATTGCGCGACCCCGGCGGCCGTCAGCGCCCAGGCCAGCACGTGGCCGTCGGTCCAGCCGAAATGCACCATCGCCAGCAATCCGGCGATCAGGAAGAGGTTGAGCAGCACGGGCGTCGCCGCGGCCGCCGCGAACCGGTCGAGCGCGTTGAGCAGCCCGCCCTGGAGCGCCACCAGCGAGATGAACAGCAGATAGGGAAAGGTGACGCGGGTCAGCGAGACGACAAGCTCGAACTTGCCGGGATCGGCCGCGAAACCCGGCGCGATCACATGCATCACCGCCGGCATGAAAATCTCGCCGAGCGCGACGAAGATGACCAGCGCCGCGAGCAGAACGGCGAAGGCCTCCTCGGCGAACTCGCGCGCGGCCGGCTTGCCGCCCTCGGCGATGGCGCCCGAGGCGAGCGGGACGAAGGCGGCGCTGAACGCGCCCTCGGCGAACAGGCTGCGGAACAGATTGGGGAGCCGCTGGGCGACGAAAAACGCGTCCGCCACCGGACCGGCGCCGAGGATCGCCGCCGTCAGGATGTCGCGGACAAAGCCGAAAATGCGGCTCAGCATCGTGTAGGAGCCGACCGTCGCGACCGAGCGGAGAAGAGCCATCGGTCGCGGGTGTAGACCAGAATCGTCCTGGTTCGCTACGCTCGCGATAGACAGGGCTCGGGAGGCTCGCGATGGCCGATTTGCGGATGGGAGTGATCGGGTGCGGCGGGCGGATGGGGCGGATGCTGGTCGCCGAGATCGTCGCCACCGGTGGAATAACGTTGGCCGGCGGATGCACGACGCCTGGCGGGGTGCTGGTCGGGCGGGATGTCGGCGAGCTGGCGGGGCTGGCGCATCATGGCCTCGCCGTCGGCGACGACGCCGGCCGGCTGATCGGCGACAGCGATGTCACGATCGATTTCACCCAGCCCACCGCGACGGCGCGCCACGCCACCGCGGCGGCGGCCGCCGGGAAGCCGATCGTGATCGGCACGACCGGGCTCTCCGCGGACGACGAGAAGGCGGTGCAGGCGGCGGCGCGGCAGGTCCCGATCGTCTGGGCGGCCAACACCAGCCTTGGCATCAACCTGCTCCTCGGCCTCGTCGGGCAGGAGGCCGGACGGCTCGGCCCCGATTGGGACATCGAGATCGTGGAGATGCACCACAAGGGCAAGGTCGACGCTCCGTCGGGCACCGCGCTGGCGCTCGGCCGCGTTGCCGCCTCGGCGCGCGGGACGACGCTGGAGGCCGCGGCGCAGCGCGGCCGCGACGGCATCACCGGGGCGCGCCGCGCCGGCGATATCGGTTTTGCCGCGCTGCGCGGCGGCGACGCGGTCGGCGATCATCACGTGATCTTCGCCGGCGCCGGCGAGCGGCTGGAGCTCGTGCACCGCGCCACCAACCGCGCGATCTACGCCAAGGGCGCGGTGCGGGCGGCGCAGTGGCTCGTCGGCCGGGCGCCAGGGCTTTACGGCATGAAGGACGTGCTGGAGCTTTAGCCGGGCCGGTTGGCCGGGTTCAGCGCCGCGCGCCAGCGGGCGAGGGCGTCCCGCAGGCTCTGCGCCAGCTCGGGCCGCGACGGCGGCGGCAGGAAGTCGCCGATCACCAGCGTCATGCCGTGCGAGACCAGCGACAGCCGGTTGGTGTGCTCGTCGTGGCCCCGGTCGAGCACGACGCGCAACCAGAACGGCTGAAACCGCCAGATCCGCCGCTCGCCGCGGATGCTGACGCGCTCGACGGTGAATTCGTCGCCGGCTAGGCGCAGCACTTCCCGCCGCCGCGCGCTGCGGTAGCTGATGCGGAAGGCGACATAGATCGCGGCCACGTCGAGCCCAAAAAAGCCGCAGATCGGCCAGGCGCCGATCGTCACGAAGAGGATGCTCGCGGCGAGGCTGATGACGAACAGCACGGCCATCAGGACATGGAATGCCCGCGGCGGGAGGCTGCGGTGGGGAAGAAGGACGCGCTCGTAGATCACGGCGGACATTAGGGGGAAGATAAGGGGCCGGGGGAGGCGGGGGAAGGGCGATGCGCAAATTCACCAAGCGCGAGGTCGAGGAGTTTTATCGGCGGCTCGCCGAAACAAGGCCGATCCCGCGCACCGAGCTTGAGTTCATCAACCCGTTCACCCTCCTCGTCGCGGTCGTGCTGTCGGCGCAGGCGACCGATGTCGGGGTCAACAAGGCGACGCCGGCGCTGTTCGCGCTGGCCAACACGCCCGCAAAGATGGTTCGGCTCGGCGAGGCGCGGGTCGCCGAGCTGGTGCGCACGATCGGGCTCTACCGGACCAAGGCGAAAAACATCGTCCGCCTGTCGGAGCTATTGATCGAGCGGCATGGCGGCGAGGTGCCGCAAAACCGCGAGGCGCTGGAGGCGCTGCCGGGGGTCGGCCGCAAGACCGCCAACGTCGTCCTCAACGTCGCCTTCGCGGAGCCGACGATCGCGGTCGACACGCATATCTTCCGCGTCGGCAACCGCACCGGCCTGGCGCCGGGCAAAACGCCGGCCG
>DASUIE010000254.1:0-9516 GCA_036273175.1 Allostellaceae bacterium
GGACTACACGGCGAAGACCGGCGGCGAGATGAACAACAACCCCTCGCCCGGCAACAAGGCGGGCGGGCTCACGACGATCCTCGAGAAGTCGCTGGGCGCGGTCGCCAAGGGCGGCACCTCGGCGCTGGTCGATGTCTACCGCTACGCCGAGCCGATTGCCAAAAAGGGGTTTGTCTTCATGGACACCCCGGGCTACGACCCGGTCTCGGCGACCGGCCAGGTCGCCGGCGGCGCCAACATCATCTGCTTTACCACCGGGCGCGGCTCGGTGTTCGGCTGCAAGCCGGCGCCGTCGTTGAAGCTGGCCACCAACACCCCGCTCTTCCGCCGCATGGAAGACGACATGGACATCGATTGCGGCCCGATCGCCGACGGCGAGGCGACGGTCGCCGAGATGGGCGAGCGCATCTTCAAGCTGCTGCTCGACACCGCCTCGGGCGCCAAGACCAAGAGCGAAATCCTCGGCTTCGGCGAGGACGAGTTCACGCCTTGGGTGCTGGGCGCGGTTATGTAGCCGACCCGGCGCCGAGCATCCGCCCGTCGGGCGCCTGCACCAGCACCGCGACCCCCTCTCCCGGGGCCGGCGGGTCGATCGCGAAATCCCGCTCCGCCCCGGTCCACTCGCCGAGCACGCTCAGCGCGACGACGCCGTTCGCGTCCTCGGCGGTGCGGCGGGCATTCTCTCCGGCGCCGATCTTGGTCGTGCGGTGGCGGACGAAGCGCACCGCCAGCACCTTGCCGCTCCCCTCGCCCTTGCCGACCGTCACCGTCTTTCCGTCGGCGGCGAAGGCGACGGGAGCGGCCGCCTGCCGCTTGTCCTGGAGCGCGGCGAGCACCGCCTCTCGGTCGGAGCCGACCATGTCCGCCGCGCCGTCGACGACCATTTGCGGCGTGAAGATGCGCCCGCGGTCGAGGCGGCCGGCATAGACGCGCTGGCGCTTGGTCGCCTCGGGGCTCGAAAACGGGTCCTTCCAGCCGAGATCGTCCCAGTAATCGATGTGGTAGCCGAGCGCGAGCACGCCCTCCCGCCGGGACAGCTCGTCGAGCAGCGCGTCCGCCGGCGGACAGGACGAGCAGCCTTGCGAGGTAAATAGCTCGACGACGACGGGGCGGGTCCCGGCGAAGGCCGGCGCCGCCGCGACCAACGCGACACAGACCGTCAGCACGCCGATTCGCATCGTCAAACCCCTCCGGCCCGGACTATCCTCGCGCACCAAGATAGGTTGGGGGAGTGAGATGCGCCGGTTTTCCGCCTTCAATGCCGCATTTGTGATCGCCGCCGCGCTGTGGCTCGGCCTTGCCCCGGCGCGGGCCGCCGACCCGATCCGCATCGGGCTCGGCATGGCGCAGACCGGGCCGCTCGCCGCCAACGGCAAGTCCGCGCTGATCGCGATGGACATCTGGAAGGACGACATCAACGCCAAGGGCGGACTGCTCGGCCGCCCGGTCGAGTTCGTCATTTACGACGACCAGAGCCAGCCCTCGACCGTGCCCGGCATCTACACAAAGCTCCTGGACGTCGACAAGGTCGACATCGTCGTCAGCGGCTACGGCACCAACGTCATCGCCCCGGCGATGCCGGTCATCATCGCCCACAAGCGCACCTTCCTGTCGCTGTTCGGGCTCGCGGTGAACCACCAATTCCACTACCCGAACTACTTTACGATCACCCCGACCGGCCCCGACGCCGCGGTCTCCTCGACCGTCGGCTTTTTCGAGGTCGGGGAAACGCAGAACCCGAAGCCGCAAACGCTGGCGATCGTCGCCGCCGACGCCGAGTACCCGCGAACCTCGGCCGAAGGCGTCGTCACCAACGCCAAGAAATTCGGCTGGAAGATCGTCTACAACAAGACCTATCCGCCGGCGACGACCGATTACAGCCCGGTCATCCGCGCCGTCCAGGCGACCAACCCGGACGCCGTCTACGTCGCCTCCTACCCGCTCGATTCGGTCGGCATCATCCGCGCCGCCAACGAGGTCGGGCTCAAGACCAAGCTGTTCGGCGGCGGCATGGTCGGGCTCCAGACCACCTCGGTAAAGCAGGAGCTGGGGCCGCTGATGAACGGGATCGTCAATTACGATTTCTGGATCCCGGCGCCGACGATGCAGTTTCCCGGCGTGCTCGACTTTCTGAAGAAGTATCAGGAGAAGGCCAAGGGCTCGGGCACCGACCCGCTCGGCTACTACCTGGCGCCCTGGGCCTATGCCTATATGACCGTGCTCGCCGAGACCGTGACCGCGGTCGGCAGCCTCGACCAGCAGAAGATGGCCGATTACCTGCGCACCCACACCTTCAAGACGGTGATGGGCGACATCGCCTTCGGCCCCGACGGCGAGCTGAGCGAGCCGCACACGCTGATGGTGCAGTATCAGCACCTGACCGGAAACACGCTCGACCAGTTCAACACCGGGAAGCAGCCGGTCATCCTGTGGCCGGCGAAATACGCCGACGGCAAGGCGCTCTATCCCTACACCGACGCGAAGAAATAGGGCCGGTCAGAACCGCGTCGCGAGCGGGCGCATCGCGCATTCGCCCCAGTACCTGCCGCCGAAATTGCTCATTTCGGCGATCGAGCCGTCGCGCCGGTTGATCCAGTAGGCGGCGGTGTAGTCGGGGTATTGGACCTCGAAGGCGACCGAGAGCGGCGTCGCCGCGGTAATCTTTCCAGGCCGGCCGGTCTCGGTGAAGATCGTCGGCGCGTTCCAGTCGACGACGAAGTTGAGCTCCGAGACGCGGGCGGACACCGTTCCCCGCGCGAACTCGGCGAAGTCGCCCCGACAGGTCAGCAGCCCCGGCTGCGGCGTGCCGAAGGCGGAGGTCAGCCAGGCGAGGCCGAAAGCGGCCCAGAGCGCGTCCATGCGCCCAGTTAAGGGTAAAATCCTTGATAATTCGTGAGTTCTACCCGGCGAGCGCCTTCTGCATGTCGAGGTCGTCCTCGATAAAGAACCGCACCGCTTCGTCGATCCCGGCATCGGGCCTGAACCCGAGCGCCTCGGCGCGCGGCGCGACCAGCGCCGGCGGCCAGCTTCCGACGATCGCCTGGATCGCCGGGTCGAATTGCCACGACAGCCGCGCATGGGCCGCCGCCCCGCCCGCCCGCTTCAAGGCCTCGGCCATCTCGCCGACCGACACCGAATAGCCCGGAAGCTGCAGCACCCGGCTGTGCCCGAGCGCGGCGCCGTCGATATCGAGCGCATGCGCCAGCGAGGCGACGACCCGGCGCGGCGAGGCCAGCGCCATCACCGTCTCCGGCGAGACCGGGCAGACCGCCGCCTGCCCCGCCAGCGGCTCGCGGATCATCGACGAGGCAAAGGTCGAGGCGGCGCGGTTGGGCCGTCCCGGCCGCACCACGACGGTCGGCAGCCTTAGCGCCCGGCCGTCGACAAACCCCTTGCGGCTGTAGTCGTTGACCAGAAGCTCGCCGATCGCCTTTTGCGTGCCGTAGGAGCTTTGCGGGGTCAGCGCGGTGTCGTCGCCGACCTCGGGCGGCAGCGTCCCGCCATAGACCGCGAGCGAGCTGGCGAAGACCACCTTGGGCGCGCTGCCCAGCGCCCGGCACGCGTCCAGCACCGCGCGGGTGCCGTCGAGATTGACCCGGTAGCCGAGATCTGGGTCGGCCTCGGCCTGGCCGCTGACGATCGCCGCGAGATGAAACACCGCGTCGGTGCCCGGCCCGATCAGCGCCGCGACGGTGGCGCGGTCGGCGATGTCGCCGGTGACGACCCGCACCCGCTTGTCGTCGGGCAGCGGCAGCGCCGAGGCTGCGTTGTCGAACAGCACGAGCTCGTCGGCCCTGTCCTGATCCAGGAGCAGCAGCGCCAGGCGCCGCCCGAGAAACCCGCACCCGCCGGTGATGACGATCCGCATGGCTCAGCCGATCCCGTAGCGCTTGGCCCAGCCGAGCCCCGCCAGGGTTTCGCCCTTCGGCCGGTATTCGCAGCCGATCCAGCCCTGGTAGCCCAGCTCGTCGAACAGATCGTAGATGTACGGGTAGTGGATTTCGCCGACATCCGGCTCGTTCCGGCCCGGGTTGCCGGCGATCTGCACATGGGGGTAGCGGCCGTGGAGCGCGCGGATCTTGGTGGCGAGATCGCCCTCCATGATCTGCATGTGATAGAGGTCGAGCTGGAGCCGCACATTCGGCCGCGCGACCTCGTCGAGGATCGCGGTCGCCTGGTGGCTGTAATTGAGGAAATAGCCGGGAATGTCGCGGGTGTTGATCGGCTCGATGATCGCGGTCAGCCCCTCAGGCGCGAGATGGTCGGCGGCCCAGCGCAAATTCTCGACATAAACGCGCCGGCCGAGCGCCTTGTCGTGCCCGTCGGGCCATAGCCCGGCCATCGTGTGGACCAGCCTGCATCCTGTCGCCTTGGCGTAGGCGATCGCGGTGTTGACCCCGGCGCGGAACTCGCTTTCGCGACCCGGCAGCGCCGCGAGCCCGCGCTCGCCCGCCGCCCAGTCGCCCGGAACGGTGTTGAACAGCGCCAGCGTCAGGCGGTTGCGCTCCAGCCGCTCCGCGATCGCCTCCGGCGGGAAGTCGTAGGGGAAGAGAAACTCGACCCCCTTGAACCCCGCCCGCGCGGCCGCGTCGAACCGGTCGAGAAAATTCGGAATCTCCTGGAACATCATGCTGAGATTGGCGGCGAATTTGGGCATCGGGATACTCCTCGCGGCGTCCGGCTACTCTTTCCCCGCCGACGCGCAAACACAAGCGCGGTTGACACGGTTTCGGCCGGGCGCTTGCATCCGTGCAACTACCGGGAGGATCGCATGAAGTCGGCCTATGGGCGGCAAACCCCGCCGCCGGACTACGAGCTTACCTGCGTCGAGCAGGGCAGCCCTATGGGCGAAGTCCTGCGCCGCTATTGGCAGCCGGTCTGCCCGTCGGACGAGCTGGCCGACCTGCCGAAAAAAGTGCGGCTCCTCGCCGAGGACATCGTCGTCTTCCGCGACAAGGCGGGCCGGGTCGGCGCGCTGGAGCCGCATTGCGCGCATCGCGGCACCTCGCTCGAATGGGGCCGGGTCGAGGCCGGCGGGCTGCGCTGCTGCTATCACGGCTGGCTTTACGACGTGGCCGGGAAGTGCATCGACATGCCCTGCGAGACCGACGCGTTTCGCGAGCGCATGGATGTGTGGCAGCCCGCCTACCCGACCCATGAGTTCGGCGGGATCGTCTTTGTCTATATGGGTCCGCCGGGGACCGCGCCGCTGTTCCCGATCTACGATGTCGTCGACACCGGCGGCCGCGACGACGTTCTGCTGTGCGGCAAGCGGCTGTGGGGCGAGTACGCGATCGGCAACGTCAAGGACTGCAACTGGCTGCAGCATTACGAAAACATCGTCGACCCCTACCACCTCCTGATGCTGCACCAGGCGATCAGCGGCGATCAGTTCAACGGCGCGCTGATGGAGGGCACGCCGCGGCTCGGGTGGGAGCGCACCCCGCTCGGCGTGCGCTACAACATGGTCAAGGATTTGCCCAACGGGCGCCGCCTCGTCCGCCACTCCGAATGCATCGTCCCCAACGCCTTCGTGATCCCCAATCTGCGCGAGACCGGCGCGGTGCCGAAGCGGCGCGAACTGGGAACCGAGCTGTCCTGGGCGGTGCCGGTCGACAACGACCATGTGCGCGGCATCAGCATCGTCGCCTGGCCGGCGGAGAACGGCGAGCCGCGCGCCGACTGGCGGCCGGGCACCGATACGGTCGAGGATATCCGCCCCGGCTCGCTGACCGAGCGCACCTACGAGGAGCGCCAGCGCAAGCCCGACGACCTCGAGGCGCAGGAGGGCCAGCGCCCGATCGCCGTCCACGCGCTCGAAAACCTCGCGATGTCCGATAGCGGCATCGTCATGCTGCGCCGCCTCTTGCGCGAGCAGGTCAGGCGCGTCGAGCAGGGGCTCGACCCGATCAATGTCGTCCGCGACCCGGCCGCCCAGCGCGGCATCGCCACGGGCGCGTGGAACACGGTGCTGACCCGCGAGGAGGCGGCGCTGCAAGGGTCCGACGCGCTATGACCGGTATCGAGGTCCGATCGGTCGAAGCCCTGCTCGGCACGCCGGTCTGCTACGCCTATGCGGTCAAGGCGGGACCCTGGATCTTCCTGACCGGGCACGAGGCCTATGACTGGGAAAGCGGCAGCGCGGCCGAGATCGCCGGCCCGCCGGGCTTTCCGCTTTACGGCCAGCACCGCAGCCGCCGCGAGGGCGAGTTCATCCTCAAGCGGATGCGCGGCATCCTCCGCGAGCTCGGCTCCGATTTGTCGCAGGCGGTGCGGGTCGACCAGTATTACCCGAACCCGCGCGCGGTCTCGGCCTATCACCTGGCCCGGCACGAGGCGTTCGGCGGCTACATCCCGCCGAGCACCTCGGTGGTCATGGAGCGCTGCTTTGGCGGCGAGGCGACGATCTCGACCTCGATGGTGGCCGTCGAGGCGGGGCGCGAAATCCGCAAGGTGCATCCCGAGGGGGTTGCCTCGGCGCCGACCTCGGGCTTTGTGCCGGCCGTCGTCTGCGACGATTTCGTCTTCGTCGCCGGGCAGATGGCGCACAACCCGGGCACCGGGCTCGACCCGCGCGGCCATGTCCCCGAGCATTCCGCCTGGGCCGGGATCGAAATCCGCAAGCAGACCGAGTTTCTGATCCTGCACAAGCTGAAGCCGGCGCTGGAGGCGGCCGGGTCGTCGCTGGAGCGGTCGATCAAGGCGCAGATTTACCTCGCCGACATCGCCGATACGCCTGACTGCCTCGACGTATGGAACCGGTATTTCGCGAATATCCCCTGCGCGGTGACGGTGGTGCCGACCAAGTCCTTCGCGACGGTCGGCGGCATCATCGAGATCAACCTGATCGCGCTGACCGACGGCGCCGCCCGCGGGAAAGAGGTCGTCGCGGCGGACATCCCCGGCATGGCCGCCTTCGGTCCCTGCATCCGTGCCGGCGAGTTCCTGCTGCCCTCCGGGCTGATCGCGATCGGCGGCGACGGCCACATCGCGGGCGGCACGGTGTCGCCCGGTTTCCCCGGGCTTTCCCACGCCGGCTACAGCCAGGCCGCGGCGATCTACGGCTACGCCGAGGCGCTGTGCCAAGCCGCCGGCGCCTCGATGAACGGAGTCCTGCGCGCGCAATATTTCGTCAGCGACATCGCCGCGTTCCCGGGCATCGCGATGGCCTGGGCCGAGCGCTACGGGCGGCGGCCGCATCCGTTCGTCTGCGTCCAGACGCCGACCCCGATGCCCGCGCCGGGCGCCGCGATCATCGCCGATTTCTGGATATCGGCGCAGCCATAAAAGCACCGAACAGGGGGACTTCCATGCCATCGAGCCTGACGCGCCGCGATCTCCTTTCAACCGCGGCCGCGGCCGGCCTCGCCGCCGGAGCGCCGGGACTGGCCCGCGCCGCGGCGGGACCGCAAGGCCAGCTCACCTGGGGCGTCCATGTGTCGATGGCGCCGACCTGGTTCGACCCGGCCGAAACCTCCGGGATCGTCACCCCCTTCATGGTGATGTACGCGCTGCACGACGCGATGGTGAAGCCGATGCCCGGCAACCCGGTCGCGCCAAGCCTCGCCGAATCTTACAAGGCGGCCGAGGACGGGCTCAGCTACGATTTCGTCCTGCGCGAGAACGCGACCTTTCACAACGGAGACCCGGTCACCGCCGAGGACGTCAAATTCTCGTTCGAGCGGTACCGCGGCACCTCCGCCAAGCTGATGCACGACCGCGTCGCGGCGATCGAGACCCCGGACCCGCGCCACGTCACGATCCGCCTCAAGGCGCCGTGGCTCGATTTCCTGACCTTTTATTCGAGCGCGACGGGCGCCGGCTGGGTGGTGCCGAAGAAATACGTCGAGAAGGTCGGCGACGAGGGCTTCAAGAAGGCGCCGGTCGGCGCCGGCCCGTACAAGTTCGTGCGGTTTACCCCCGGCGTGCAGCTCGAGCTCGAAGCCTACGAGCCCTATTGGCGCAAGACGCCGAGCGTCAAGCGGCTGGTGTTGCGCAGCATCCCCGAGGAGACGACCCGGCTTGCCGCGCTAAAGCAGGGCGATATCGACATCCTCTATTGGATCACCGGCCAGCTCGCCGAGGATTTGCGGCAGAGCAAGGGCCTCACCCTCAAGGCGGCGATCGTGCAGACCCCGTTCTGGGTCTATTTCCCCGACCAGTGGGACCCGAAATCGCCGTGGCACGATGTTCGCGTGCGCCGCGCCGCCAGCCTCGCGATCGACCGCAAATCGATCAACGAGGCGCTGACCCTCGGCTATTCCAAGCTGACCAACAGCCTCATTCCCGAAAGCTTCGAGTATTACGCGCCGCAGCCGGCGCCGGAATACGATGTCGCCAAGGCCAAGGCGCTGCTCGCCCAAGCCGGCCATCCGGGCGGCATCGACGCCGGAAATTTCTACTGCGACGCGGCCTTTTCGATGATCGCCGAGGCGGTGCTAAACGGCTTCACCGAGGCCGGCATCCGCGCCACGCTGCAGCCGATCGAGCGGGCCGGCTTTTTCAGATCCTATGCCGGCAAGCAGTATAAGGGCCTGATCATGGGGGCGAGCGGCGCCTTCGGCAACGCCGCCACGAGGCTCGAAGCCTTTGTCGTCAAGGGCGGCAGCTACGCCTATGGCAGCGACCCCGAAATCGACGCGCTCTTCGTGCAACAGGGGACTGAGATGGACCGCGGCAAGCGCGGCGCCTTGCTCAAGCAAATCCAGGACCTGGTGACGGAAAAGGCGATCTATGCCCCGATCTGGCAGCTCGCCGCGCTCAACGGCACCGGCCCCCGCGTCGGCGAAAGCGGCTTCGGCCTCATCCCCGGCGACCCGTGGTCCTCGCCCTACGAAGACCTGACGCTGAAGGCATAGCGTGCGCGCACTCAGCGGAACGGGTTGACGATCATCACCCGGTCGATTTGGCGTCCATGCGTCAGGTCTTCGGTATAGAGCGTCTCGCAGTCGAGCGCGCGGGCGGCGGCGACGATCGCGCTGTCCCAGTACGAAAACCCGTGCGCCTTGTGGATTTCCAGCGCGGCGACGACGATCTGCAAAGTCGCCGCCTGCACCCGAAAGCGCGACCAGGCGACGAGCAGCCCCATGGCGGTCTCGTGCGGGATGCGGTCGGAGCGCGTCGCCCGCGTCGCCTCGACGTAGAATTCCTGAAGCACCTGCGCCGACAGCGCGCCGTCGTCGCGGTCGATCAGCGCGATGGCGCGCTCGCGTTTCCCGGCCTCGGCCGGGTCGCGGCTGATCGAATACAAAAGGATGTTGGTATCGAGGAAATGCAGCCTATCTCTCTCGCTGGTGGAGCTCGTCGCGGGGCACGCGGTCGCCGGCGCGGAAGTCGTCGATCTGCTCGCGGAGCGCCCGTTCGGCCGCTTTAAGCCGCGCGCGCTCGTTGTCGCCGCGGCTCAGCCCCGTCAGGTACTGCCTGACCAGCGCGGAAACCGAGGTGCCGCGCTCCGCCGCAACGATCCGGGCGTGACGATAGGTTTTTTCGTCGAGTGCAACTGTGATGTTTTTCACG
>DASUIE010000255.1:0-3516 GCA_036273175.1 Allostellaceae bacterium
GGGCGTCGGGGAGGCATCGCCGATGCAGGGCGGCCTTGCCTCGCTCGGCATCGTCGCGCACGACCTCGCGCCGGCGCTGGTCGGCGCCGACCCGCTCGACCATGCGGTTTTGCAAGACCGGCTGCTGCACCGCTTCGCCAAGCTTGGTCCGGAGGGAGCGCTGACCGGGGCGCTGGCGGCGATCGACATCGCGTTGTGGGACCTCAAGGGGAAGGCGCTCGGCCAGCCGATCTATAAGCTCCTGGGCGGCGCCTGGCGCACCGCGCTGCCGTTCTACGCCTCGATCGGCGGCAACGGCGAGCGCACCGTCGACGAGGTGCTGCGGGTCGTCGAGGCGCGGCTGGAGGACCGGCCGGCGGCGGTCAAAATCCGCTTCGACGCCGACCGCACCAAGGCGGATGTCGATATCCCCGGCGACATCGCCAAGGCCAAGGCGGTGCGCCGGCTGGTCGGCGACGGCTTCCCGCTCGCGTTCGACGCCAATAACGGCTACTCGGTCGGCGGCGCGATGCGGGTCGGGCGGGCGCTCGAGGAGCTCGGCTATTGGTGGTTCGAGGAGCCGGTGCAGCACTATCACGTCAGGGCGATGGGCGAGGTCGCGCAGCGGCTCGACATCACGGTCTCGGCCGGCGAGCAGACCTATACGCTGGCGGGGCTCGCCGATCTGATCGCCGCCGGGGTTCGAATGGTGCAGCCCGACATCGTCAAGATGGGCGGGATCACCGGCCTCGCGCGCTGTCTCGCGCTGGCGCAGGCGCACGGCGCCGAGCTGGTGCCGCACCAGACGCAGCCGACGATCGGTCACATGGCGAGCCTGCACTTCGCGGCGAGCCAGATGGGCATGACCAAGCCGTGCGAGCTCAACGACCCGTCGCCGCGCACCCACGCCGTCTTCGACAACCCGCCGAAACCGGTCGGCGGGCTGTTCCGGCTGTCGGCCGAGCCGGGGCTCGGGCTGCGCGTCAACGAGGCCGAATTGGCGAAACGCAAAGTGGGGTTGTGACGATGGCGGCCGACGACACCCGGATCATCGAGACCGCGTTCGAGGATCGCGTCAGGGACCTGTTCAAGATTTTCTCCGAGGCGATCTATACCGGCGAGCCCGAAGCCGCCGCGGCGGCCCGCTTTCGCCGGGGGCTGATCTCGGCGCGCCGCGCGCGGGCGGCCGCGCTCGATGCCGCCAAGGAGGAATAGATGCTACCGCCGCCGCCGCCGCAGGAAGTAGATGCGGGCGGGCTCGCCCGGCGCCGGCCGGCTGGGCGACTGGCGGTGCAGCCGGTCCCGGTCGGGAAACATCAGGACCGTGCCCGATTGCGGTGTCGAGGGCGGTTCGCCGGCGAGAGCCTCGTACGCGCGGGCGAGGTCGAACGCCAGCTTCCGCGCCACCGGGTCGCGCGCCATATCGCCCATGATGTAGAGCCGGTTGGCTTCCTCGCGGCACTTCGCGGCGTGTTGGCTAGCCGGCGGGGTCGCCGCTTTCGGTTTCCGCCGGTTGCGGGCTTTTATTTCGAGAACCAGCCGCCGCCGTTCCAGGGCGATCGCCCTGGCCTGGGCCACCGCTCGTTCCGCTCGGGCGAGCAACGCGCATGTTTGGGCATGGATCATTGGCGATCACCTAGTTTGCCCCGCACGCCCCTACAACACTCAAACGTCGAAATAACCCCTCAATCGTCGATTGATAATGCCAGAATTAGGCTTAATTGCGATAGCGGCCGGCCGGTCTCGGCGGCCCAGCCGTTGAACGCCGCCTGCGCCGCCAGCCGGTCGCCGCGATTTTTCGGCGGCTTTTCCATCCCGGCCCAGCGCCTGAGCCCGGCGACGACCGAGGGCGACAGGATGAAGCTGTCCTTGCCGACCATGCGCAGGAAGGTCGGGCCGGAATTGCCGCCCATCTGGCTGAAATCCCGCGCCAGCGCTTCCCACAAATTGACGATGTCGCCGCCCGGCCAAGCCGCGAGCCAGGCGCCGAAGCTCTTATGCGGTTCGGCGACTCCGAGCATCGCGGCGGCGTTGTCGCGCACCGATTTGAGCTTGCCCCAATGGCGAATGAGCCTCGTGTCGCCGAGCAGCGCCTCCAGCGCTTCGTCCGGCATGGCGCGCACGCGGCGCGGGTCGAACCCGGCGAACACCTCCTCGAAGGCGGGCCATTTCGCGTCTACGAGGCTGTGCTTGAGCCCGGCGCGGAAGATGCGCAGCGACATCTGCGAGAGGTACCGGTGGTCCGGCGTCGCGGCGAGCTCTTCCGGCGATTTCGGGTGCGGCAGCCGCGCCTCGATCGCCGCGTTGCCGTGGCGCTGGCGGGCGGTGTCGAAGATCGTGGCGAAGGGGGTGACGCTCAATATCCGGCTCCCGTCAGTTCGACCTGGGCGACCTGGAATTTCTCCCGCAGCCGCATCAGCCGGTAGCCGAGGCCAAGATAGGCGCCGCATTCGGCGCGGGCCGCGATAAACGCCTCGGGGCTGGTGTCGTGGCGCTCGCGCAGATGGGCGACGACGACCGAGTCGACCGGGATGCGGCTGAAATCCTGCAGCAGCATCCGGCAATGCGCTGCCGCGTAGGGGCCGATGCCCTTGAGGCCGACGAGGTAGTCATGGTCGAGCCGGGCGATATCGCCGTTGCCGTCCGCGTCGAGAACGCCGTCATCGAGCATCCGCCGGGTCGTCGCGACCACGACCGGGGCGCGAAAGCCGTATTTGGCGACGCCGCGCAACCGCTCCTCACCGTAATCGAGCACCGCCTCGGGGGTCGGGAACGCGCCGCCGCCCGGCTCGGCGACGAGCGCCGCGCTCATCCGGACCGTCGACGACCAGCTCGTGTTGATCGTCGCGATGGTCTTGACGAAGTCCTCGTAGAAGGTCGAGCAGCAGAGGAGGCGGCCGCCGCCCTGGGCGATCAGCGCCGCCTCCTCGGCGAAACCGCCGCCGAGCGCGGCGATGGCCGGGTGCGGGTCCCAGTCGCCGGAGACCCAGCGCGCGACCCGCCGCGTTATCTCGGGCGCCGCCGAGGCGGGAAGGCCCCGCCATGTCACCGCCAGCGCGGCGGGCGCGATCTGGCGGGCCGATACCCGGCCGACCCGCCCGCCGATGCGCTCGGCATGCGACAGCGTGCCGGTCGCCGGCTCCCATTCCCACGGCGCGAGATGAACCCAGCCGTGGCTCGCGACCGTCAGGCCGAGATCGACGGGCCAGGCCAGGTCGAGAACGGCCTCGCTCACGCCGCGGCGAGCGCCTGGCTCAGATCGGCGATGATGTCCTCCTCGTGTTCGAGGCCGATCGACAGGCGGACATATCCGTCGGTGACGCCGGTCTGGAGCTGCTCCTCGGGGGTCAGCTGCGAGTGGGTGGTCGAGGCCGGATGGATGGCGAGCGAGCGCGCGTCGCCGATATTGGCGACGTGGTAGAACATCTTGAGCGCGTCGATAAAGCGGCGCCCCGCCTCCATCCCGCCCTTGAGCTCGAAACCGAGCAGCGCGCCATAGCCACCCTTCAGATGCGCGTCGGCGCGCTCTCTCGCGGC
>DASUIE010000256.1:0-2737 GCA_036273175.1 Allostellaceae bacterium
CCGTTTCCCTCCTGGCATTATCGCTGACCTCCGCCGCCTGGGCCGATACACCGGCCAAGCCCGCCCCACAGGCGACGACCGACGTCTCCTTCGCGATCTCGTGCGCCCCGGCCGTGCAAAAGGATTTCCGGCACGCCTTCTGGCTGCTGCATTCGTTCTGGTACCCCGAGGCCGACAAGGCCTTTGCCGCGGTGGCCGCGGCCGAGCCGGGTTGTGCGATGGCCTATTGGGGCATCGCGATGAGCCACTGGTACCCGCTGTGGTATCCGCCGGGTCCGGAATCGCTCAAGGCGGGCTCCGAGGCCGTCGCCAAGGCGGAGGCGGCAAAGCCCAAAACCGATCGCGAGCGGGACTACATCGCGGCGATCGCCGCCTTCTACCGCGACAGCGACAAGCTCGATCACGCCACCCGGGCAAAGGCCTACGAGAAGGCGATGGAGCAGGTCTACCTGCACTATCCGGAAGACAACGAGGCCGCCGCCTTCTATGCGCTGGCGCTCAACGCGACCGCGTCGCCGAACGACAAGACCTTCGCCAACAAGAAGAAGGCGGCGGAAATTCTCAACAAGGTTTGGGCCGAAGAGCCCAATCACCCTGGCGTCGTCCATTACCTGATCCACAGCGACGACGTTCCGCAATTCGCGCAGGCGGGGCTCGACGCGGCGATCTGCTACTCGAAGATCGCGCCCGAGGTGCCGCACGCGCTGCACATGCCGTCGCACATCTTCACGCGGCTCGGCCTGTGGCGGCAATCGATCGACTCGAACCGCGCCGCGCACGATGCGGCGCTCGGTTACGCGCGCAAGACGCTCGGGCCGAACGGGTTCGACGGCGAGACCCTGCATCCGATGGATTACCTGGAATACGCCTACCTTCAGCTTGGCGAAGACGGCGCGGCGAAGCGGGTCGTCGATGAGCTGGCGACCTTCCGCGACGGCGCACCGCCGAACCCCCCGATGGCCTATGCCGTCGCCGCAATCCCCGTACGCTACGCGCTGGAACGGCAGGATTGGAAAGCCGCGGCTTCCCTGGCCCCCATCGCTCCGGTGCCGCTCGACAAGTTTCCGTGGGCCGCGGCGATGATCTCTTTCGGCCGCGCGCTCGGCGCCGCCCATACCGGCGATACGGCCGGAGCAGAGACCGAGATCGCCAAGCTGCAAACGCTGGAGGATGGGCTCAACGCGGCGAAGAACTCGTACTGGGCCAATCAAGTCAAGGTGCAGCGCCTCGACGCCTCGGCGGTCCTGGCCGAAGCGAAGGGCGACAAGCAGAAGGCACTGGAACTGGCGCGAGAGGCGGCCGATCTCGACGCGACGATGGACAAGAACCCGGTGACCCCGAGCCCGGTGCTGCCGGCGCGCGAGATGCTCGCCGACATGCTCCTCGCCGCGAACGACCCGAAGGCGGCGCTCGCGGAATACGGCAAGGCGCTGCATTCCGACCCGAACCGCTTCCGCAGCCTCGCCGGCGAGGCGAGAGCGGCGAGGCAGGCGGGCGACGCGGCGGCCGCGAAGCAGGCGTATCAAAAGCTGGCGACGCTGGCGCATGCCGATACCGCCGCGCCCCGGCCCGAGCTCGTCGAGGCGAAAGCCTATCTCGCCAACTAGAGCGGGATTCAGTAGGTCTGAATCGTAAAAAGGGGATTCCCAAGCGGCTGGGGATTTGATTCAAGATGCTGGCTGGGGTTGGGGGCCAGCAAGATATGGCGAGACCCTATTCGATTGATCTTCGGGATCGTGTTGTGGCGTCGGTGATGGGCGGCCGGACGTGCCGTGCGACGGCGGCGCTGTTTGGGGTGAGCGTATCGAGCGTGGTGAAGTGGTCGCAGCGGTTCCGGGCGACGGGGAGCGCGGCGGCCTACTGGATGGGCGGGCATCGTCCGCGGGTTTTGGCCGGGGAGCGGGATTGGCTGTTGGCGCGGATCGCGCAGAAACCGGACCTGACGCTGCGGGCGCTGGTGGCCGAGCTCTGTGGGCGCGGCGTGCCGGCGAGCTACGGGGCGGTGTGGCGGCTGCTCAAGGCGGAGAGGATCACGGTCAAAAAAAAGCCTGTTCGCCGCCGAGCAGGACCGGCCCGACGTGGCCCGGCGCCGCGACCGCTGGAAGATGCACCAGGGCCGGCTTGATCCGCGGCGGCTCGTCTTCATCGACGAGACCTGGGCCAAGACCAACATGACCCGCCTGCACGGGCGTTGCCGGCGGGGCGAGCGGCTGGTGGCCAAGGCGCCGCATGGGCACTGGCGCACGCTCACCTTCCTCGCCGCGCTGCGCCACGACCGGATCGAGGCGCCCTGCGTCATCGATGGGCCGATCAACGGTCGGAGCTTTCTGGCCTATGTCGAGCAGGTCCTCATTCCCACCCTCAGCCCGGGCGATATCGTCGTCATGGACAATCTCGGCAGCCACAAGCGCCAGGCGGTGCGCCGGCTTCTCCGAACCGTCGGCGCCAAGCTCTTCTTCCTGCCGCCCTATTCCCCCGACCTCAACCCGATCGAGCAGGTCTTCGCCAAACTCAAGACCCTCCTGCGCAAGGCCGATGAGCGCACCATCGAGGACACATGGCGCCGCATCGGCTCCCTCCTCGACTGCTTCACCCCAACCGAATGCGCCAACTACCTCAAAAACTCAGGCTATGCTTCAGCCTAAGCGGATCATGCTCTAGGGTCAGGCGGCGAACTCCGCCAGCACCTCGTTGAAGCGGTCGGCCGCCTCGAACTGGACCCAATGCCCGGCTCCCG
>DASUIE010000257.1:0-24739 GCA_036273175.1 Allostellaceae bacterium
GAGCGCCAAGCAGACGCCAATCCCGCAGGGAGCCCGCTATGGATCACACGCTTATTTCCGGCGACAACCATATCGACCTGACCTATTGCCCCACCGATCTGTGGTCGTCGCAGGCGCCGCAAAAGTGGAAGAAGCTGGCGCCCCGCGTCGAGGAGCGCAACGACGGCCAGCACTGGTTCGTCGACGACGTCGATCGGGGCATGTGGAACGGCGTCGGTCCGGGCTTCCTCCCATACACCAAGGGATCGTTCGACCATATCGACGAAATGCAGGCGCTCGGCTTCGAGTGGAACTCGTATCCGGGCGGCGTGCCGCGGCCGACCACCCCCGAGCTGCGCATCGCCGATCTCGACCGCGACGGTCTCGCCAAGGAGATCATCTACGGCTGCCTGATGGTCAACGACCTGATCGACGACACCGATCTCAGAATCTGGGTCAACCAGCGCTACAACGACTGGGTCGCCGATTTCGCCAAGCGCTCCGACCCGAACCGCGTGTTCCCGCTGGCGATCATCCCCAACACCGACCCGAAGGCCGCCGCCGAGGAAGTGCGGCGCTGCGCCAAGCTGGGGTTGAAGGGCGGCGATCTCGCCTTCAAGCGCATGACCCCGCCGCTCTACCACCCCGACTGGTTCGCGCTGTGGGAGGCTTCGGCCGAGTGCAAGTTCCCGATCTCGTTCCATTCGACCGGGTTCAAGGCGGTTCGCGCGCCGGACACGCCCGAGATGGAAAAGGAGGTGTTCACCCAGTGGCGCCTCGTCCGCTCGACGCTGTTCCAGCTCGACACGATGGAGGTGCTGGCCTCGATCCTCGCCTCCGGCGCCTGCGAGAAATATCCGGACTTCAACTTCGTGCTCGGCGAGAGCGGCGTTACCTGGCTGCCCTACGTGTTCGACCGCTGCGACACCGAGTACCACGACCGGGCGCGCAGCCTCGGCTTCAAGATGAAGCCGTCGGATTATTTCCGACGCCAGGGCTTTGTCACCTATCAGCAGGACAAGTATCTCGAGCCGATCGTCCCGCTGATCGGCGAAGACAACATCATCTGGGGCGCCGACTACCCGCACCCCGACTGCATCTGGCCGAACAGCCGCTCAACCCTCGAGCAGAACCTCGCCGGGTTCTCCGCCGCGACGCAGAAAAAAATCGTCCACGACAACGTCGTGCGGCTCTACGGGCTCAACTGAGTTACAGGATTATCGACCACCGGCGGCCGGGCATGTCCCGGCCGCCGCCTTTTGAGGGGATACGCGCTCGGCTCAGGTAAGCGTAATTCCGGCCCGTCTTCCGAATTGGTGAATATCGCTCACAAGGGAAATGTCGCTCGCGGCATTCCTTGTGGATACGACACTAAGGGCGCCGCTCGATATGCGATCTCCGAAGAAAACGTAGGCCTGCTGGGGATCGCATTGACTGGAGGTCCACACCAAGCCGTGAATATCTGCTCTGGTCCCGTGAAATGCGACAGCCCACGCAGCCGTAGCTGCATAATGCGCTGGCAATGCTTCGGTGACCTGTTGTCGCGTGACCCCGAGGGCCTTCAAATCCGGGGCAAACAGCTTTGCAAGGAGCAGAGGGCGGGCGACTTCTACGATCGAGTGGGACCGGCTCAGAACCTTCGTGAGCGCAACCGCCTTCAATGTGGCGTTTGCCGGAACGTCGTGAAAAACCGTTTCAAAGACCGCAGCTTCCGGCGTTTCCGCTGCGTAAATCGTCGGAATGCAGGTCCCTGGCGGGTCGTGTATCGGGGCAAATCTCGTCGGGCTGCCCTGGCACGGGTTGAATTGGTCGCCGCGGTAGGTTGATGCATGGATACGGTGAAGCGTCGTCCCGGCTGCGAGGTTAAGCGTGTTGACTGGCGTAAACGGTGACGGCGGAGGCGGAACCGTCAAAAGATTGCCTCATCCACTTCCCGTCGTGCGGCTCCGATAACCAGGTCGGGTTCGGCGTCCATTAGGTCGATAGGCCGCCTCCCATCCAACCACCCGTTTTCCGCGACAAACCAAAAGGCGATTTGCCAGGGGGTCCGTTGCTCCCCGACCTCTTTGAGAATCTTCGCGACAATGTCTTTTGGCCGGCCGTCGCTGAACTGGAACGCCGGATAGCGATCTACATTGCGAAAGGGGATGGCGAATACTTTTCCCTGCCGTCTCCAGCGAGAGGCGGTTAGTGCCGCATTTTTTCCCTTGCTTCCTGATCCCTCGTGTACCTGCTTGCTTGTCAGCGACGGCCATTCGCTCATAAACCGCCGTCTAAGGACCGCATTCTCGTCCGCTATCTCTAGCGCCGGTTTTTCCGTCGGGTCTTGAGGCAGCATTGCCTCGACTAATTTAGTTACTTGGGTTTGAAGGTGTTGTTGTTTATCTCGAATTATATGGGGAACCCATTGTAGAACTTGCATTACGGTAGATATGACTGTGCTATCATTTGCCGAAATAACAAATACCGCCTTTCCCTTGGTGTCTCGGGCAGCTGAAAAGGTCCCTAGGACTTCGGCGATAAGCTGCTCCGGACTTGTCGCAAGCCGCGTCCGTGGAACTCCCGATCCGGTCACTCCTTTTGCTTCGAAGACCCACGCTTGAGTCTCGAATTCCGGGGTTTGAACCTCGACGCGCGCGGTGCCAATGAGCGCATCCGTATCCGGCATGGTCGCCTTCTGATATCAAAGATAGATAGACGCTGATATCTTATATAGCTGAATCAGTCGGAACAGCAACCGCTCGGCCCGAACAAATTTGGATTAGACCCTACAGATGCCGCCGTATCCGTTCCGCCGCCGCGGCGATGGCGTCGCGGTCGCCGGGAACGAGGGGCCAGTCGAGCAGGAGCCCGTCGTCGCGCACGCGCGGCAGCACGTGGATATGGAAGTGCGGCACCGATTGCTTGGCGCCCTCGCCATTGGCCTGGACGAGGCTGAGACCTTGCGGCGCCAGCGCCGCGTTTACCGCGCGCGACACCCGGCGCACCGCCCGCGCGACCGCCGCCAGCGTCTCTTCCCCGATATCGAAGATCGTCGGCGCGTGGTCCTTGGAGATGACCAGGCAATGCCCCTCATGCGCGGGGTTGATGTCCATAAAGGCGAGCGTCGCGTCGTCCTCGCACAGCTTGAAGCACGGGATCTGGCCGGCGACGATCTTGCAGAACACGCAATCGGGGTCGCTGTTCATCCGGGCCTCCTCGGTCGTCGGGGCGGGGGTTAAAACGGCGGCTCGACGCCGTCGTCGAGCTGCATGTCGAACGCGGTCAGCAGCGCCGCCGTGGCCGCGTAATTGCCCATCAGCGCCACCAGGTTGACGAGCCCCTTGCGCCCGAACTGCGCCAGCGCCCGGGCATAGGTCGCATCCGACACCTTGCGCGCGACAAACATCTCGCGGCCGAGCTCGATGACCGCCGCGTCCTCGTCGGCGAGCCCGGCGGTCGGCCGGTTGCGGCGCACGATCCCGATGGCCTCCGCCGGCACGCCTTCCTTGCGGGCCTCGGCCTCGTGGGCGGCCCATTCGAACCGGCTGTCATGGGCCCGGGCGGTGACCAGGATCGCCAGTTCGCGCACCCGGCCGCCGAGCCCGCTCTCGAAGCGCAGATAGCGGTTGACCGGGCGCGATGCCTGCGCGAGCTCCGGGCTGTGCAGCTGGATGCCGCCGGGGCCGCGCAGCCCGCGCAGATTGCCCTGGCCCGGCGCCACGACGCGGTCGAAATGCGCCTGTGCCGCCGCGTCCAGCTCCTCGCGTTTCACCAGCGGCAGCCGGCACCGCGATTCCGGGTCGATCACCGGTCGACCCAGGCGATGCGCAGGATGTTGGTCGCCCCCGGCGTCCCGAACGGCACCCCGGCGGTGATCACGACCCGTTCGCCGGCCTTGGCGATGCCTTCGCGGTGGGCGGCGCGCACCGCCTTTTGCACCATGTCGTTAAAGCCGCGGATATCGGCGCTGTGGACGCAATGGGCGCCCCAAAGGAGGGCGAGCCGCCGCGCCGTTCCGAGGTTCGGGGTCATCACCAGGATCGGCGCCGCGGGCCGTTCGCGGGCAGCCCTGAGCGCGGTCGCGCCGGAGCTGGTGAACGAGACGATCGCCGCCGCGCCCAGCGTCTGGGCGACCTGGCAGGCGGCGCTGCTGATCGCGTCCGAGGCCGAATCCTCGTGCTCGGTGCGGACCGCGTCGAGGCCGGTGAAATAGAGCGGGTCCTGCTGCACCCGGCGGGCGATCCGGTCCATCATCGCGACCGCCTCGATCGGATAGTGGCCGACCGCGGTTTCCGCCGAGAGCATGACCGCGTCCGCGCCCTCATAGACCGCGGTGGCGACATCCGAGGCCTCGGCCCGGGTCGGCGTCGGCGCCGAGACCATCGATTCCAGCATCTGCGTCGCGACCACGACCGGTTTTCCGGCGGTGCGGCCGGCATGAACGATGCGGCGCTGGATCGTCGGCACGTCCTCGGGCGGCATCTCGACGCCGAGATCGCCGCGGGCGACCATCACCGCGTCGGAGAGGTCGATAATCTCCGCGAGATGTGCGATCGCCGACGGCTTCTCCAGCTTGACCATCAGCCCGGCGGCGGTGCCGATCTGCTTGCGGCCCTCGGCGACATCCTCCGGACGCTGCACGAAGGAAAGCGCGATCCAGTCGGCGCCCTGCTGCAGCGCGAAGGCGATGTCGGCCCGGTCTTTCTCGGTCACGGCCGAGAGCGGCAGAACCACGTTGGGCAGGTTGATGCCCTTGTGGTCCGACAGGGTGCCGCCGACGACGCAGACGGTATCGGCGAAATCGGCGCCGTATTTGACGACCTTGAGCCGCACCTTGCCGTCGTCGATCAAGAGGTCGGTGCCGTTTTCGAGCGCCGCGAAAATCTCCGGGTGGGGCAGCGGGGCGCGCCGCCGGTCGCCCGCCTCGTCGCTGAGGTCGAGGCGGAATTTCGCCCCCTTCGCCAGCTCGACCGCGCCATTGGCGAAATCGCCGAGCCGCAGCTTTGGTCCCTGCATGTCGGCGAGGATGCCGATCGGCCGGCCGGTATCGGCTTCGGCCTGGCGGATCGCCTCGAAGCGGGCGTGGTGATCGTCATGCGTCCCGTGGCTGAAATTGAGCCGGAACACGTCCACCCCGGCGTCGAACAGGGCGCGGATGCGCTCCGGGCTCGAACTGGCGGGGCCGAGAGTGGCGACGATTTTTGGGCTGCGTTGCCGCCGCATGGCGATCTTTCTGTCGCGTTGCGCTTGAATCAGAAAACGAGAACAGCGCGGAAATCGTTCACGTTGGTCAAGGTCGGGCCGGTCGTGACCAGGTCGCCGAGCGCGGCGAAAAAGCCGTAGCCGTCGTTTCGCGCCAGTGCCTCCTTGACCGAGACGCCAAGGGCTTCGGCCCGCGCGATACTGTCCGGATACACGATCGCCCCGGCATTGTCTTCGGTCCCATCGATCCCGTCGGTGTCGCAGGCAATTGCGGCGATACCGTGAGCGCCTTGAAGCGCCGCGGTCAGCGCCAGCAGGAATTCGCTGTTGCGCCCGCCGCGCCCGCCGCCGCGCACCGTGACTGTGGTTTCGCCGCCCGACAACAGCACCGCCGGCGGCGCGACGGCCGTCCCGCCAACGCGGAACCGGCCGGCGCGGAGCTGCAGCGCGAGCGCGGCATGCACGAGGGCGACATCGCGGGACTCGCCCTCGATGCGGTCGCTCAGCACGATCGGGGTAACGCCGCGCGCCTCGGCGAAGTCGGCGGCGGCGGCGAGCGCCTGCTGCGGGCTCGCGATCAGGGTGTAGCTCGAATGGGCGAAGACCGGGTCGCCGGGCTTCGGGGTCTCCCTCGCCGCGGCGTTCAGGTGCGCGATGACGGCTTCCGGCCCGGCGATGTTGTACTTGGCGAGCACCGCCCGGGCATCGGCAAAACTCGTCGGGTCGGGCACGGTCGGGCCGGAGGCGATGACCGCCGGGTCGTCGCCCGGCACGTCGGATATCGCCAGCGTGACGACCCGCGCCGGCGCGGCGGCGGCGGCGAGGCGGCCGCCCTTGATCGCCGACAGGTGCTTCCGCACGGTGTTGATCTCGCCGATCGTCGCGCCCGAGCGGAGAAGGTCGCGCGTCACCGCCTGCTTGTCGGCGAGCGTGAGACCCGCCGCCGGCAGCGCGAGCAGCGCCGAGCCGCCGCCCGAGATCAGGCAGACGAGCTGATCGCCGTCGCGCAGCTCCCCGGCGAGGGCGAGGATGCGTTTCGCCGCTTCTTCGCCGGCGGCGTCCGGTACCGGGTGGCTCGCCTCGACGATCTCGATCCGCTCGCAGGGAACGGCATGGCCGCGCCGGGTCACGACCAGCCCGGAGAGCGGTCCCCGCCACGTCTCCTCGAAGGCTCGCGCCATCGCAGCCGAGGCCTTGCCGGCGCCGATCACGACGGTGCGCCCCGGCACCGGCGGCGGCAGATGGCCGGCGAGGGCGCGATCCGGCGCGGCCGCAGCGAGCGCGGCGTCGAACAGGCCGCGCAGGAACTCGCCTGGCGCTGGAACGGTCAATTCTCTATTCCGTCTTGCCAATCGCTGTGCCATTTCATATCGAGCGCGCCGGAAAGACCAGCGCGACATCGATTACCGGGTCCCCACTTTGCGGCATTCCCTTATCCCCCTCTTGTTGGCGCTGTCGCTGACTCCGGCGGCGCCGGGGCGGGCGCAGCCTTCCGACGCGCCGGTGATCCCGCCGGCGCCAGCGCCGGCGCCGCAAACCCCCGGGCAATTCGCCGACGTCTTCTCGCAGCTCGCCGGCCGGCTGGTCGGGGTGGTCGTCAACATCTCGACGACCAAGGCGATCGTGCCGCCGCCGAAGAACACCGCCGAGGCGCAGCCGCCCTCGCCGGACTCGTCGCTCGACGACTTCTTCCGCGATTTCTTCGGCGACAAGGCCAATCCCAACGGGCCGCGCGCCGCCTCGCTCGGCTCGGGCTTTATCGTCGATCCGTCCGGGCTGATCGTCACCAACAACCACGTGATCGCCAACGCCGAGGGCATCACCGTCACGCTGTCGGACGACACCTCGCTGCAGGCCCAGGTGATCGGCCGGGATTCGATCACCGACCTCGCGCTCCTCAAGGTCGAGCCGAAGGCGCCGCTGCCGGCGGCGAGCTGGGGCGACTCGTCGAAGGCGCGGGTCGGCGACTGGGTGCTCGCGATCGGCAACCCGTTCGGACTTGGCGGCTCGGTCACCGCCGGGATCATTTCGGCGACCGCGCGCGACATCCACTCCGGCCCCTATGTGGACTATCTGCAGACCGACGCGTCGATCAACCGCGGCAATTCGGGCGGGCCGATGTTCGACCTGTCGGGCCAGGTGATCGGCATCAATACCGCTATCTATTCGCCGTCGGGCGGCTCGATCGGCATCGGCTTCGCGATCCCGGCGACCGTGGCGCGGCCGATCATCGACCAGCTCAAGGCCACCGGAAAGGTCGAGCGCGGCTGGATCGGGGCTCGCATCCAGCCGGTCACCGAGGAGCTGGCCGATTCGGTCGGGCTCGACAAGGGGCGCGGGGCGATGATCGCCGCGATCGATCCGGGAAGCCCCGCGGCGACCGCCAAGCTGCACCCCGGCGACGTTATCCTCAGCTATGACGGCAAGCCGATCGACCGCAGCCGCCAGCTGCCGCGAATGGTCGCGGACACCAAGCCCGACCAGACGGTCAAGGTATCGATCTGGCGGGAGGGCAAGGAATTCGACACCGAGCTCAAGGTCACCGCGCTCAATCCCAACCGGCCGGCGCCGCATCCGCCTCAGCCGGAAAAGCCGAAGCCGCCGCCGACTGTCGATGCTCTTGGCCTAAAGCTCGCCAAGGACACGCCGGAGCTGCGCAAGCAGTTCTCGCTGCCGGACGCGGCCAAGGGCATCGTCATCGTCGAGGTGCCGCAAAACGGCAACGCGGCGACCCAGGGGCTGCGCGCCGGCGACCTGATCACGGCGGTGGGCGGGGCTGCGGTCTCCGCTCCCGACCAGCTCACGCAGCTCGTCGCGGCGGCGAAGAAGGCCGGGCACAAATTCGCCCTCGTCCGCGTCGAGCGGGAGGGCAACAGCCGCTTTATCGCCCTGCCGCTCGGGGAGGGATAGTCAGAAGAGCCGCGCCCTGGGGAAGACCCAGGTCGTGATCTTCGGCCCGCTCTCGGCGAAGATGCCGGGGGCGCCGCCGCCGGGCGGGGCCTGACCGTGGAAATCGGCGACGCGGCTGCCGTTGACGAAAAACGTCGCCGAGTTGCCGTTGCTCACCAGTTCGACCTCGTTGATCGCGCCCGCGGCGGTGCGCACGGCCGGCGATGGGGCAGGGGGTACGACCGGCCGCCAGATGCCGTTGACGAGCTGGTCGACCGAGGCGGTGCCGTCGAGCGAGATCGTCGCGGTGAAGAAATTCTGCGCGTCCTTGCTCCAGAACCACAGCCCGACATCGCCGGTGTTTTCCTCGTTGGCCGGGCTCGGCAGCGGCGACGGGTTGACCACCTCGACGCACAGATCGGCGCGCGCCATCGTAAAGTTGCGGTTCCAGCGCCAGGCGCTGCCGTTGACCGGCGGCTTCAGCACCAGCCCCGCCTGGGTATAGGCCGCGATCGTGTCGGGCTTGCCCCAGCCGATATCGGGGTTTTTGAAATCCTCGTCGAGCACCGGCGTGCCGCGTCCCTGACAGGCCATGGCCGCGCCGTGGACGCCGAGCAGCGCCGCCAGACACAGCGCTCCGATCCAGCGTGACACCTGCTTCCCCCCAATTCCCCCTATTCGGCCGCGAGCGCGCGAGGCGGCGGCGAACGGAATTGCGCGATCAGCGCCGCCGACTTCGCCTTTGCCTTTTCGAGCGCCGCTTCCTTTATGTGACCGTAGCCGCGGATCTCCATCGGTACCGCCGCGAGCTCGACCGCGACCGCGTGGTTGGCCGCCGAGAGTCCATGGCCGATCTCGTCGAGCTGCGCCTCGTACTCGGCGACGAGCGCCCGCTCGGCGCGGCGCTCCGGGCTGCGTCCGAAAATGTCGAAGGCGGTGCCGCGCAGGAACTTCATTTTCGCCAGCACGCCAAACGCGGCGAACATCCACTGTCCGTAGGGCCGCTTTCGCAGATGGCCGGTCTCCGGGTCGCGGTTGCCGAGGAGCGGCGGCGCGAGATGGAATTTGAGCGTGTAGTCGCCCTCGAACTGCTCGGCGACGCGGCCGCGGAAATCGGTCTCGGCGTAAAGCCGCGCGACCTCGAATTCGTCCTTATAGGCCATCACCTTGAACAGCGCCCGCGCCACCGTATCGGCGAGCGCGGTGCTGCCCGGCGCCGCCGCCGCCTCGGCCGCGCGGATTTGGGCGACGCGGGCGAGATAGCGCTCGGCATAGGCGGCGTTCTGGTAGTCGGCCAGAAAGCCGGCGCGGCGCGCGATCGCCTCGTCGAGCGTTTCCGATAGGCGGCGGCTTTCGGTCACCGCTTGCGCCGGCGCGGCCCGCGCTTCGACCAGCGCGCGGTCGACGGCGCAGCGCCGCCCCCAGCGAAAGGCGCTGCGGTTGAAATCGACCGCGACCGCATTCAAACCGATCGCCTGTTCGATCGCCTCCGCCGAAACCGGCACCAGCCCGCGCTGATAGGCATAGCCGAGCATGAACAGATTGGTCGCGATCGAGTCGCCGAAGAGCCCCGTCGCGAGCCGCGTCACATCGAGAAATTCGGCCTTGTCCGGTCCGGTCGCGGCGGCCACGGCACGGCGCAGATCGGCGCCGGGGAAGGCCAGGTCGGGGTTGCGGGTGAAGTCTCCGGTGATCGTCTCGTAGGTGTTGACGAGGGCGTGACTCTCGCCGCCGAGCTTCGACACCGCATCGGCGCTGGCGGCGACGACGAGGTCGCAGCCGAGCAGCAGCCGCGCCTGGCCGGCGGCGACGCGCGCGACATGCAGCTCTTCCGGCGTCCGGGCGACGCGGATATGGCTCATCACCGCGCCGCCTTTTTGCGCCATGCCGAGCATGTCGAGAACGCCGACACCCTTGCCTTCGAGATGCGCGGCCATGCCGAGCAGCGCACCGATCGTCACCACGCCGGTGCCGCCGACCCCGGCGACGACGATGCCGTAGGGGCGATCGAGCCCGGGCAGCGCGGGATCGGGAAGGGGCGGGAGCCCATCCTCGCCGAGGTCGCCGGCCTCGCGCTTCCTGAGGCTGCCGCCCTCGACGGTGACAAAGCTTGGGCAGAAGCCCTTGAGGCACGAGAAATCCTTGTTGCAGCTCGATTGGTCGATCGTCCGCTTGCGCCCGAACTCGGTCTCCACCGGCACCACCGACAGGCAGTTCGACTGGGTCGAGCAGTCGCCGCAGCCCTCGCAGACGAGGTCGTTGATGACGACGCGGCGGGGCGGGTCCGGGAACCGGCCGCGCTTCCGGCGGCGGCGCTTCTCGGCGGCGCAGGTCTGGTCGTAGACGATCGCGGTGACGCCCGGCAGCTCGCGCAACTCGCGCTGCACGTGGTCGAGCTCGTCGCGGTGACGGACCGTCGCGTTGGCCGGGAACTCGGTGCCGGGTGGGTATTTTTCGGGCTCGTCGGTGACGATGACGATCGGCCCGACTCCTTCGGCCGAAAGCTGCCGCGCCACCGCCGGCACGGTCAGCCCGCCGTCGAGCGGCTGGCCGCCGGTCATCGCCACCGCGTCGTTGAACAGCACCTTGTAGGTCATGTTGACGCGCGCCGCGACGGCGGAGCGGATCGCCATGATGCCGGAATGCGTGTAGGTGCCGTCGCCGATATTGGCGAAGACGTGCGGCGTGTCGACAAACGGCGCCTGGCCGATCCAGGCCGCGCCTTCGCCGCCCATCTGGCTGAACGTCGCGGTCGAGCGGTCCATGAACTGCGACAGGTAGTGACAGCCGATCCCGGCGAGCGCGCGGCTCCCCTCCGGCACCTTGGTCGAGGTGTTGTGCGGACAGCCCGAGCAGAAATACGGCGTGCGGGCAAACGGCACCACCATGCCGCTGTTCTTGCGCTCGCGCGCGTCGAGCACGGCGGCGCGCTCGGCAAGCCGCCCCGACTCGTCGAACCGGGCAAAGCGTCCGGCGATCGCGCGCGCCACCTCGGCGGGCGACAGCTCGCCGTTCGATGGCAGCACCCAGTTCCCGGCGTCGTCGAACTTGCCGAAAACGCGCGGCCGGCGGTCGGCGGGCCAGTTGTAAAGCTGTTCCTTGAGCTGCTGCTCGACGATGCTGCGCTTTTCCTCGACGACGAGGATTTCCTCGAGCCCCTCGGCGAAGCGCCGCACCCCTTCCGGCTCGAGCGGCCACGGCATCGCGACCTTGTAGACCCTGAGGCCGATCGCCTCGGCGAAACCCGCGTCGATGCCGAGATCGTCGAGCGCCTGGCGCAGGTCGAGATAGGATTTGCCGGTGGTGACGATGCCGATCCGCGGCTTGCGGCTGTCGATGACGATTCGGTCGATGCCGTTGGCGCTTGCGAAGGCGCGCGCGGCGTCGAGCTTGTAGCGGTGGAGGCGGTGCTCCTGGTCGAGCGGCGTGTCCGGCCAGCGGATGTTGAGCCCGCCCGGCGGCATCGCGAAATCGGCCGGCTCGACGATCGTCACCCGGTCCGGCGCGACCGACACCGAGGCCGAGCTGTCCATCGTCTCGGCCACGGTTTTGAACCCGACCCAGCATCCGGCATAGCGCGACATCGCCCAGCCGTAGAGACCGTAATCGAGGATCTCCTCGACCCCGGCCGGGTTGAGCACCGGGATCGCGGCATCGATAAACGCCAGCTCGGATTGATGCGCCAGGGTCGAGGATTTGCAGGTGTGGTCGTCGCCGGCGATCGCCAGTACCCCGCCGTGGCGGGCCGTTCCGGCCGAATTGCCATGCTTCAGTGCATCGCCGCTGCGGTCGACGCCCGGCCCCTTGCCGTACCAGATGGCAAAGACGCCGTCGTATTTGGCGCCCGGAAACAGGCCGATCTGCTGCGTGCCCCAGACCGATGTCGCCGCCATCTCCTCGTTGATGCCGGGCGAGAACTTGATGTGGTTCTGCTCGATAAACCGCCGCGCGCCCCACAGCGCCTGGTCGAACGCGCCGAGCGGCGAGCCGCGATAGCCGGAAATAAAGCACCCGGTATTGAGCCCCGCCGCGACATCGCGCTGGCGCTGAAGCAGCGGCAGGCGCACCAGCGCCTGCGTGCCGGTAAGGTATACCCGCCCGCGTTCCAGATTGTACTTGTCGTCGAGCGTGACCGCCGCCAGGGCCATTTCCGGGCCTCACCTCATGTCCGGCAGCAAGGTAGCCGTTGCCGGCCTCGCGCTCAATGCGGGCGAGTTCGCGGCCCGCGCCCGCGGTCGCCGCGGGGCCTGCCGGGGTTGCGGCGCCCCGCGCTCAAGAGTAATGCTCGATTTCCGCCGTTTTGCGCAGAAGTCCGCCATGGCCCTCGTCGCCTTATCTCGCGAACCCTTCGATCCCGGACTGCGCGACAGCCTGCGCCAGCTCCTCGGCGACCGGCTGACGACGTCGGCGGCGATCTGCGAGCGGCATGGCCAGGACGAATCCTACCACCAGCCGCACGCCCCCGACGCGGTCGCCTTTGCGGCCAGCACCGAGGAAGTGAGCGAGATCGTCAAGCTTTGCGCGCGGTACAAGACGCCGATGATCCCGTTTGGCACCGGCACCTCGCTCGAGGGCCATGTCGCGGCGCTGAAAGGCGGCGTGTGCATCGACCTGTCGCAGATGAACCGGGTGCTGCGCGTCGGCGCGGAGGATCTCGACGTGACCGTCCAAGCCGGGGTGACCCGCAAGCAGCTGAACGAGTATCTGCGCGATACCGGCCTTTTCTTCCCGATCGATCCCGGCGCGGATGCGTCGCTCGGCGGCATGGCGGCGACCCGCGCCTCGGGCACCAACGCGGTGCGCTACGGCACGATGCGGGAGAATGTGCTGTCGCTGACCGTGGTGCTCGCCGACGGCAGGGTGATTCGCACCGCGCGCCGGGCGCGGAAATCGGCGGCCGGCTACGACCTGACCCGGCTGTTCGTCGGCTCGGAGGGAACGCTCGGCGTCATCACCGAAGTGACGCTCAGGCTCTACGGCATCCCCGAGGCGATGTCGGCCGCGGTATGCGCCTTTCCGACGATCGAGGCGGCGGTCGGCACCGTCATCACGACGATCCAGTCCGGCGTTCCGGTGGCGCGCATAGAACTCCTGGACGAGGCGCAGATCGACGCGATCAACAAGTACTCGAAACTCGACAACCAGGTCGCGCCGACACTGTTCTTCGAGTTTCACGGGACCACCGCCGGCGTCGCCGAGCAGGTCGCGATCGTCAAGGAGATCGCCGGTGACAATGGCGGCAGCGACTTCCGCTGGGCCTCGACCCAGGAGGAGCGCAACAAGCTCTGGCAGGCTCGTCACGACGCCTATTATGCCGCGCTGGCGCTGCGGCCGGGCAGCCAGGGCTGGGCGACCGATGTCTGCGTGCCGATCTCGCGGCTCGCCGAATGTATCGCCGAGACAAAGCGCGACCTCGCGCAATCGTCGATCCCGTCGGCCATGGTTGGGCATGTCGGCGACGGCAATTTCCACTTGGTCTTCATGATCGACCCCAAGCAGCCCGAAGAAATCGCCGAAGCGAGTCGCCTTAACGATCGAATGGTGACTCGGGCGCTCGAAATGGAGGGCACTTGCACCGGCGAACATGGGGTCGGCTACGGCAAGATCGAGTTTCTTCCGGCTGAACACGGCGAGGCGGTCGAGGTCATGCGAACCCTCAAGGCAGCCCTCGACCCCGATAATCTTATGAACCCGGGTAAGATCGTTAGGCTCTGAATTGACGGCGAGATCAACCGTGTCGAGATTTTGCGGTTGCCGGTGGAATGAAAACGCTTCATTCTGTGCATAGTTGCCGCTACTATCTTCCACAGAGAAAAAGCCGACGGGGTCTCATCCACCGGCAGAGTCTCGGCAAGAAGCCGAGCGATAGCGATGTTCTCGCGATCGAATAGTCTCCGACGCACCTGATGCGTCGAACACGATTCCATGACGATCACAGGACACCGCAAGTACTGAATAAGACTCACTCAACGAAACATCGGGTATCTCAGGGTCTACGAATGGAAAAGTCTGGTAGACGAGGAAAAATCCCTCAATCGGATTGGCCGTTGATCATGGCCAGATATGAGGCGGGGGAGACACTGGCAAGTATCGCGCGGACTTACGATTGCTCACCGCCGGCGATCAGCTATATCGTTAGCCGCAGCCGCGAGCGTCAGCCTGCCGCTGAAACGGCCATCCCGGCGGTCGAGCCGCAACTGGTGAAGGCGCATGCCGAGCCTGTCGCCGTGGCCGCGGTTGCTCCGCCACCGGTAGTAACTCGTCCGGAACCCGCGGCGTTCGACGCTGCGCCGGGGCTTACGGCGACGCTGGCGCGGCCGGCCGCGCCTCGCCCGGAAGTCGCCTCGGCGACAAATGGCGACGCGCGCCGAACGCTGCATTTGTCGCTCGGCGGTAATGGCGCGAACGGCAATGGCCACACCAACGGCAATGGCGCCGATCACTCCGGCAACGGGTACCCCGCGCCGACTCCTCCGCCGCAGGCGCAGGCGCAGCCTTCGCAGCCGCAGAACGACCGGTTCGAGCCGCGCCCGCCGATGCCGCCGCGCTACAACTACCAGACGAATGGCGGCGGTGAACCGGGCGAGGCGCGAAAAAAGGATGCCGGCAGCTTTATCGACAAGGAGCTGCGCGCTCGGGTCGATGCCGACATCGCGGCGTTTCTCGCCGCATTCGACGTGGCCCTTGCCGGCGACACGCAGGAGAGCCGCGCCGGGCTGCGGGAAGCGAGCGACCGGCTGCTTCGCGCGGGCGCCCGCACCCGCATCGAGCTCGAACGGCTGGAGGCGCGCGTACCGCTATCCTCGACCCGCGACGGCGACAGCCGGCCCGAGCCGAATTGGCGCCACCGCTGACACTGCCGCCTCTTCAATAAAAAAAGGGCGCCCGAAGGCGCCCTTTTCGGCGTCGCCCGGGTGTCTACCCGTGCTCCTTGTCGACGCTGATCCCGACATACTGCGTGATGCCGTGCCGGTTCAGCAGCAGCAGCGCGGTCTTGTGGTTCGAATCGGCGATGCCCTTCAGCTTCTCCGCGGCCTCGTGCGGGGTCTTCACCGGCTGCTGGTTGATCGCCTGCACCACGTCGCCGCGGCCCAGGCCTAAATTGTCGGCAAGGCTGCCGCTGTCGACGCCGGTGATGACGACGCCGGAGACATCGTGGCCGACGTGAAGCTCTCGGCGCAGTTCGCTGGTCAGCGGCGCGAAGTGCATGCCGAGAGCCACGGTGCTGCTCGCCTTCTCGCTCTGTCGCGGCTCGCTGTTGGCTGAGGCCACCTGCGGGTTGGCCGGAGCCTCGCCGACCGTCACCGGAAGGGTCATGCGTTCACCGTTACGCCATACCACCATGTTTGACGTCGAGCCTGGCGCCGTCGCGGCGACAAACCGGGACAGGTCACGCAGCTTCTTGATTTCGTTGCCGTTGAACGACAGGACCACATCGCCCTGTTTCAGCCCGGCCTTGGCGGCGGCGCTGTTGGCGGTGACGACCGCGACCAGCGCACCTTCCTCGCCCTTGAGGCCGAGACTCGCCGCGATGGCGGGCGTCACCTCCTGAATCTGGACGCCGAGCCAGCCGCGCTGCACCTTGCCGTGCTCGCGCAGTTCGCTGACCACCTTACTGGCGATGTTCGACGGAATCGCGAAACCGATACCGACGCTGCCGCCATTGGGCGAATAGATCGCGGTGTTGATGCCGATCACCTGGCCTTGAAGATTAAAGGTCGGACCGCCGGAATTGCCGCGGTTGATCGGCGCGTCGATCTGCAGAAAGTCGTCGAACTGGCCTTCGTGGATATCGCGGCCGCGTGCCGAGATGATGCCGGTGGTGACCGACCCGCCGAGCCCGAACGGGTTCCCGACCGCGACGACCCAGTCGCCGATCTGCGCCGCGTTGCTGTCGCCGAAGCTGACGCTGGGCAGCGGCTTGTCGGCGTCGATCTTTAACACCGCGAGGTCGGTGCGCGGGTCGCGTCCGGTGATCTTGGCGGTGTACTTGGTGCCGTCTTGCAGGATCACCTGAACCTTCGCGGCCTGCCCGACGACATGGTTGTTGGTGACGATGTAGCCGGCCGGGTCGATGATGAAGCCAGAACCGAGGGCGATGCGCTTCACCCCTTCCTGGTCGTTGGGATGGCCGCCGAACTCGCGCGGGACCGACTGGCCGTTGCCGCCATGCTGCTCGAAAAAGCGGCGCAGAAACTCGTCGAACGGCGAATTATTGTCGCCGGGCGACGTGTCGAACGACTGATCCGACATCTGGTCGTCGGCGGTCGGCTTTTCGGTAACCGAGATATTGACGACCGCCGGCAGCACTTTCTTGACCAGCGGCGCAAAGCTTTGCTGGGAAATCTGCGGCGTCGGGATCGAGGTGTTCGCCGAGCTCTGAGAGGAGTCGGTTTCGGCCCAGACAAGCGGCGACAGCGCCAGCGTCGCGGCGAGCCCCGCCGCCAACGCGGCGCTGCGCCGGCCTTTCCACCAGGGGCGGCGGTTTGCATCAGTTTGTGTCATTCGGATTCTCCTGCGCGCGAGGCGCCGCGGTCGCGGCCCCGCTTTGTTGCCTCAACATGGGAACGGCTGTCTGACACGCCGGTTTCACGCGGATTAAATCGCTGTAACCCGAATGGGTTCGCCCTATGATCTCCGGGCAACCACAGGAGCAGTCCATGGCCCGCTATCGCGATTTGGCCCCGGCCGAGATGAACCCGGCGCAAAAGAAGGTCCATGACGAGATCGTCTCGGGAAAGCGCGGCCGGTTCGGTGGCCCGTTTCAAATCCTGATCCGCTCGCCGGAGGTATGCTCGCACCTGCAGCGGCTCGGCGAATTCCTGCGCTGGGGCAGCTCGTTGCCGCCGGCCCTGTCCGAGCTGTCGATCTGCCTGACCGCCCGGCACATCCGCGCCAATTACGAATGGCATGCGCACGCGCCGCTCGCGGTCGAGGCCGGGGTGCCCGCCGCCGCGATCGAGGCGATCCGCACCGGCGGGACCCCGCAATTCCAGGCCAAGGACCAGGCGCTGGTCTACCGGCTCGTCACCGAGCTGATCGATACCAAGCGCCTTTCCGATGCGAGCTTCAAGGAGGGTATCGGCGCGTTTGGCGAGGGGGGCGTGGTCGAGCTGGGCACGATCATCGGCTACTACACCGCGATCGGTAACGCCCTTAATGTCTTCGAGGTCGGACTGCCGCCGGGCCAGGCGCCCTATTTCGCCTGATGCGGATATTTTTGACGGTTTGGGTCTTTCTGGTCGCGGCGACGACACTCGAAGCGACCGGCGACGCGATCGTGCGGATGGGCCTGTTCGGGCGGACCGGCCTCGCGCGCGCCGCGATGCTGGGCGGAGGCGGGGTTCTTCTGCTCGGGTACGGCGTCATGCTGAACCTCGCGCCGCTGCCGTTCGAGCGCGTGGTCGGGCTCTATATCGCCACGCTGTTTGTCGTGTGGCAGATCGTCAACTACGCGGTCTTCCGCACGCTCCCCGGCCTGCCCATCGCCGTTGGCGGCGCGCTGATCGTTATCGGCGGTCTGATCGTCTCGTTCTGGACCAAGGCGACTTAGCGCGGCCCGGGAAGGCCCTTTTCCAAAAGTCCAGCCAGCCGGCGCGCGAACGCGGCCGGGTCGGGCAAGGCCTCACCCTCGATGATGCGGGCCTGGTCGAGCAGGACCCAGGCGAATTCCGCAAGCTGATCCGACGCGCCGGTCTCGCCGACCGAGGCGGCGAGCCGCTCGATCAGCCGATGGCGCGGGTTGATTTCGAGAATGCGCTTCGCGGTCGTGTCGAGCTGGCGGTGCGCCTTTAGAAGGCGCTCGAGGTGCATGTCGATATCGCCTTCGTCGGCGACAAGGCAGACCGCGCTGTCGGTCAGCCGCTCCGAGCTGCGCACGTCCTTGACCGCCTCGCCGAGCGCCAGCTTGAAAATCGCGATCAGGCTGCCCAGCTTGGCCGGCGGTTCGGGCTTTTCGTCGGCGTCCTTCTTGTCCTCGGGCAGCGCGATCTTGTCGAGGTCGGCCCCGCCCCTCGTCGCCGATTTGAACGGCTTTTCCTTGAAGGTGCCGACGGACGGCAGCCAGAACTCGTCGATCGGGTCGGTCATCAGCAGCACTTCGACCTCGCGCGCCCGGAACCCCTCAAGCTGCGGGCTCTTGGCGAGGAGATCGATATTGTCGCCGGTGATCGTATAGATCGCATCCTGGCCCGGCTTCATCGCGGCGACGTAATCGTCGAGCGAGACGAGGCCCTCACGCGCGGTCGAGCGGAAGCGGGCGAGGCTCAGCAGCGTCTCCCGCTGCTCGCGGTCCTCGTACAAGCCCTCCTTCAGCACCGCGCCGAAATTGTCCCAGAAATTGGCGTATTCATCGGCCGCGTCGGTCGCCTTCTTCGAAAGCTCGGAGAGCACGCGGCGAGCGAGCTGCTGGCGGATGCGCGCGACCATCGGGTTGGTCTGCAGCATTTCGCGGCTGACATTGAGCGGCAGGTCCTCGCTGTCGACAATCCCGCGGAGGAAGCGGAGATAGGACGGGACGAGCTCGGTGCCTTCCTCGGTGATGAAGACCCGGCGGACATAGAGCTTGAGCCGGGTCTTGCGGTCGGGGTCGAACAGGTCGAATGGCTTGGCGCTCGGGACGAACAGCAGATAGGTGTATTCGACCGTGCCCTCCGCCTTGGCGTGAAGCGTCAACCACGGTTCGTCGAAGCCGTGCCCGACATGGTGATAAAACTCCTTGTACTGCTCGGGCGTGATCTCGGCGCGGGGCCGCGTCCACAGTGCCGAGGCGGTGTTGATCGTGTCTTCCTTGCTGCCGTCGGCGAGCACGATCGGCAGCGCGATGTGGTCGGAATAGGTAGTGACGATCTGCCGCAGCCGGTGCGGCTCCAAATACTCGTCGTCGCCCTCGCGAAGATGCAGCGTGATCCGCGTGCCGCGCGGCACCTCGACGCCGGGTTCGACCGTAAAGGTACCCCGGCCGTCAGACGACCAGCGCCAGCCCTCGCTGTCGCCGGCCTTGCGGCTCAGCACCTCGACCCGGTCGGCGACCATGAACGCGGAATAAAAGCCGACGCCGAACTGACCGATCAGGCTGAGGTCGCTTTTCGCGTCCCCAGACATCGAATTGACAAAGGCGGCGGTGCCGGACCGCGCGATCGTACCGAGGTTTTCGATCAGCTCCTCGCGGTTCATGCCGATCCCGTTATCGGCGACCGTCAGCGTGCGGGACGACTTCACCGGCGTCAGCACGACCCGGTAAAACGCGTCGCCCTCGACAAGGTTGGGCTCCGTCAGCGCGGCATAGCGAAGCCGGTCGCAGGCATCCGAGGCGTTCGAGATCAATTCGCGCAGGAAGATCTGTTTTTCGCTGTAAAGCGAATGCGCGACGATATCGAGAAGGCGACTGGTCTCTGCCTCGAAGCTGCGGGTCTCGACAGCGGGGTCAGGGGTTTCCTGGGTCATCTCTCAAAGCGGAATCGGAAAGCGATTACCGCGAGATATGTGACCAAACCGCCGCTGCCGCAAGCCCTATGCGGCATCGCGGACGCCGCGGCGCCAGCGGTCGATCGTCTGGCTGATCGCCGCGCGGTCGCCGATATCGCGCGACCACGCCGCCGCGAACGAGGCGGTCGAGCTGCGCGGCTGGTTTTCCTCCGGCAGCGGGGCAAAACAGATGCGCATCGGCATCGATACCCCTTCGCCGACCGCGATTGCCTCGCCGTTGCGCAGCGCCGGCAGGAAGTTCATCAATCCGTGCGAGGCCTCGGGCAGCGCGCCGCGCACGATCTCCTGGTCTTCCTGGTTGCTCATCCGCAGCGCGAAGAGCGTGTTGCATTCGGAAAGAAGGCCCGGCGCCAAATCGGTCGGCCGCTGGCTGACGACGCACAGCGAAACGCCGTATTTGCGCCCTTCCTTGGCGATCCGCGACAGGGCGCGCTTGGCCGGCTCGAACCCGAGCTCGCGATCCCGCGGCGCATAGCGGTGCGCCTCCTCGCAGACGATCGTGATCGGGATCGGCGTCTCGCTCCACAGCGCGAAATCGAACGTCAGGCGGCAGATGACCGAGATGACGACATTCAGCACTTCCGACGGCACGCCCGAGATGTCGAGGATCGTCACCGGCTGGCCCGCGACGGGGATGCGGAAGAGCTGCGACAGCACGTCCGACATGTCGTCGCGCAGGCTGAGGCTGGCGCCGAAGACGAAGGCGTACCGGGTGTCGGTTTGCAGAGCCATGATCCGCGCCTTGACCGACTGGTAGGCGGCGACCGCCTCGCCTCGGTTCAGCGCGCCCATCGCCGCATCGAGAAAGCGCAGGACGTCCGACATGCGGTACGGGACCGGGGTGTCGACCGTGCCATGTTGTTCGAGGCCGGATTTGACGAAATGGGTGTGCTTCGCCGAGAGCACCGCGTCGGCGAGCACCTTGGCCTGCTCGGAATCGCGGCTGCGGCCCAGCACCAGTTCGGCGAGCTCCTCGAAGTTGAACAGCCAATAGGGGAGATGCAGGCCGTCATTGGGGCTCAGCACGCACGCTTGCGCGCCGAAGGCCGAAGAATATTCGTTGTGCGGGTCGATCATCAGCACATGCGAGTTCGGCATCTTCCCGATGACCGCGCGCAAGATCGTCGCGACGGCGCAGGATTTGCCCGAGCCGGTGGTGCCGACGATGCTGAAATGCTTGCCGAGCAGGTCGTCGACCAGCAGGTAGGCGGTCACCGAGTCGTCCTGGTGGATCGTGCCGACCGGCGCCGTCGTCACTTGCGGCGGGGCGTAGACCTCGGCGATATCCCGCGGCGTCGCCAGGTCGATCGCGTCTTCGAGCGCCGGAAAGGTCGAGACGCCCCTGCGAAAGCCTTGCGCCTCCCCGACCGCGCCGTGCGACTTCTCGCCGAGCAGCTCGATCTCCACGATCTTCAGATCGTCATCGAAGGCGGCGACCGAGGGGAGCGGCACGCGCAGCCCGCTGACCATGCCGTAAACGATAGAGGCACGGGTGTGGATTTTGACCAGCGCACCCATCTCCAGCGGCAGGCTCGGCAGCACCACGCCTTCCTGTTCGCGCGGCTGCAGCAGCCCGACGACCTGGGCGGCCGACACCGCGATGATACGGCCGATGCGCATGTTGGGCTGCAATTGCAGGTCAGCGACTTCCATGGTTTTCCGCCCCCAAGCTCGATACCGAGTTCCCGGCCAGTCGCACGCGATCGGCGGGCAGCCAAACTTCAGCCGTGGTTCCGACCTCGACCTCGCTGATCAGGCGGAGCGAGCCGCCATGCAGCGCGACCAGCGCCTTGGCGATCGGCAAGCCGAGGCCGACGCCGTCATTTTCCCGCGTCAGGTGATCCTCGACCTGGCCGAACGGCTCGAGCACGCGGTCGAGGTAGTCGGCGGGAATGCCGCAGCCGGTGTCGCAGACGGCGACGACCAGCTGCCCCGCGGCGGCGATCGTGCTGGCGATTTCGATCGTGCCGCCCTCCGGCGTGAACTTGATCGCGTTCGACAGCAGATTATCGAGCACCCGCTTAAGCTTGCCGGGATCGAGCCAGGCCGAATGTTCCACCGGCGTGCGGGCGGCGATCCCGATCGATTTGCGCGCAGCCGCGGCGCCATGGGTCCCGACCGCGGCCTCGACCAGCTCGGCGATCGAAACCTCGTGCTGTTCGAGCACGAGCCTTCCAGCCTCGATTCGGGCGAGGTCGAGCACGCCATTGAGGATTCCGAGCAGATGGGTCCCGGAATCGTGAATGTAGCTGGCATAGGCCGAATGCTCGTCGGCCTGTTTCGGCGAATTTTGAATAAGCTCGGAAAAGCCGATGATCGCGTTGAGCGGCGTCCGCAGCTCGTGCGTCATATTGGCCAGGAACTTGGTTTTGGCGCGATCGGCCTCCAAGGCCTGGCGCATCGATTCCTCGGCCAGCGCGGCGGCGCGCTCGGCCTGTTCCTTGGCGGCGATCAGGGCCCGCTCGGTGTGCCGCCGCTCCAGCAGGGTGCCGAGCTGCGCGCAGTAATCGTTCAGGAGCGAGGCCTCGCCCCGCCCGCGAGATTTGGTCTGGGTTCCGGTCGTCATCGCCGAAAGAATTGTCCGGCGATGGATAAGGAAGCTTTAAGCTGCGGAGAGGGGGGACTCTTTTGCTCTTGCCCAACCGCCGTTGGGGCAGCACTTTTGCCGCATGAGCCTTTACCGCTCTGCGCCGCGCCTCGTCGCGGTCCTCGGGCCGACCAATACCGGCAAGACTCATTTCGCGATCGAGCGGATGCTCGATCACCAAAGCGGCATGATCGGTTTCCCGCTGCGGCTGCTGGCGCGGGAAAACTACGACCGGGTCGTCAAGAAGCGGGGCGCGCGGGCGGTGGCCCTGATCACGGGCGAGGAAAAAATCCTTCCGCCCAATCCGTCCTATTTCGTCTGCACCGTCGAATCGATGCCGCTCGACCGGCCGGTCGAGTTTCTCGCCGTCGACGAGATCCAGCTTTGCGCGGATCCGGAGCGGGGCCACGTCTTCACGGCGCGGCTGCTGCACGCACGCGGCTCGGTCGAGACGATGTTCCTCGGCGCCGACACGATCCGACCCTTGATGCGGCGGCTGGTCCCGAACGCCGAGTATGTCAGCCGGCCCCGCCTTTCGACCCTGTCCTATACCGGCCACAGAAAGGTGACGCGCCTGCCGCCGCGCAGCGCGGTCGTCGCGTTCTCGATCTCGGACGTGTTCTCTCTCGCCGAGCTGGTGCGGCGCCAGCGCGGCGGCACCGCGATCGTCCTCGGGGCGCTGAGCCCGCGCGCCCGCAACGCCCAGGTCGGCATGTTTCAGGCCGGCGAGGTGGACTACCTCGTCGCGACCGACGCGATCGGCATGGGGCTCAACATGGATCTCGACCATGTCGCCTTTGCCCGGCTCGCGAAGTTCGACGGCCGCTTCCCGCGCCGCCTGACCGCGGCCGAGATCGCGCAGATCGCCGGTCGCGCCGGCCGCCACATGGACGACGGCAGCTTTGGCACGACCGCCGACGAGGGCGAGCTCGATCCCGGCATCGTCGCGGCGGTCGAGGAGCACCGCTTCGAGCCGCTGACCCGACTGTCATGGCGCAACGTCAACCTCAGCTTCCGTTCGGTCGGCGCCCTTCTCCACAGTCTCGACGAGCGCCCGCCGATGCCGGCGCTGATCCCGACGCGCGACGCCGACGACCACCGCGCCCTGCAGCACCTGTCGCGCAATGCCGAAATCGCCGCGCTGGCGACCAATCCGGGCGCGGTTCGCCTGCTGTGGGAAGTCTGCCAGATTCCCGATTTCCGCAAGGTGATGAGCGACAGCCACGCCCGCTTTCTCGGCCAGTGCTTTGTCCATCTGGCCGTGCCGGCGGGGCGGCTGCCGAGCGGCTGGGTCGGCGGCCAGATGGCCCAGCTCGACCGGGTCGACGGCGATATCGACACGTTGATGGCGCGCATCGCGCATATCCGCACCTGGACCTACATCACCCATCGCAGCGAGTGGCTCGACGGCGCCCAGGACTGGCAGGAGCGGGCGCGGGGGATCGAGGACCGGCTCTCCGACGCGCTCCACGACAGCATCACCCAGCGCTTCGTCGATCGCCGGTCGGCCTATCTGGTGCGGCGCCTGGCGGCCGACACGAGCCTCCTCGCCTCGGTCGACCGGAGCGGCCAGGTCCGGGTCGAGGGCGAGCCGGTCGGCCGGCTCGACGGCTTCCGCTTCGTGCCGGACGCGGTCGAGGAAGGGGCGATGCGCACGCTGATGACCGCGGCCAACCGGGTGCTGCGGAGCGAGGTTTCGGCGCGGGCGCGCGAGCTGGCGGGGTCGCCGGACGAGGCGCTCGCGCTCGATCCGGCGGGCGGCGTGGTGTGGCGCGATGCCGTCGTCGCTCGCCTCGTCGCCGGCGATACGATCCTGGCGCCGAGGATCGAGATCGCCGCCGGCAATTTTCTCGAAGGCGAGCCGCGAGAGCGGGTGCGGCAGCGCCTCGCATCGTTCGTCAAGGGCGAGATCGAGCGTCGGCTCGCGCCGCTTTTCGCTTTGCAGCAGGCGGCGCTGAGCGGAGCGGCCCGGGGGCTCGTATTCCGCTTTGTCGAGGCGCTGGGGTGCCTGCCCGCCGCCGAGGTTGCCGAGCAGGTGGCCGCGCTCGACCGCCCGACGCGGCGGTTGCTCGGCCGGTTCGGACTGCGCTTCGGCAGCGAGAGCGTGTATCTCGAACCGCTGCTCGGCACCGATACCGTGCGCTTTCGCGCGCTGCTCTGGGCGGTGCGCGAGGGACGGCCGGTGCCGCATTTGCCGGGCGCCCGCAGCCGCGGCAAGGCGATGGCGGCCGACACGTCCCTGCCGGGGTCGTTCTATGCGTCGATCGGCCGGCGCGTCGTCGGCGGGCTGGCGGTGCGCGCCGATCGGCTGGAGCGGCTGGCCGCGAGCGCGCGCGCCAGGGCGCGGGTTGGCGGCTTCGAGATCGACGCCGAGCTGGCGATGCTCGTCGGCGCTCCGCTGGACGCGACGCCGGGGATTCTGGCCGGGCTCGGCTACCGGATCGCGACCGGCAAGGAGGCGGCCGTGGTTGTCGCCGCACCGCGGCGCCGGCGCGCCCGGCCTCAGGCCCCCCACGGCAAGGCATCCGAAGGCCATCCTTTCGCGAAGCTCACGGAGCTCAAATTCGCTTGAGCGACACCCCGGCCGCCGCGCGCCGCCTCGACCAGTGGCTA
>DASUIE010000258.1:0-31050 GCA_036273175.1 Allostellaceae bacterium
GAGAAGGCCAGGCAGATGGCGCTCGTCCTTGAGGCGGCGCAGTCGAGCGAGCGCGACGTGCCGGATTATGTCGAGATCGACCACGACCGCATGAAAGGCCGCTTCATCCGCGCGCCAAAGCTCGCGGACGTGCCGTACCCGGCGACGATGGAGCCCAACCTCGTCATCGAATACTACTCGCGGTAGCGCCGATCGGCCTTAAGCGGCGGAGGTTGCGATGCTGATGCTCAACCTCGCGATCGTCCTGCTCCTCATCCTGCTCAACGGGTTTTTCGCGATGGCCGAGATCGCCTTGGTCTCGGCGCGGCCGGCTCGGCTGCAGCCGCTCGCCGACGGCGGCAGCGCCGGCGCCGAGGCGGCGATCGAGCTGAAGGGCGATCCCTCGCGCCTGCTCGCGACGGTGCAGATGGGGATCACGATCATCGCGGTCCTCTCCGGCACCTTCGGTCAGGCGACGATCGGCGAGGCGTTGCAGGACTATCTCTCCGAATTTTCCGGTTTCGCCGCGCGCTACGCCCATGTGATCAGCATGGCGGCGGTGGTGATCGGCATCTCCTACCTGTCGCTGATCCTCGGCGAGCTGGTGCCGAAGCGCATCGCGCTCATCAACCCCGAGCGGATCGCCGCCGCGCTCGCCCGGCTGATGCGCGGGATGGCGCGGGTCGGCGCGCCGATCGAATGGGTGCTGTCGGGCTCCACCGACCTGATCCTCGCGCTCCTGCCGCTGCGGCACGAGCCCTCGCCCGTTACCGACGAGGAGATCGCCTTCCTGCTGCGGGAAGGGGTCGCGGCGGGGCACATCCCCGAGGCCGAGACCGCGATCGTCGAAGGCGCGCTGCGGCTCGGCGACCGCCGGATCAGCGGGGTGATGACGCCGCGCATGCAGATCGAGTTCCTCGACCTCGACGACAGCGAGGAGGAGCTGCGCCGGCAGATCCGCGAAAGCACGTTTTCCCGCTTCCCGGTGGTGCAGGGAAGCTCGCACGCCCTCGCCGGGATCGTCCAGGTCAAGGACCTCTACAACGCGGCGCTCGCCGGCCAGAAATTCGACCTGCGCGCGGCGCTTCGCCCGCCGCTTTTCCTGCCCGACACCGTGACCGTGCTGCGCGCGCTGGAGATGTTCAAGACCAGCGGCGAGCCGATGGCGCTCGTCGTCGACGAGTACGGCGACCTCGAAGGGCTGACGACGCTGACCGATATCCTCGAATCGCTGATCGGCGAGGTCTCCGGCGGCGGCGACGACCCGCGTGTCGTCAGGCGCGAGGACGGGACTTTTCTGATCGACGGCATGGTCGGGCTCGATGAGCTGAAGACGGTGCTCGACATCACCCATCTGCCCGGCGAGGACGCCGATTTCCACACGCTCGGCGGCTATCTGATGGGGCGGCTCAACCGCGTCCCGGTGATCGCCGACCGTATTGCCGCCGGCGACTTCCGCTTCGAAATCGTCGCGATGGACGGTCGCCGCGTCGACCGCGTGCTGGTCGTGCCGGTGAAGAAAGCCTAGGTCGAATCGGCGCCGATATCGCCGGCGCCGGGCAGCAGCACGGTCGGGAACCCGCCCTCGACGAGCGCCGCGATCAGCGTGTCGACGTGGCGGCGGTTTTGCGTCTCCACGACCACGTCGAGCTCGGCGCGCTTGACCGACGTGTCGTGAAAAAGGCGCTGGTGGTGTACCTCGACGATGTTACCGCCGTGCGATCCGATGATGCCCGAAACGCGCGACAGCACGCCCGGCATGTCGGGCAGCTCGGAGCGCAGCCGCACCAGGCACCCGTCGCGGACCAGCCCGCGCATCAGGATCGAGGCCAGGAGGCGCGGGTCGATATTCCCGCCCGAGACGACGATGCCGACATCGCGCCCCTTGAACCGCTCGGGATGCGCGAGCAGCGCCGCGACCCCGACCGCGCCGGCCCCCTCGGCGACGATATGGGCACGCTCGACCAGGACCCGCACCGCCTGCTCGATCTGGTTCTCGTCGACAAGCAGGATGTCGGCGACGGTCGCGGCGACGATCTCGCGGGTGATCCGCCCCGGCTCCATGACCGCGATGCCTTCGGCGAGGGTGGCGCCGCCTTCGGCCGGTGTGTTCGACGGCGCCCGCAGCCGCTGCATCGCCGGGTAGAGCGCGGCCTGGATTCCGACGATCTCGATCCCGGGCTTCAGCGCCTTCGCCGCGATGGCGATGCCTGAGATGAGCCCGCCGCCGCCGATCGGCACGATCAGCGTGTCGAGCGCCGGCACGTCGGCGAGCATTTCGAGAGCGAGCGTGCCCTGGCCGGCGATGACCAGCTCGTCATCGTAAGGATGCACCGGCACGAAGCCGCGCTTCTCGGCCAGCGCATCGGCGGCGCGGCGCGCGGCAACGAGGCTGTCGCCTTCGAGGAGCACCGTCGCGCCAAGGCTTTCGGTGCGGTCGATCTTGGTGAAGGGCGTCCCTTCCGGCATCACGATCGTCGCCGGGATGCCGAGGCGGCGCGCGTGATAGGCGACGCCCTGCGCGTGGTTGCCGGCGGACATCGCGACGACGCCCGCAGCGCGCTCAGCTGGGCTTAGCGACAAGAGCTTGTTGAGCGCCCCGCGCTCCTTGAAGCTGCCGGTGGCCTGCAGCGTTTCGAGCTTGAGCCAGGCCGTGCAGTCCGCCATGTCCGACAGCGCCTTGACCGGCGCGGTCGGGGTGCGCGCGACGGCGCCGGCGATCGCCTTGGCCGCCCTCTCGATATCGGCGAGCTTGACGGTCACCGTGCCGGCTCCAGCGTGAGCGTCGAAACGGCGGCGGCGCGGCCTGGAACGAGATACTCGAAATCGCGCCAGCGCTTGAGCTGGTCGGCATAATGCGGCGACAAGGGGTTCCCCGATTGGCCCGGCACGACGGTCATCCGCGATCCGGCCGGGTCGGCCAGGTCGGTGACGATGCGGAAGCCGGCGCCGAAGAATTGCGCGAACGGTCGGTTTGGGTTGTGCACGGAGCTTGGGCCGACATTGACCGTGTCATACCCGCCTTGGCTCGGGATCGCCACCCGCAGCCAATCGCGCAAAAGGGGGATGCGCTCGATCAGCCGGTTCGGGAACTCGGCGATATGGGCCTTGCCCCAGCGCCAATCCGCGATGTCGCCGCCATAGTCGCGGCGCAACTCGACCAGCGCGACGTTGAGGGAATCTGCCAGCAGCTTGTCGCAGCCCCCCGGGCACCAATCCTGCCGCGTCTTCAAGACTTCGGCGACGACGGCGGGCTTCAGGTTCCAGTATCCCTCCGCCGCCGCGCCGAGCTTCTTGGCGAAAAGCGTGCGTGAGAATTCGCGCAGCCAGGCGGTGAAGATCAGCGGCTCGGGCTTGTCGCCGTCCATGCGCAGATCCCATTGCCGCAGCATGTCGACGGCGCGGCGCGCAACGGCGTCGGACGGGTCGATCCGGGTCATCAGCGGGATCAGCTGTTTCGCCATCAGCGATTTGGTGTCGGCCTCCATCGCTTCGCTGGCCGCTTGCGTCTGTTTCGGCGTGGCTGCGAGCATCTCCTCGATGCGGGTCGCGCGGTAAGGCCGGTCCCAGTCGCGGCTGATGAAGTGACTGTAGGTATCGGGCACGATCTTGTTGTTGGCGCTGGAAAAATGCCCCTTTGCAGGGTTGGTGCCCTGGGGCAGTTCGTCAAACGGGACAAACCCGGTCCAGTCGTATGCGCCGGTCCAGCCGGGCGAGGGCATCCAGCCCGTCCCGCTCTTCCGGATCGGGATGCGGCCCGGCATGATAAAGCCGATCGTGCCGTCCCGGTCGGCGTAGACGACATTCTGCGGCGGCCCGACAAAGAGCTTCATCGCCTCGCGGAAGCTCCCCCAGTCTCGGGCGCGGCCGAGGCCCCAGAGCGCCGCGGCGCTGGTGTCGCCGCCGCCGAGATAGGTCGCCTGCAAGGCGAGGACATAGCCGGGCTCTGTGCTCCCCTTCGGCAGCATGTCGGACAGCACCGGGCCGTGCCGGGTCGAGCGCACGGTCAGCTCGACCGGCGCCGCGCCCTTGACGGCGATCGTCTCCGCGCGGGTCTCGAAGGGCTGGCTGCCCTCAGGGGTCAGGTAGCGCTGCGGGTCGGCGGGATCGAGCTTCTCGACGAACAGATCTTCGATATCGGCGGTCGAGGTCGTAAAGCCCCAGGCTATACGGTCGTTATGGCCGATCACCACAAACGGCGCCCCGGCGACCGTCGCGCCGGCGATCTCGCGCTCCGGTGTCTTGAGCCGCGCGAGGTACCAGAAGCCGGGCGTCGCGAAGCCGAGATGCGGGTCGTTGGCGAGCAGCGGCTTGCCGCTTTGGCTGTGGGCGCCGTCGACGACCCAGTTGTTCGAGGCCATCGTCGGCCCCACCCCCTCGGTCATCGCGTGGAGCAGCTCGCCGAGGCGGAGGCCGCCGACGATCGTGGGGCCGTCCTTCGGGTATCCGGGGTAGAGCACCGCCATGTCCTCGGGCGAGACGATGCGCGACAGGCGAGCGCGCTCCAGTTCGCCGCGGTAATTGCCGCCGAGCTGGAGGTCCATCAGCTTGCCCCAGACGAGCGTGTCGGCCGGCTTCCACGGTTCCGGCGTCAGCCGCAGCAGCACGAATTCGGGCGGCAGCGCGCCGTGCCGGGTCGCGAGGAACGCATTGACCCCGGCGGCATAGGCGTCGAGCGATTTCCGGACCTCGGGGGGCAGATGCGGCAGCTCGGCCTCGGCGGACCGGTAGAGGCCCAGCACGCGCATCTGTCGGTCGATCGGCAAAGCGTCGGCGCCGAAAATCTCGGCGAGGCGCCCGGCGCCGTAACGGCGCTGCAGCTCCATCTGGAACAGCCGGTCCTGTGCATGGGCATAACCGAGCCCGAAGGCCGCGTCGTCGTCATTGGCCGCGGCGATCAGCGGGACGCCGTCGCGGTCGCGGGCGATCGTCAGCGGCGCGGAGAGGCCCCTGACCGAGACCGTGCCGCTTTCCTGCGGCAGCGACGAGCGCAGATAGAGCCAGCCCCCGCCGCCGGCCAGGACGATGACGGCGAGGATGCCGGCGGCGATCCGCCGGATCACATGCCGAGTTCGCGCAGGATTTTGGCGCGGTCCGCGTCGAGGTCGGGCGAGGGAGCGCGGGTCTTGGGGTCGTCGAACGCCGAGAATTTTAGCGGGTTGCCGACGTAGTCGAACCGGCCGGTGACCGGGTCGTCGACCGAGACCAGCATGTTGCGCGCCGCCGCCTGCGGATGCGCGATCGCCTGGGCGACGTTGTTGACCGGCCCGCAAGGGATGCCGGCTTTTTCCAGCACCGCGATCCAGTGTTCGGTCGTGTGAGCGACGAGGATTTTGTCGAGCTCGGCCTTGAGCCGCGGCTGGTGCTGGTTGCGGAGGGGGTTGGTCTTGTAGTTCGGGTTCTCGGACAGCTCGGGGTGGCCCAGCACCTGGGTCAGCTTTCCCCACAGCCCGTCATTGCCGGCGGCGATGATGATGTTGCCGTCCTTGGTCGAAAACGCCTCGAACGGGGTGATCGACGGATGCCGCGCGCCGAGCGGCCCGGGGATGTCGCCGGTCGTCGTGTAGCGCATGATCGCGTTTTCGAGGATCGCGAGCTGGCAGTCGAACAGCGCGACATCGACCTTGGTGGCCTCGCCGGTACGCTCGCGGTGGAGGAGAGCGGCGTTGAGCGCGATCGTCGTATAGAGCCCGCCGGCGAGGTCGCCGATCGAGGCGCCGATGCGCGGCGAGGGTTCGCCGGGATTGCCGGTGATGCTCATGATCCCGCCGAGTCCCTGAACGACCATGTCGTAGCTGGGATAGTGCGAGAACGGGCCGGTATGGCCGAAGCCCGACGCGGCCGCGTAGATGAGGCGCGGATAGCGCGGGTGCAGCGTTTCCCACCCGTAGCCGAGCTTTTCCATCGTGCCGGGGCGGAAATTCTCGACGACAGCGTCGGCCTTGTCCAAGAGGCGCTCGAAGATATCCTTATCGCCCGCCGCCTTGAGGTCGAGGACGATCGATTCCTTGCCGCGGTTGACCGAGGCGAAATAGGTCGACTTGCCGTTCTTGAACGGCCCGTATTGGCGGGCGTCGTCACCGGTCTTCGGCGCCTCGACCTTGATCACCCGCGCGCCCATCTCGGCCATCAGATGAGTGCAGTACGGACCCGCCAGGATACGCGACAGGTCGACGATGGTGATCCCCGAAAGCGGCCCCGGCTGTGCCATCGTTGGCGTCCTCATGTTGGCGGAAGCCCGCGTGAATACCGCAGACCCCGGCCCGACCGCAATCCAAGAGCGCCGTGTCGCCGGCCTGGCAAAACGGATAGAATGCGGACATGGCCGGATGGCTCAGTGAAAGCGAGCGGGGCGAGAGGCGGCGCACGGCGGCGCTGGCCGGGCTGGCGATCACGCTGGCCCTCGCGGTGCTCGGCGTCATCCTCGTCCGGGCGCTGCGCGACCAGAGCCGCCTCGAAGACTGCCTGATGCAGGGGCGGCGCAACTGCGCCCCGATCGAGGCGCCGCTGTCGCCCCGCTGATGCCGACCTTCGACGGCGTGCCGGCCGGGAATTTCACCTACCCCTGTCTCGACGGCCATACCTGCGGCAACCCGGTGCGGCTGGTGATCGGCGGCGCGCCGATCCTGCACGGTTCGACGATGAGCGAGCGGCGGCAGGATTTCGCCGCCCGCTTCGACTGGGTGCGGCGGGCGCTGATGTTCGAGCCGCGCGGTCACGATATTATGTCGGGCGGCATCCTTTACCCGCCGCTGCGCGAGGATTGCGACATCGCGATCCTCTATATCGAGGTCACCGGCTGCCTGCCGATGTGCGGTCACGGCACGATCGGCGCGGTGACGATGGCGCTGGAACACGGCCTCGTGACTCCGCGACAAGAGGGGGCCGTCGCGATCGACGCGCCGGCCGGGCGGGTCCTCGCCGAGTACGTGCGCAACGGCGCCTATGTAGACTCGGTGCGGCTGCGAAATGTGCCGTCCTACTTGGCGCGCGAAGCGGTGACGGTGCCGGTCGAGGGGCTTGGGGAGCTCGTCGTCGACATCGCCTATGGCGGCAATTTCTACGCGATCGTCGAGCCGCAGCCCGTTTTCGGCGGGCTCGACGACGTGTCGCTCGACTGGCTGCTGCGCTGGAGCCCGGTGCTGCGGCGGCGGGTCAACGAGGCGGTTTCGGTCGTCCATCCCGAGGACGTGACGATCGACCGCGTCACCCATGTGCAATGGACGGGCGCCCCCCGCGACAAGCGGGCGCATGGGCGAAACGCAGTGTTCTACGGCGACAGGGCGATCGACCGCTCGCCCTGCGGCACCGGCACCTCGGCGCGGATGGCCCAGCTCGCGGCCAAGGGCAGGCTCGCGGTCGGTTCGGAATTCGTCCACGAGAGCATCATCGGCACATTGTTCGACGGGCGGGTCGAGGCGGCCGTCGAACTCGCCGGGATGCCGGCTATCGTGCCCAGCGTCTCGGGCTGGGCGCGCCTGCACGGGCTCAACACGATCTTTGTGAATGCTCGCGACCCTATGCGCGGCGGGTTCCAGCTAGGTTGAGCGGCGGCGCCGCGCGTTCGCCGCGCAGGCAGGCGATCCGGGCGGCCTGGCGCTGCCGTCTCTCGTGCCGCCGCGGCAGGTCGAGCTGGATCTCCGGCACCTGGCGCTGCAGAAGCTCCCACACGCAGCCGACCAGCTCGTGAGGACGAAATGGCTTGCGAACGAAGTCGTCGCGGTCGGGATCGTCGGTGACCGGGTCGGCATAACCCGAGATGAACAGGCACCGAACTCTCGGCCGCCGCGCCCGAACGCACCGGACCAGGTCGACCCCGTCGAATTCGTCCGCCAATCCGATATCGACCACAAGCAGGTCGAACTCGTCGAGCTCGAGCGTGTCGAGGGCCGCCCAACCGGATGCCGCCGTCGTTACCGCGAAACCGGCTTCTTCCAGAACGTACCGGATCAATTCGCGGACATGTTCGTCATCATCGACGACGAAGACGGATGGAGGACGATCGAGCATCGGCCACCCCGATAATGTAGCGACTCCTACAGCCCCCAAAACACCACAAGGTTGGGGTGGTTCCCAGGCATTTCGCTCAACGTCGAGCGGCATGCCGACAAATCGCCCGACTTGCCGACGGGGAACCGCCGCGAATTAGTGTCCCGGCGCCAACGGAGCGCGCGACGGCAGGCTCCTTCTTTCGAGGCATTCCTTCATCTGGGCATCGCGTTTGGCATAGGACTCGGCAGAATAGTCAGGATGGTCCGTCTGCGCCTTCCGGCCGCATTTGTCCATATTGGTCCAGTTCTGCATTGCCGCCTGACCGGCCTGGGAGGCCTGCGCCGCGGTGGCGGTCAGGGCAAGGATCAGGGCGGCAAGCCACATCATCGGACTCTCCTTTAAGCGGCCCCCCACTATACGCCGCCTCCGTTGCGCCGTCGGCAAAACTGAGGCTCCATGACGGGAGCCGGATCAAGGAGAGCGCGCATGCTGAAAATCTGGGGCCGGACGACATCGTCGAACGTGCAAAAGGTGCTGTGGACCTGCGCCGAGCTTGGCCTCGAATACGAGCGCACCGATTGGGGCGGGCCGTTCGGCGGCAACCAGAACCCCGAATACCTGAAACTCAACCCGAACGGCCTGGTGCCGACGGTGATCGACGGCGATCTGGTGATGTGGGAGTCGAACACGATCTGCCGCTATCTTTGCACCACCCGCAACGGCGACGCGCTCTACCCGAGAGATCCCGCCCGGCGCACCCATGTAGAGCGCTGGATGGATTGGCAGCTCTCGGTGATCGGGGCGCCGATGGGGGCTCTGCTGCAAGGGCTGGTGCGCTCCAAGCCGGAGGACCGCAACGCGGCCGCGATCGAGGCGGCGCGGCACCGGGCGATCGTCGCCTGGACGATCGTCGATGACGCGCTTGCCGGTCAGCCCTACCTCGCCGGCGATTTCCTGTCGCTCGCCGAAATGACCCTCGCGACCCACATCTATCGCTGGTACAACTACCCGATCGAACGTCCCCCTCTTGCTAATCTCCACGCCTGGTACGAGCGCTGTCTTGCCCGTCCGGGCTTCAAGAAGCACATCGTGATGCCGATCACTTGATGGTGAGGGCTCCGATGCGCCGGTTGCTTTCGTTGTGCGGATTGCTCCCTAATCTTCGCCAATATTTACATTGGAGGGGGGCATGAAGACGTTTTCCAAGGGTTTCCTCGCCGCCGCCTGCGTCGCCGCGGCGCTCGGCATGTCCGGCGCCGCCTGGTCGCAGGATGCCGAAACGGCGGTCAAGAACCGCCAGGACGCGATGAAGGCGCAGGGCAAGGACCTGGGCGCGGTCAAGGCGTTCGTCGAGGGCAAGGGCGAACTCGCGGCGGCCCAGCAAGGCGGCGCCGACCTCGCCAAGCGCATCGCCGTGGTGCCGACGCTGTTCCCCAAGGACACCGGGATGGACAAGCTCCCCGGCAAGTCCTGGGCTAAGCCCGTCGTGTGGTCGGAGCCCGACAAATTCGCGGCGGCCGCCAAAACCGCCGCCGAAAAGGCGAACGCGCTCGACGCGGCGCTGAAGACCAGCGACAAGGACAAGATCAAAGCGGCGTTCGGCGATATGGGCAAGAATGGCTGCGGCGGTTGCCACGAGACATTCCGCGAAAAGAAACCGTCCTAACCGGAATTTGCCTTTACCCTGGCGGATCGGGCAACCCTGGAATATTTCCGAGTGTTGCCGGGTCTTGCCGGGATGATGCTCCGCTCGCTCGGATTTGGATTGGCGCTGGCGCTGCTGCTGCCGGGCGCCGGCCGCGCTGCCGACCCTGACGCGGTCGCGCGCGGCGCCTATCTCGCCGCGGCGGCGGGCTGCGACCAATGCCATACCGACAAGGAGCATAAGGGCCAGCCCTATGCCGGCGGGCGCGTCCTCAAGACCCCGTACGGGGCGATTCCGACGCCGAACATCACGCCCGACAGGGGGACCGGTATCGGGGCGTGGAACTACGCGGAATTTACCCGCGCGCTGCGCTGGGGCGTCGCGCCGGACGACACGCACTACCTCCCCGAATTTCCGTTCCCCTATTACGCCGGCCTTAGCGACGCCGACATCGCCGATCTCAAGGCCTTTCTCGACAGCCTCCCACCGGCGGCGCAGGCCGGGCTCCAAGGCCCGGACTCGATGGCGCTGGCCGAGCGCGCCTGGGCCGCGGTCAAGGTCGCGCTGACGCCGCCGCAGCCGGTGTTCGAGCCCGATCCGGCCAAGGACGCGGCATGGAACCGCGGCGCCTACCTGGCCGCCACGGTTGGACGCTGCCGCGATTGCCACGGGGCGAACCTCGCCGGCGACAAATCCCGCAAGGCGCCCAACATCACGCCCGACCCCGCGACCGGCATCGGCAAGTGGAGCGAAGATGACGTGCTCACCCTGCTCAAGGAAGGCCAGACGCCGGATGTCGATTTCGTCGGCGGCGCGATGGCCGAAATCGTCCGCAACACGTCGCGCCTGACCGATGCCGACCGCAAGGCCATCGCCGTCTATCTCCGGTCGGTCGTTCCGGTCGCCTCTCACGCAACGAAGTAGGACAAGGCGGCGTTTCGACACTGGACGCTCGGGTGCGGCTTCCGCATGATGCGCGATCCCCGGGGGTCGACGGTCAGGAGCAGGTGGTGGCGCGCGCGCGATCGGAAAACAGCCTCGCCCGCTTCGAACGGATCGCGCTGGTGCTGTCCGGCGGCGGCGCTCTGGGCGCCTACCAGGCCGGGGCCTATGCCGCCCTCGAAAACGGCGGCGTCAGGCCGAATTGGATCGCCGGCACCGCGATCGGCGCGATCAACGCCGCGATCATCGCCGGCAACCTGCCGCACGAGCGGTCGCTGCGGCTGCGCCAGTTTTGGCAGGAGCTGAGCCGCCGCGCGGCGATCCGGCGGGAGGCCGGGTTCAGCCAGCGGATGCGTGGGTTTTTCGAATGGTGGTGCCGCCGCGCCGACGCCTCGGCCGTCTCGGCGAACGAATTGCGCGAATTGGTCGCCGACGCGGTCGATTTCGAGCGCGTCAATTCCGGAACCGTGCGCGTCGTGCTGGGCGCGGTCAACCTGGCGACCGGAGCCGAGACCTACTTCGACAACGACCGGCACGTGCTGACCCTCGACCACGTGATTGCCGGCACGGCGCTGCCGGGAATGGGGCCGGTGACGATCGGGCGGCAGAGCTATGGCGGCGCGGCCGTCTCGGTGACCGCGCTCGACGAGGCCCGCCCCGCCGATACGCTCTGCTTCGTGATCGACGGCTACGACCCGACCCCGGGCACGCAGGGCGGGGTGAGCCGCTCGGCGCGGGAGATCGCCGCGCTCCGCCGCAACCACGATCTGCGGCGGATGATCGGACTGCTCGGCGAGCGCGTGCCGCCGGCGCTGCGCGCGGAGGCGGATATCCGCAAATGCCTCGGCGAAGCGAGTCAGGCGACGATGACGATCCTGCACCTCGTGCACGAGGGCAACGCCGCCGACCTCTCCGCCAAGGCCGGGGATTTCTCATCGGCCGCGCTGAGCAAGCGCTGGCATGCGGGCGAAAGCGATGTGCAGACGAGCCTTGCGCATCCGCGCTGGCTGGCGCCGCCGCCACGCCGGCTCGGCGTCGTCGTGCACGAGCTGCGCGGCGGGGTCGCCGCTCCGCCGCGCTGAGCGATTCGATGAGGGGAGGGCGCTCATGCCGCTGAAAAGCAAGGTCGTGATCACCTGCGCGGTGACCGGCTCGATCCACACGCCGACGATGAGCCCCTATCTGCCGCTGACCCCGGACGAGGTCGCGCGCGACGCGATCGCCGCCGCCGAGGCAGGGGCCGCGATCCTGCATCTGCACGCGCGCGACCCGGAAAACGGCCGGCCGACCCCGGATCCCAACGTGTTCATGCAGTTTCTGCCGCGGATCAAGCAGGCGACCAACGCGGTCGTCAACATCACCACCGGCGGCGGCCACGGGATGACCCTGGAGGAGCGCCTGGCCGCGCCGCTGCGGGCCAAGCCCGAGATGTGCTCGATGAACATGGGGTCGATGAATTTCGGGCTCTATCCGATGCTCGACCGCTACAAGGAATGGAAATACGACTGGGAGCCGAAGGCGCTGGAGATGACCCGCGACTTCATCTTCCGCAACACCTTCGCCGACATCGAGAAGGTGTTGAAACAATTGGGCGAGGGCTGCGGCACGAAGTTCGAGTTCGAGTGCTACGATGTCGGGCACCTCTACAACCTCGCGCATTTCGTCGACCGCGGCCTGATCAAGCCACCGTTCTTCGTGCAGACGATCTTCGGCATCCTGGGCGGGATCGGCGCCGACCCGGAGAATCTCGCGCATATGAAGCGGATCGCCGACAAGCTGTTCGGCGACAGCTATGCCTGGTCGATCCTCGCCGCCGGGCGCAACCAGTTGCCGCTGGTGACGATGGGCGCGATCATGGGCGGCAATGTGCGGGTCGGCCTCGAGGATTCGCTGTGGCTTGGCCGCGGCCAGCTCGCCAAGAGCAACGCCGACCAGGTCAGCCGCATCCGCACGATCCTGGAGAACCTTTCGCTGGAGATCGCGACGCCGGACGAGGCGCGCAAGCTGTTGGAGCTCAAGGGCGGTGACGATGTGGCGTTCTGATAATGATCGATAAGCGCGTCAGAAGCCTCGCCGAAGCGGTGGCGGGGATCAGGGATGGGTCTGTGATATTGGCCGCCGGGTTCGGCGGCGCCGGGTCACCGGAGGCGCTTTACGGCGCGCTTCTGGAGCAGGGCGCGAAGGACCTCACGATCGTCAACAACAATGCCGGCACCGGGCGTACAGGCCTCGCCGGGCTGATGGATGCCGGGCGGGTCCGCAAGATCATCTGTTCGTACCCGCGCAGTTCCGGCTCGGTCGTGTTCGAGGAATTGTACCGCGCCAACAAGATCGAGCTCGAGCTGGTGCCGCAGGGCATCCTCTCCGAGCGCATGCGCTGCGCCGGGGCCGGGCTCGGCGGGTTCTGGTCGCCGACCGGGGTCGGCACGCGCCTTGCCGACGGCAAGGAGGAGCGCGAGATCGACGGGCGCCGCTATGTGCTCGAAAAGCCGCTGAAGGGCGACGTCGCGCTGCTCAAGGCCGATCGCGGCGACCGCTGGGGCAACCTCACCTACAACAAATCCGCGCGAAACTTTAACCCGACGATGGCCCAGGCGGCCGCACTGTCGATCGTCCAGGTGCGCCGCTTCGTCGAGCTCGGCGATATCGACCCCGAGCACATCATCACCCCGGGCATCTTCATCGACCGCATGGTCGAGGTGCCGGTTTAGGAGCAACGCCGATGCCGCTTACCCGCAAGCAGATCGCCTGGCGCGCCGCGCAGGATCTCGGCGACGGGGTCTATGTCAATCTCGGGATCGGCCTGCCGACCCTCGTCGCCGACGTGCTGCCCGAGGGGCGCGAGATCGTCCTGCAAAGCGAGAACGGCGTGCTCGGGGTCGGGCCGGCGCCGAACGAGAACGAGCTCGATCTCGACCTCGTCAATGCCGGGAAGCAACCGGTGACGCTGCTCAAGGGCGGCAGCTATGTCCATCACACCGACTCGTTCCTGATGATCCGCGGGTTCCATCTCGACCTCGCGCTGCTCGGGGCCTTCGAGGTGGCGGAAAACGGCGATCTCGCCAACTGGACGACCGACGACCCGAAATTCCCGCCCGGCGTCGGCGGCGCGATGGACCTCGCGGCCGGGGCGAAGGAGGTGCGGGTGCTGGTCGAGCACACGACCCGCGACGGCTCTCCGCGCCTCAGGAAGAAATGCGGCTACCCGCTGACCGCGATGCAGGTGGTCAAGCGCATCTACACCGACCTCGCCGTCATCGATGTGACCGACAAGGGCTTTGTGGTCAAGGAGATGGTCGCCGATATCGACTTCGACGCCTTGCAGCAAAAGACCGAGGCGCCGCTCACGAAGGCGCCCGACATCAAGGTGCTGACCGCCCCCGCGATGTAGATGCGCAATACCGCTTTCGTCTCACCGGAGCATAGCGAGGCCGACCTCGTCGCCGGCGCCAAGAGGGGTGACGAGACGGCGATCCGCACGATCGTCCGGTTGCACAACCAGACGCTGTTCCGCCTCGCGCGCAGCATCGTCTCCGACCAGGACGCCGAGGACGCGGTGCAGGAGGCATACCTACGCGCCTTCCGCGATATCGGCGGCTTTCGCGGCGAGTCGAGCCTCAAGACCTGGCTCGGGCGCATCGTCGTCAATGCCGCGCTGGAGCGGCTGCGCCGAGAGCGGCCAGACCATGTGATACCGTTCCCGCCGCCGACCCCGTTGGCGGACCCAGAGCGGAGGATGGCCCACGACCAGATCAGGCACATGCTGGAGCAGGCGATCGACGAGCTGCCGCCGGCGTTTCGCGGGGTCGTCGTCGCTCGTCTGCTCGAGGAGATGAGCGTCGAGGAGACCGCGCAAATCCTCGGCCTCAAGCCCGAGACGGTGAAGACCCGGCTCTTCCGCGCCCGCGTGCTGCTCCGCGCCGCGGTCGTGAAACGGCTCGGCGCCGCGCTCGGCGAGGCCTTTCCGTTCGGCGACTTGCGCTGCCAGCGCATGGCCGACCGCGTTGTCGCGAAACTCCGGGAACCTTTCTCTCCGCCCTGCATCTAAGGGGGTGCGAACCGATTTCGGTTCGCGTTCGGAGGAGAGGACCATGCTTGCATTGAGGTTCGGCGCCGCGCTGGCGGCGCTGGTGATGGGTACGGGGCTGGCGCTGGCGCAGGGAGCCGCGAAGCCGACCGACCCGCAGATCGCCCACATCGCCTATACGGCCGGCGAGATCGACATAAAAGCCGCCAACCTGGCGCTGCAGAAATCGAAAAACCCGAAGGTGCGCGAGTTCGCGACCGACATGGTCCGCGACCATACCGCGGTCAACCAGCAGGCATTGGCGCTGGTCAAGAAGCTCAAGGTGACGCCGCAGGACAACCCGACCAGCCAGGCGCTGGTCAAGCAGGCCGACGAAAACCGCGCCAAGCTGTCCAAGCTCAGCGGCGCCGCCTTCGACAAGGCCTATGTCGACAACGAGGTCGCCTATCACAAGGCGGTCGACAACGCCTTGCAGACGACGCTGATCCCGTCAGCGCAGAACGCCGAGCTGAAGTCGCTGCTGGAGACCGGGCTCAAGATCTTCCAGGGTCACGAGCAGCACGCCGAGATGGTCCAGGCGTCGCTGAAGTGAGGGTCGGCGCGTTGGCGGTGGCGGCGCTGCTTGCGGCCACCGCCTCGGCCGAGGCCGGGACGATCACGGTCACGATCGAGAAGCTAGTCTTCTCGCCGGCCGAGGTCACGGCTCATGTCGGCGACACGATCGTGTGGGACAACAAAGACTTCATCCCGCACACCGCGACCGGCCGCAACAAGGAATGGGACGTGGCGATCCCGGCCCACAAGACGGCGCAGGTGGTGCTGAAGAAGGCCGGGACGATCGATTACTTCTGCAAAATCCACCCCAACATGAAGGGGCGGGTGACCGTCGAATAGGCTATTCGGCGGCCTTCATCTTGTCGTAGCGCCCGGCGGGAACGATCTCGGCGATCGTGCCGTCGGGCGAGCGATACTTGATCGGGATCTGGCCCGGCTTCGACAGGATCGTGCCGCCGTTCTTCGCGACGATCTCGGCGAAGCCCTCGTGGTCGTCGACCTCGATCCCGAAATGGTGGATCGCCGGTCCCGGGCCCACCAGTTTCGCCTCTTCGTCGTCCTCGCTGTCGTACAGCATCAGCGCGAGGTCGATGTACCCGTCGGTCATGTGCCGGGAGATGTGCCCGCGCGACCGGCCCGTCTTGACCTGTTTGAACCCGTAGACGTTCTCGTAGAACTTCGTCGCCGCCTCGAGATCGGCGACCTTCAGCGCGATGTGGTTGATGCGAGGCATCGGCGGCTCCCTATTCCGAACGCTGGCGGTGCGCTTCCATATAAGCGCGCAGCACGGCGTTCATCCGGGTGTGAAACCCCTTGCCGGTGGACCGAAACCACGCCAGCACGTCGCGGTCGACGCGAAGGCTGACGTTGTCCTTTCCCGGCGGCAAGACAAGCCGCGCCTTGGTCCAGTCGGTGTCGAGAGATGCGACGTCCGGATCGGCCGCCACCGCGCGTGCGATATCGTCGTCTGTCATCGCGTCGAGGGCCGCGAAATCGGTCTTACCCCTCACGCGCTTCGCCTCTTCAAGCGTGATGCGCGTAATACGCTCTTTGCTCTCGGACATTGGCTTTCCTGGCACTGATGATGCGCCGGTTCTCGCCGCGCCACGTGTAGATGACGACATAGACGCGTCCATCCAGCTCGCCGAAACACTTGATCCTGGTTTCGCCGTAGTCGTACCGATCGTCGACGATTTCCAAGGTCGGATACTCAAACAACGGGATGACATCGATGAAGTCGATTTTGCGCCCCCGTATGTTCCCGGCGCGCTTCGCCTCATCCCACTCGAACGACATCGTTCGATATCGTCTCCGCCCCTACAAATGTCAAGGCGACCTACGCCGCGACGAAGCGGTCCACTCCGTCCGCGCCGGTCTCGCGGCTCAGGGCCCCTTCGCCCCAGAGGTAGTGCAGATGCGCGAGCGCCTCGCCGAGGGCGAAGCCGATCTGGTGCCGGTCGAGCTGGCGGCGCCACAAGATCGGCACCATCTCGGCGGCGCTCATCGGCTTGGTGCAGGCTTCGGCGACCTCGTCGCAGCGGGCGCGGTGATGGGCGGCGAGCTCGTCGATGCGCTGGTAGACCCCCCGGAAGGGCAGGTTGTGCGACGGCAGCACGAGCAGTTCGGGGGGAAGCTGGCCGCGCAGCTTCTTCAGCGATGCCAGGTATTTGGCGAGTGGGTTGCCGTCGGGCTCGTAGGCCTGGACGCTGATATTGGGCGAGATGCGCGGCAGGATCTGGTCGCCGGCGATCAGCACCCCGGTCTCGGCGCAGAACAGGCAGGCGTGTTCGGGCGCGTGGCCTTCGCCAATCAGTACCCGCCACTCGCGCCCGCCGATCTCGATGACCGTGCCCTCGCCGATCCGCCGGTAGGCGGCGGGCACCGACGGTACGCCGCGGCGGTAATTACCCTGGCGCTCGGCAAAGATCGCGCTGTCCTCGTCGCCGAGGCCGGCGCGGCGCCCGAAATCGCGGCGCTGCCGGGCGGCGTCCTCGCCGCTCGTGGTGTTGACGCGGGCGTGGAGCCACTCCTTGTCGGTGATCCACAGCGGCGCCTGCCAGTGCTCGGTGAGCCAGCCGGCCATGCCGATATGATCCGGGTGGAAATGGGTGACGATGACCCGTCCGATTCGGCGGCCGCCGAGATGCGTCGCGAAGACGCGCTCCCACGCCTCTTTCGTCTCGGGCAGCGAGAAGCCGGTATCGACCGCGGTCCACACCGGCCCGTCCTCGACGAGCCACAGATTGATGTGGTTGAGCGCGAACGGCAATTTCATCCGCAGCCACAAGACGCCCGGCGCGATCGGCACGACTTCGCCCGGCGCCGGCGCCGTCGTCACCGGGAAATCGAGTAATCCGTCCATGGTTCTCTCGGATACCGCGTTGACCCGGAGGCTAAGGCATTGCAACAGTTTGCGGCAAGCGGTAAGCCCGCCGGCCAGCAATGCGCCCCAGGCGTAGAGGCCCCAAGGCGTAGAGGACCAACGAATGCGCGATTTCAACGTACCGGGGCGCTCGGCGGCGATGGCCGCCAACGGCATGGTGGCGACCTCGCACCCGCAGGCGACGCTCGCCGGCCTCGACGTGCTCAAATCCGGCGGCAACGCGATCGACGCGGCGATCGCGGCGGTGGCGATGCAATGCGTCGTCGAACCCGAAAGCACCGGGATCGGCGGCGACTGCTTTGTTCTCTATTCGAAAAAGGGCGGGCTGCCGATCGCGCTGAGCGGCTCGGGCCGAGCGCCCGGCAAAGCGAATGTCGAGTGGTTCGCCGAGCGGCAAATCCGTGAGATCGTGCCGATGAGCCCGCACGCGGCGACGGTGCCCGGCTGCATCGATGCCTGGTGCGCCCTCAACCGCGAGCACGGCAGCAAGCCGCTTTCCGAGCTGCTGGAGCCGGCGGCAAAGGCGGCGGAGGACGGCTATGTCGTGACCCCGCGCGTGGCGCTCGACTGGTCCCGCAACGTCAACAAATTGCAGGACCCGGTCACGGCCAAGGTCATGCTGAAGCACGGCAAGCCGCCGAAGGCCGGCGACAGGATGAGCAACCCGGCGCTCGCCCGCACGCTGCGGCGCATCGGCAAGGAGGGCCGCGCGGCGTTCTACGAAGGCAATGTGATGCGCGACATCGTCAACCGGCTCAAGGAGCTGGGCGGTCTTCACGAGGAGGAGGATTTTGCCACCCAGAAATCGAGCTGGGTCGAGCCGATCCATTCCCCCTATCGCGGCCACGACGTCTACGAGGTGCCGCCGAGCAACCAGGGCCTGACCGCGCTGATGATCCTGAAGACGCTCGAAGGCTACCAGCTCTCGGGCGAGAATTTCACCCAGGCCGACCGGCTGCACCTGATCGCCGAGGCGACCAAGGCCGCCTATTACGTCCGCGACAATTTTATCGGCGACCCCGATTTCGTCGACAACCGCGTCGCCTATTACCTGTCCGAGGAATACGCCGAGGCGACGCGCAAGGAGATCCGGCTCGACCGGGCCCTCCCGCCGCAGCATTGGGAGGACACGCGGCACCGCGACACGATCTACATGTGCGCCGTCGACCGCGACGGCAACGCATGCAGCTTTATCAACTCGCTGTTCTCGGCCTTCGGCACCGGGATCATGGGGCCGGAAAGCGGGGTCATCCTGCACAATCGCGGCAGCGGCTTCCGTACAGTCCCCGGCCATCCGAGCGCGATCGCGCCGCGCAAGCGCCCGTTCCACACGCTGATCCCTGGAATGCTGGTCAAGGACGGCCGCGCGGTCATGCCGTTCGGCGTGATGGGCGGGCAGTACCAGGCGGTCGGCCACGCGACGTTCCTGCACTATCTGCTCGACCGGGGGATGGACCCGCAGCAGGCGGCCGAGGGGCCGCGCGTCTTCGCCTATGGCGGCGTGCTGCAGACCGAGCATTTCGTGCCGGAGCCGGTTCGCGCCGACCTCGCCGGGCGCGGCCACAAGATCGAGATGCTGGAGGTGCCGGTCGGCGGCTGCCAGGCGATCTGGATCGATTGGGAGCGCGGCGTCCTGATCGGCGGCTCCGAGCCGCGCAAGGACGGGCTGGCGCTAGGGTATTGAGCGGCGCCGGGACTCGGGTCCACGGCGTCGCCGAAATCGGCTTCGCCGTCCGCGACGGGCAAACGCGGCTCTGCCATCTCTACGAGCGCAACCCGCTCAGGGTGAAGTTTCCCCACGGCGACGTTCCGACCGCGGCCGTGGTGACGACTTCCGGCGGGCTCGTCGCCGGCGACCGCATCGATCTTCGCGTAAACCTGGACGAAGGCGCCGCGGCGCACGTCACGGCGTCGGCGGCAGAGAAGGTGTATCGCTCGCTCGGCGCCGGTACGATCGTCGAGCAGCGCCTCGCGGTCGGGACGGGGGCGCGGCTCGAATTCCTGCCGCAGGAGACAATCCTCTTCGACGCGGCGCGGCTCCGGCGTACCACGACGGTCGAGTTGGGCGATGCGGCCCAGTTTCTCGGCGGCGGGATCGTCGTCTTCGGACGCCGCGCCCGCGGCGAAGCATTCACCACCGGCCTCCTGCGCGAGGTCTGGGAGGTGCACCGCAACGGCCGGCTCATCTGGGGCGACGCGCTGCATATCGACGGCGACGTGCGCGACATCATGGCCGATCCGGCTTGTTTCGGCGGCGCCGCCGCCTGCGCGACGCTGATCCTCGCCGTGCCCGATCCGGCCCCGCTGATCGACGGCGCGCGAGCGGTTCAGGGGAAGTCTCCGGTGCGATCGGGGGCGACCGTGGTCAACGGCCTCCTGGTCGCGCGCTGGCTTGGAGACGACGCGCTGGCGCTCCGCCGCGCCTATGCCGATCTCGCTTGCCATTTGCGGGCCGCCGCGATGGGATTGCCGCCGCGTCTGCCGGCGCTCTGGCACATTTGATGCTTGGGGGAAATCGATGAACCTGACCCCTCGCGAAAAGGACAAATTGCTCGTCTCGGTAGCGGCGATGGTCGCCGAGCGGCGGCTCCGGCGCGGGGTCAAGCTCAACTACCCCGAGGCGGTCGCGCTGATCACCGACTACGTGCTTGAGGGCGCCCGCGACGGCAAAACCGTCGCCGAGCTGATGCGCGACGGCGGTACCGTGATCTCCCGCGCGCAAGTCATGGAGGGTGTCGCCGAGATGATCCATGAGATCCAGGTCGAGGCGACCTTCCCGGACGGGACCAAGCTCGTCACCGTCCACGAGCCGATAAGATGACCGCGCCGTCATTGCGAGCGCAGCGGAGCAATCTCGGGCAGGAGGCGTCTCGAACGGCCGAGATTGCCGCGTCGCCTTCGGCTCCCCGCAATGACAGGGGGGCCCGCGCATGATCCCTGGCGAGCTGTTCCCCGCCGATGGCGACATCGAGCTTAACGCCGGCCGCGCGACCGTGACCCTCACCGTCGCCAACACCGGCGATCGGCCGATCCAGGTTGGCTCGCACTACCATTTCTTCGAGACGAACGCGGCGCTGCAATTCGACCGCGCGGCGGCGCGCGGTTTCCGGCTGGACATCCCGGCCGGCACGGCGACGCGGTTCGAGCCGGGACAGACTCGCGAAGTGCGGCTCGTCGCCTACGCTGGCGCGCGGCGGGTCGTCGGGTTTCAGGGCCGCGTCAACGGGAGCCTCTAGTGGCCACCTCGCTCTCCCGCGGCGCCTATGCCGCGATGTTCGGGCCGACCACCGGCGACCGGCTCAGGCTCGCCGATACCGAGCTCGTCATCGAGGTCGAGAGCGACCGCACGATCTATGGCGAGGAGGTAAAGTTCGGCGGCGGCAAGGTCATCCGCGACGGGATGGGGCAGGGCCAGGCCACCCGCGCCGACGGCGCCGTCGACACGGTCATCACCAACGCCGTGATCCTCGACCATTGGGGGATCGCCAAGGCCGACATCGGCATTCGGGACGGCCGCATCCATGCCATCGGCAAGGCCGGCAACCCGGATGTGCAGCCCGGCGTCGATATCGTCGTCGGCCCCGGCACCGAGGCGATCGCCGGCGAGGGCAAGATCGTCACCGCCGGCGGGATCGACAGCCATATCCACCTGATCTGCCCCCAGCTTTGCGAGGAGGCTCTTTATAGCGGCATCACGACCATGCTCGGCGGCGGCACCGGGCCGGCGGCGGGGACGGCGGCGACGACCTGCACGCCGGGGCCGTGGCATCTCGCACGGATCATCCAGGCGGCCGAGGGGCTGCCGGTCAATCTCGGCTTTTTCGGCAAGGGCAATGCGTCGGACCCGCGCGCCCTCATCGAGATGGTCGAGGCCGGCGCCTGCGGCCTCAAATTGCACGAGGATTGGGGCACGACCCCGGCGGCCATCGATTGCTGCCTCTCGGTCGCCGAGCAGTACGACATCGCCGTCGCGATCCACACCGACACGCTCAACGAGAGCGGCTTTGTCGAGGACACGATCGCCGCCTTCAAGGGCCGCAATATCCACGCCTTCCACACCGAGGGCGCCGGCGGCGGGCACGCCCCCGACATCATCAAGCTGTGCGGCCTCACGAACGTGCTGCCGTCCTCGACCAACCCGACGCGGCCCTACACGGTCAATACCATCGACGAGCATCTCGACATGCTGATGGTGTGCCACCACCTCGACGCGCGCATCCCCGAGGACGTCGCCTTCGCCGAGAGCCGCATCCGCCGCGAGACGATCGCCGCCGAGGACATCCTCCACGACCTCGGCGCGTTTTCGATGATGTCGTCGGACAGCCAGGCGATGGGGCGGGTCGGCGAGGTCATCATCCGCACCTGGCAGACCGCCGACAAGATGAAGCGCCAGCGCGGCGCGCTTCCCGGCGACAGCGAGCGCAACGACAATTTCCGGGTCAAGCGGTATGTCGCCAAGTACACGATCAACCCGGCGCTGACCCACGGGCTCGCCGAGCACATCGGCTCGGTCGAGGCTGGGAAGCTGGCCGATCTGGTGATCTGGTCGCCGGCGTTTTTCGGGGTCAAGCCGGACATGGTGCTGAAGTCGGGGACGATCGCGGCGGCGCTGATGGGCGACCCCAATGCGTCGATCCCGACGCCGCAGCCGGTGCATTACCGGCCGATGTTCGGCGCCTTCGGCAAGGCGCTGCAGGCCTCCGCCGTCACCTTTCTGCCGACGGCGGCGATCGCGGGAGGCCTCGCGGCGGAGCTTGGGATTGGGCGCGTGGTGCTGCCGGCGCGCGGTATCCGCGCCGTCGACAAATCCCGCATGGTCCACAACGACGCGACGCCGGCGATCGAGGTCGATCCGGAAACCTACGAGGTGCGCGCCGACGGCGTTCACCTGACTTGCGAGCCGGCGACGGTGCTGCCGATGGCGCAGCGCTATTTCCTGTATTGAGGCCTTGGCCGGGCGGGGCATTCGGGGCCGGGCACGGCGCGCGCGATCTGCTGCTCGAAATCGGCTCCGTAGCGGGCCGCGAGAGCCGGGTCGTCGAGGCAGATCAGGTTTTCGGCGTTGCGATGTTCGGCGTTGCGCGACCAGTTGAAGCTGCCGGTGCAGACGATATGGCGGTCGACGATCAGCACCTTGTCGTGATGGATGCCGTGCACCGGGTCGCACCACAGCGGCACCGCGGCGGCCGCCAGGGCGGGCACCTGGCTGGCGTTGCCGCGCGCGCTGGTGCGGTCCACCGTGACCCGCACGTCGACGCCGCGCCGGCGAGCGGCGATCAGCGCCTCGGCGAGCGACGGCAGGGTGAATTGGTACACCTCGGCTTCGAGCGATCGGGTCGCGGCGCCGATTTTCGACGCGATCAGCGCCTCGCACGACGCGCCGCCCGGACGGAAGCACGTGTCCGGCCCGGCGGCGGGCGGCGGCTGCGGCGGCGCACAGGCGGCGAGGGCCAGGGCAAGAATCGGCGAAAGGCGAAGGCTCATCCGGGGTCGCTGATATAGAGTGCGCGTCCATCCTACGAGGTTTTCACATGCGGCGGGCGATCACGGTGCATCGGAGCGGGCATTGGCCGGAGGACGAGACGGCCGACATCGTTACGCTCGCCTTTCTCGACCGGCACCGCCGCCGCATCCGGCTCGTCGCGGATTCGGGGCAGCCATTCCTGCTCGACCTGGCGCGGGCGCAGCGCCTCGGCGACGGCGACGGGCTGGAGCTCGATGCCGGCGGCTATGTCTGGGTGCGCGCGGCGCCCGAACGGGTCATCGAGATCGCCGCCGACACGCCGACCGACCTCCTCCGCATCGCCTGGCACATCGGCAATCGGCATCTGCCGGTGCAGGCGCTCGACGGCCGGCTGCGCATCCGCGACGACCACGTGATAGCGGCCATGGTCGAGGGGCTCGGCGGTACGATCGAGCGGCTGGAGGCGCCGTTCGACCCCGAGCTCGGCGCCTATGCCGGCGACCATGAGCACTGATGGGCTCTATCGCCTGTTCGCTTGGCTGTCGCCGGGGTTTCCGACCGGCGCGTTCAGCTACTCGCACGGCCTCGAAGCCGAGACCGGCGTGCGCGACCGCGCAACGCTCGAACGCTGGATCGCGACGACGATCCGCCACGGCGCGGGCCGGATCGACGCCGACCTCCTTCGCGACGCCTATCGCGGCGTAGGGGACGCGAACGAGCGGGGTCTCGCCTACCGCCCAACGGCGGAGCTGGCGCTGGAGTCCTCGGCACAGGGCGCGGCTTTCGCGGCGACCGTCCGGGCAGCCTGGGGCCGGGAAGCCCCTCACCCCAGCCCTCGCCCCGCAGGCGGGGAGAGGGAGGGTGGCACCTGTCACGCGGTGGCGGTCGGCATCGCCGCGGCGGGCGCTTGTGTCGCGCTGGAGGATGCGCTGACCCTCTACCTGCAGGCTTTCGCCGCCAATCTGATGTCGGCGGGGCTGCGCCTCGGGCTTATCGGCCAGACTGACGGGCAGCGTATTCTCGCCGCGCTCGAACCGGTGATCGCCGAGGCGGTTGCCGCCTCGCTCGCCCGCCCGGCCGAGGATTTCGGCAGTGCCGCCTTTGCCGCCGACCTCGCGTCGATGGCTCACGAAACCCAATATTCGAGGCTATTCCGCTCATGACGGATGTTGAATCCCGTCGGGACCCGCTGCGCATCGGCATCGGCGGACCGGTCGGCTCTGGCAAGACCGCGCTGATGGACCGGCTGTGCAAGGCGATGCGCGACCGCTTCGACATCGCCGCGATCACCAATGACATCTATACCCGAGAGGACGCCGAGTTCCTGACCCGCAGCGGCGCCCTGCCGCCCGAGCGGATCAAGGGGGTCGAGACCGGCGGCTGCCCGCATACCGCGATCCGCGAGGACGCCTCGATCAACCTCGCCGCGGTTGCCGAGATGCAGCGCCTCTTTCCGCTTCTCGACGTGGTGCTGATCGAATCGGGCGGCGACAACCTCGCGGCGACCTTCTCGCCTGAGCTGGCCGACCTGACGATCTACGTCATCGATGTCGCCGCAGGCGACAAAATTCCGCGCAAGGGCGGGCCGGGCATCACCCGCTCCGACCTCCTCGTCATCAACAAGATCGACCTCGCCCCGCTGGTCGGTGCCAGCCTCGAGGTGATGGACCGCGACGCGCGCAAGATGCGCGGCGAGCGGCCGTTTGTGTTCACCAATATGAGGGCGGGCGAGGGGGTCGACCGCATCGTCGAGTTCGTCGTAGGGCATGGCGGGTTGTGATCGACATCCGCTCTCTGAGAGACGAGGACCGCGAGGCGGCCGCGCAAATCTGGGCAAGCGGAGGCGACGCGGGCGCGGCCGATCTGCGGGAGCGGCTCGTCCGAGAGCTCGGCTACGGCTGGTCGGCCTGGCTCGCCTGGCGGGACGGAACGCCGGTCGGTTTTCTGGCGATGCAGATCGAAGCGCGCCGCCTCGACGAGCTTTACGTCTCGCCCGGGGCGCATCGCACTGGCGTCGGCACGGCGCTGTTCCGGTTCGCCGAGGCGCATATGCCCGCCGGGTTCTGGCTACGCACCCGCGCCGACGACCCCCGCGCCGCCGCTTTCTACGAGCGGCAAGGCTGCCGCCGCGGCGAGGTGCAGCGGCACCCGACGCTGGGCTTCGATACGGTGATCTATCGCTGGCCCTGACGAATGGCCGCCCGGCAGGGCGGGATTGTCGGTTTCGCTGTTGGTCGGGTCGGGTTATAGGCGCACATCATCCTGGCGGAAAACCGAGAATGATCACGATCTACACTCGCGACGGCGGCACTGTGGCGGCGTCCGGCGACCTCACCGCGATTCCGGCCAACTCGGTCTGGTTCGACCTCGAGGGCCCGACATCGGAGGAGATCGAGCTCGTCGGTCGCCTGACGGGGATTACCGTCCCCACTTTCGCGATGCTGTCGGAAATCGAATCGTCGAGCCGGCTGCGGGTCGAGGATGGGGCGATCTATCTGAGCGCCCCCTTGATCCATCGCGCGACCCAGGAGATGCCGCAGGCGACTCCGGTCGGCTTTGTGTTGACCCATCAGGTCTTGATCACCGTGCGATTTGAGCCTCTCACTGCGTTCTCCGATTTTATCCAGCGGCTGAGGCGCCCCGACAGCGAATGCGGCAACGGGATGGTCGTGTTCACCGAGTTGATGGAGGCCATCGTCGACCGTCTCGCCGATGTTCTGGAAAACATCGCCGCGAGCCTCGACGAGTTGTCGCACCGGCTGTTCCGGGTCGATCCCGCTGGCCCCCGGTCGCGCCGGCGCCCGGCGCACGACGAAGCCTATCTGCGCGACAGTCTGAAGCGGGTGGGGCGGAGCGGCGATCTGATCTCCAAGATCCGGGATAGCTTGCTCAGCATCGCGCGCATCGTTCCGTTCGCGGCCAATCATGGCAATGACTGGAGCCGCCCCGAGGTCAAGGCCGATCTCGACACGTTGCGCCAGGACGTGATCTCGCTGAGCGACTACGACATGCACCTGGCGAACAAGGTGCAGCTGTTGCTCGATGCCACGCTCGGGCTGATCAATATCGAGCAGAACAACATCATCAAGGTGTTGACGATCGTCTCGGTCGTTGGGGTGCCGCCGACCCTGGTGGCCAGCATGTACGGCATGAACTTCAAGCTGATGCCCGAGCTCGAATGGGCGTGGGGGTATCCCTATGCGCTGACGCTGATCGTGCTGAGCGCGATACTGCCGATCCTGTGGTTCAAGCGTCGCGGCTGGCTTTGATCCCGACAACGAAAACGCCCCCGGGTTTCCCCGAGGGCGCTTCCTCAATACGTCAGAAAGACTGTTACGCCGCCTTCTGCTCGATCACCTGCGGCTGCGAGGGCTGGCCGGCGCCGATCTTGATCTGGCGCGGCTTCGCCGCCTCGGGCACCTCGCGAACGAGGTCGACGTGGAGCAGGCCGTTTTCAAGGCTCGCACCCATCACCTTGATATAGTCGGCGAGGCTGAAGCGCCGCTCAAAGGCGCGCCGCGCGATCCCGCGGTGCAGGTACTTGCCGTCCTCGTCCCTTTCCTGCGCCTTGCCGGTGACGATCATCGTGCCTTCGTGCACGGTCACGTCGAGCTCGTCCTCGCCAAAGCCGGCGACGGCCATCGTCAGGCGATAGGCGTCTTCGCCCGTCTTTTCGATGTTGTAGGGCGGGTAGGCAACGGCGCTGCCGTCGATCCGGGTAGCGGAGTCGACAAAGCGGGCGAGCCGGTCGAAGCCGATCGTCGAGCGGAACAGCGGCGAAAAGTCAAAGCTGGTCATAACCACATCCTCCATCGAGCAACATGGGTGAGGCTCCTGCCGCGAGGGCCAGAAGCCAGGTTTTCCGCGCGGCCCCACCATTGGCGACCGCACGGGACTCGATTTAGTGATCGAAATCAGGGGTTCAAGAGGGGACTTGAACGGGTTTTACGCGGGCCTAAATCGAATGCCTGGAGGACGTGACAATGACTTTCGACGACATCATCCGCCCCCAGAACCCCAACCCCGACCAGCCCGTCGTCACCCGCATCGCCCCAAAGCCGGACCCGGCCCCGCTGTCACCTTGTCGCCCCAGCGTGGAGGAGGAGCGCGTCCCCGCCGATGTGGAGCCCCACTTCCCGCGGATTTTCCCGGGGATTTGATCCTCCGCCAAGAGGCGGATGAGCTTAGGCCTTCGGTCCGAACCCGCCGAAGCGCTTGTTGAAGCGCGCGAGCTGGCCGCCGGTATCGAGCAGGCGCTGCGTCCCGCCGGTCCAGGCGGGGTGCGATTTCGGGTCGATGTCGAGCCTGAGCGTGTCGCCCGCTTTGCCATAGGTCGAGCGAGTCTTGTACGAGCTCCCATCCGTCATCTGGATCGTGATCTCGTGGTAGTCGGGATGGATATCGGCCTTCATCGCACGGGTCCTTTGGCTGGCGGGCGGCGTTATAACGCGCTCACGCCTCGTTGACGAGATAATCCGCCGCCGCCTGGGTCCCGCCCTTGCCGTGCGGCACGCCGGCGAGATCGAGCGCCATCTCGACCGTGGCGAGAGCGCCGAGCACGGTCGGTTCGTTGAGGTCGCCGAGATGACCGATGCGGAAGAGCCGCCCCTTTAAGGGGCCGAGCCCGCCGCCGAGCGACAGGTTGAAGCGTTCGAGCGCGATGGCCCGCAGCTTGTCGGCGTCGATCCCCTCGGGCATCAGCACAGCGGTCACCGAATCCGATTGCGCACCCGGATCGGTCGCGAAAATCTCCGGCCCGTCATTCTGCCGCCAGGTGCGAACCGCGCGGCGCGTCGCCTCGGCGAGGCGATGATGGCGGGCAAAGACGTTGTCGAGTCCTTCCTCCTCGAGCATCCGCAGCGCCTCCTGCAGCCCGTAGAAGAAGTGAACCGGCACGGTGCCGTTCCAGTAGCCCTGGCCGGCGGCCTGGCCCAAGAGGCGCTGCCAGTCCCAATAGACGCGCGGCAGCTTGGCCGCCGCGCTTTGCGCGATCGCCTTGGCGCTGACGCCGGTAAAGGCCATCCCGGTCGGCAGCATCAGCCCCTTTTGCGAACCGACGACGGTGACATCGACGCCCCATTCGTCCATGCGGAAGTCGAACGAGCCGAGCGAGCTGATCGTGTCGACGAGGAACAGCGCCGGGTGCCGCGCCGCGTCGATCGCCTTGCGCATCTGCGCGATCGGATGGGCGACGCCGGTCGAGGTCTCGTTATGGACCGCGAGCACGGCCTTGATCTCGTGGCCCTTGTCCTGGCGCAGCCGCGCTTCGAGCTTGCCGGGGTCGACCGGGCGGCGCCAATCGTTCTCCAGCGTTTCGACCTGGAGTCCGAACGCCTCGGCGCGCAGGCCCCAGTTCATCGAGAAATAGCCGGTTTCGGCGATCAGCACCTTGTCGCCGGGCGAGAACAGGTTGACCAGCGCGGCCTCCCAGGCGCCGTGGCCGGTCGCGGCGTAGCCGAGGATCGGCGAACTCGTCTTGAAGACACGCTGGAGACCGGCGAAGCAGCTATCCGAGATCGCCTTGAACTCGGCGCTGGTGAAATCCATCGTCGCCCGGTCCATCGCCCGCAGGATGCGGTCGGGAATATTGGTCGGGCCCGGGTTCATAAAGAAATGCCGGCCGTTCGCGTTTGCCATCGGATTTTGCCTTCGCGGATGCACAAAAAGAAGGCAGAGCCGAAGCCCTGCCAGCCTGATCTTGCGGCTTCTTCCGCTCAGAGGCCGAAGCCTCCGGCCGGGTGCGTGCCTCCCTGAACTCGAGCCGGGCCTTGCCCGTTTTTATTGCTCTTGCACCGATCTTATGCACGCCGCCGGGACGGGTGAAGCGATTTCTTTCAGAACCACCCGTATTTCACGATGAAAACCGCCGCGAGCACGAAAAGCGAGGGGCTGGTTTCCCGAAACTTCCCGGAGACCAGCTTGACCGCGGCATGGGCGATAAAACCGAAGGCGATGCCGTTGGCGATCGAAAATGTCAGCGGCATGGCGAGCGCGGTGACCATCGCCGGGGCGTATTCGGTGACGTCGTCCCAATCGAGCTCGGCGATCCCGCGCGCCATCAGGCAGGCGACGAAAAACAGCGCCGGCGCGGTCGCGTAGACCGGCACCGATTGCGCCAGCGGGGCGAAGAACAAGGTCAAGAGGAACAGCGCCGCGACCGTGACCCCGACCAGCCCGGTGCGCCCGCCCGCCCGCACCCCGGCGGCGCTTTCGATGTAGCTCGTCACGGTCGAGGTACCCAGCAAGGAGCCGGCGATGGTCGCCGCCGAATCCGCGACGAGGACGCGGTGGAGGCGCGGGATCGACCCGTCCGGACCGATCAGGCCCGCCCGGTAGGCGACGCCGATCAGCGTGCCGGTATTGTCGAACAGATCGACGAACAGAAAAACGAAGACGATCGTCGCGACGCCGAGGTCGAAGGCGCCGTGCAAATCGAGCTTGAGGAACGTCGGGGCTAGGCTCGGCGGCGAACCGGCAATCCCGGCAAACGGCGAGACGCCGAGGAGGATGCCGGCGGCGGCCGTCGCCAGCACCGCGATCAAGATGGCTCCGGGCACACGCCGCTTGTCGAGCGCGACCATCGCGACGAACCCGGCCGCGGCGAGCAGCGCCGCCGGCGCCTTGACGTTGCCGAGGGCGACCAGCGTCGCCGGATCGGCAACGACGACCCCGGCATCCTCCAGCGCGATGACCCCGAGAAATAGCCCGATCCCGGCCGAGATCGCGATCTTTTGCGACATCGGGATCGCGCCGATCAGCCACGCCCGCACCGGCGTGACGCTGAGGATGAGGAACAGGCAGCCCGACAGAAACACCGCGCCGAGCGCGACTTCCCACGGGTAGTGCAGTCCCTTGACGACGGAGAAGGCGAAATAGGCGTTGAGCCCCATCCCCGGCGCGAGCGCGAGCGGATAATTGGCGTAAAGCGCCATGATCAGCGTCGCCAGCGCCGAGGCGAGGCAGGTCGCGACAAACACCGCGCCCTTGTCCATCCCGGCATTGGCGAGGATTTGCGGGTTCACCAGCACGATGTACGACATCGTCAGGAACGTCGTCGCCCCGGCGACGATCTCGGTGCCGGCGGTGGTGCGGTTCTCGGCGAGGCGGAAGAGGCGTTCGAGCATGGCGGCTTATGGATACACCCTGGCTGGGCTCGCCGGCACGGCGATGATCGTCCTGGTTTATTTCGCCAACCAGCAGCGCTGGCTGCGCTCCGAGGACTGGCGCTATCCGGCCGCGAACCTCGTCGGGTCGGTGCTGATCCTGCTGTCGCTGTTGGACCAGTGGAACACGCCCTCGGTGGTGATCGAGCTGTTTTGGATCGCGATCAGCCTCTACGGCCTCGTCAACCGGCCGCGGGCGCGTTCCGGCTGAGCCGAGCGGCGTGCCGTCGCGGGGTGGCGGAATTTTCGCCGGGCCGCCGCTTTTGCATTAGAGTGCGCCGCCCGTGACCGGAAAAAGCATCGATGCGCCTCTCGCAATATTTTCTGCCGCTGCTTCGCGAAAACCCGAGCGAGGCGCAGATCGTCTCGCACCGGCTGATGCTGCGCGCCGGCATGATCCGCCAGTCTTCGGCCGGGATCTATTCCTGGCTGCCGCTCGGCCTGCGCGTCCTCAAAAAAGTCGAGCAGATCGTGCGCGAGGAGCAGGACCGCTCCGGCGCGCAGGAAATCCTGATGCCGACGATCCAGCCCGCCGAATTGTGGCGCGAAAGCGGCCGCTACGACGATTACGGCAAGGAGATGCTGCGCCTCCGCGACCGGCACGAGCGAGAGATGCTGTACGGCCCGACCAATGAGGAGCAGGTCACCACCATCGTCCGCGACGCGATCAAGAGCTATCGCGACCTGCCGAAAAACCTCTATCACATCCAGTGGAAATTCCGCGACGAAGTGCGGCCGCGCTTCGGCGTCATGCGCGGCCGCGAATTCCTGATGAAGGACAATTACAGCTTCGATCTCGACTCGGTCGGCGCCAAGCACTCCTACAACAAGATGTTCGTCGCTTATCTGCGCACCTTCGCGCGCATGGGGCTGAAGGCGATCCCGATGCGCGCCGACACC
>DASUIE010000259.1:0-24214 GCA_036273175.1 Allostellaceae bacterium
CTGGGCCGGCGGCGGGCTCGACCGCGCCTTCGCGATCTGGGGCGAGATCCTCGACGCGCACCCGACCGACTTGATGGCGCTGCGCATCCGCGACACGAGCTGGTTCCGCTACGGCCAGACCGCGAAAATCCTCGAACAGGCCGACCGTGTCGCCAAGGGGTGGTCACAAGACATCCCCGGCTACCATCTGTTTCAGACGATCTGGGCCTTCGCCCACGAGGAGGCCGGCGACACCGCCGGGGCCGAGCGCGCGATCGATGCCGCGATCGCCAAGGACCCGCTCAACTACTTCGCCCATCACGTCAAGGCGCATGTGCTGGAGATGGAATGCCGCCCGCGCGAGGGGCGCGACTGGCTCGACGCGCAGGCCGCGACCTGGTCGCGCGGCAACCAGCTCGTCCATCACCTATGGTGGCATCGCGCGCTGATGGAGCTGGAGCTCGGCGAGCTCGATGCGGTGCTCGCCAGCTACGACGAAAACATCCGCAACCTCAATTCGCCGATGACCAAGGCGACGCCGGACCATTTCATCGACCTGCAGAACGCGCCGGCGCTGTTGTGGCGGCTGGAGCGGATGGGGGTCGGGGTCGGCCACCGCTGGCGCGAGCTCGCCGAAAAGGCCGAGGCGCGGATCGGCGAGGCCGGGCATCCGCTGCTTGTGCCGCATCTGATGATGGCGCTGGCGGCGACCGGCAAGCTCGACGCGGCGGCGCGTTTCCTCGCCGCGCTGCGGGACCTTGCCGCGGACGCCGCGCCCTGGGTTAAGCCGACCTACGACGAGGCGATCATCCCGGCCTGCGAGGCGGTGCTCGCGCATCGCCAGGGCGAATTCCCGCGGGTCGTCGACTTGCTGATGCCCCGGCGCGAGCAGATCCGGCTCCTCGGCGGCAGCAACGCCCAGCGCGATCTCTTCAACCAGGTCCTGATCGATGCGGCGATGCAAGCGGGCCGCCGCGACATCGTCGCCGAGCTGATCGCACACGAGAACGCGACTCGCACCGTCCCGCCGCACGACCGCGCCGGCTACGCGGAGGCGGCGCGGTGGCTGGCTTAGGGTCGGCCATGAGAGTGCGATGGTGCCGGGTGTCACCTGATCCCATGGTGATAAAATAGGCGGAACAGGCGGGCGCGGTCCCGCTGCGGAGGGATTCACATGACCGAAAAGATTAGGCTGGGTCTCGTTGGCGCGAGCGTCAGGGGAACCTGGTCGTCGCGCTCGCATCTGCCGGCGGTTCAGGCGAGCGGCGATGTCGATCTGGTCGCCGTATGCACGACCAGGGCCGACAGCGCCGAGGCGGCGCGGCAGGCCTATGGCGCCCGGCTTGCCTTCGACGACTACCGCAAGATGGTCGCCTCGCCGGAGATCGACGCGGTCGCGATCGTCGTGCGCGTGCCGTCTCATTACGAGCCGACCAAGGCGGCGCTCGAGGCCGGCAAGCATGTCTATTGCGAATGGCCGCTCGGCCGCACGACGGCGGAGGCGGTAGAGCTGGCGGCGCTCGCGAAGAACCGTGGCCTCGTCACCGCGATCGGGCTGCAGGCGCGGGTCAACCCCACCGTCATGCACATGCGCAACCTTGTCGCCGCCGGCTATGTCGGCGATATGCTGGCGGTGCAGGTGACGCTGATGCGCGAGGGGGTGCTGACCCGGCCGTCGCACCGCACCTGGCAGCGCGACGCCTCGCTCGGCGCCAACACGCTGACCATCGCCAACGGCCACACGATCGACGCGATGCGCTTCGTCACCGGCGACTTCGCCAGCCTCTCTTCCGTGGTCTCGACCCAGGCCAAGCAATGGCTCGACACCGGCACGAATACCTGGCTCGACGTGACCTCGCCGGACAACATCCTCACCAGCGGGCGGCTCAGGAACGGCGCCGTCGCTTCCGCGCATATCGCCGCGATCCCCTATGCCGGCAGCGGTTACCGGATGGAAATCTACGGCCTCGACGGCACGCTGGTGCTGTCGGGCGTGGATTCGCCGCAGCTCAGCGAGATGACGCTGCGCGGCGCGAAGGGCGGCAGCAACGAGCTCGCGCCGATCGCGATCCCCGAAAACCTGACCGTGATCGCGCCGGGCACGCCGGCCGGCGAGGCGGTCAATGTCGGGCAGATGTACACGCTGTTCGCGCGGGCGATAGCGGGTCGCGAGAGCGGCCAGCCTGGCTTCGATGTTGCGGTGGAGCTGCACCGGCTGGTCGATGCGATCCAGCAATCCTCGGACGAGGGGAAGGCGGTCAGTCCTCGTTAGGGCCGATAATCTTGATCGTATCCCCGGGCTCGACCCGGGTGGCCTCTGCCGCGGCGATCTGCGTCTCCTTGCCGTCGTGGCGGCGCACGATGATGTATTCCGACGCTTGGCCCTTGCCTTCCGCTTGCTGCGGCTCGCGTCCGGTCAGCAGCTCGGCCGTCTTCATCCGCGCGGTGGTTTCCGCCAGGCGCTGTTCGATATCGGCGAATTCGGTCTGAACGTCGGTGATCGCCTTGTTGCGCAGCTCGGCGATCGACTGATCGGCCTTGCCGATATCCTCGCGGGCGCGCAGCACGGCGGTGTCGAGATCGAGGCGGTTGCGCTCGCTCGCCAGCATGGTCTGTTTCAGCGAGAACTCGCGCGGGGCGACCGCCAGCCCCTGCTGGACGAGCGAGGTCGTGCTCGACAGTTCCTTTTTCATCATCGTGACTTCCTGGTCGGCGTTCTTGATTTTGGATTGCAGCGACGTCACCTCGCTGAGGAGTAGCGTTTTGAGACTGTTGAGCGCCTCGAGCTGCGCCCGCTCGGCGTTTCGGCGGGCGACGAACAGCGCCTGCTCGCGCTGAAGCGCCTGGGCGACCGCGGGGTCGTGCTGGCGGCGCTGAAGTTCGGGCGGGATCACGATCGCCGCGGCCCCGGTCAGCTCGGCCTGCAAGCGCGCCTCACGCGCCAAAAGGCCATCGCGCTGGAGCCGCAGCACCTGCAAATTGCCAGTCGTCGTCAGGTAGGCGTCGCGGTCCTTCGAGCGGAAAAGCCCGCCGCCGATGCTGATCGCTTCGAGCACCGTCATCCCGGGGCGAAACGGGTATTCCCCCGGCTGATTGACAAAGCCGAGGATGTAAAATGGGCGAAATTTATCGATTTCGACCGAGGCGGCTGGGCGGATCGCCAAGGAAAGGCTGCTCTGCAAATCGCCGGAGATCGTCGCCGCCAGTTCCTCGGTCGTTTTGCCCGAGGCTTTTACCGCCCCAAGCAGCGGCAGCGAGACATTTCCGCTCGGCCCGACCTTTACCTTGGTGTTGAACGCCGACCATTCATGCACTTCGCCGACCTCGCGGCGCCATTCCAGCACCCGGATGTGAATTTCGTCGCCGACATCAAGGCGGTAACTCGCATCGGTGGCCGGCTGGTCGGCGATTGCCGGCCCGGCGAGCAGGACCACGGCGATGACCAGTCCGGTCAAAAATCTTGCCATCGGTCGGGGTAAACGCGGCTGGGGAGCCGAGTGTCGCAGATATGCGTCGTATTGTCGCACGTGTACCGAAAAGCTGGCTCTGTTGCAAGCGCTACGACGTAGGCGGCGTGGCCGGCGACCTCAAGGCGATCCTCGATTCGCTGGCGGGCGGGCCCGATCTCCGGCGGATTCGGGATTTGGCGCGATGGCGCCGATCCCAAGTCGCGATTCAACGTGGGTGCCGCGCGCTCGCCACCAGCACCGCAAGCCTACGCCCAGCCCATACCCTATTTGCAGGGTCACAAGGGCCATCGCGGTGTTTAGGGCAGCGATCCCAACACCCTGCGCCGCGCTTCCCCACGCGACGATGAGGCCCGCCACAATCAGGACCACGACGAAAATCAACAGCCGGACGACGGTTCCGCTAATAACGCCCAGCGCAAACAATCCGGCTACAAACGCAGCCACCGGTTTCCCACCCTTTCGTGAGCTGCCGACACTAATGGCTTGAAACAACTATACGGCCGCTTGGGCTCCCGCGATATAGGGCACCCTGACCCGGGCCCATAATCGCTAGACCGGGACGATCCATGGCAAACCTTAGTGCCGTCCATCGAAGTAGTGAGGTTGGACAATAAGTTTTAAAAATCATTTAGCCATAGATGCCTTTATTTTGCCTTCCTTGTAACAAAGCCGTTACAAGGACCTGAATAATCCGAAATAACACTTGACGATGCTCGGCTAGCTGGGAATCATCTGCCCGCTCATGCCGCGCCGCGGTGACGGCAAAGCATTGCGTCGAAAAGAATTACTCCGGGCTGGGTGCAGCCCGCGCGTACCTTCGGCTGTCAGCACTTTCGCTATCCGGAACTGGAACCACGCCGGCGGTCACACCGCCGCTTCCCCCCTAAACGGCACACTCGCATCAGCGCGGAGCCGGCCAGGCCATTCGGAACCTTCAATAACCATCACGGGACGAGACTACGCCGCATTGGGCGCCAGGAGCGACCGGTCGAGCTTTCATCTCGGCCGCATGCGAAAGGAGCCCAAGGCGGGCCAGGAAAAGCAGCCAAGAGGATTTGGCATGTGCGCGGCGCTTTCATCGCTCCCGACGGAGCCGGAACCAAACCGGCAGGTTCATCATCGCGCCGTCATCGATCTGACGGGCGCGCCGCAGCCGGTCTCCACCCGCCGCACCGGCACGCAGCTGGTCCGCGTCACCAGCCCGCGGCTAGCGCTCGGCGGACTCCCAAAACGTTGGTTCGACATCGTCGCGGCGATGTCCGCTCTTATCCTTCTGGCGCCGCTCTTTGCCGTGATCGCGCTGGCGATCAAGCTGCTCGACCGCGGCCCCGTCTTCTACCGGCATCGCCGGGTCGGGCTGAATGGCTCGTCGTTCGACTGCCTCAAGTTCCGCACGATGGTGGTCGATGCCGAGCGCGTTCTTGAGCGCCATCTGGCGATAAACCGCGAGGCCGCCGCGGAATGGGGCGAGCGGCAAAAGCTCAGGAACGATCCGCGGGTCACTCCGCTCGGTTGGGGTATCCGCAAAACCAGCCTCGACGAGCTGCCGCAGCTGATCAACATCTTGCGCGGAGAGATGAGCTTTGTCGGGCCGCGCCCGATCGTGATCTCCGAGATGCCCCGCTATGGCGAATGCCTGCGGCATTACATGCGCGCACGGCCGGGCTTGACCGGACCCTGGCAGGTCAGCGGCCGCAACGAGACCGACTATCCCCGCCGCGTGGCGCTCGACCGGAACTATGTCGAGCGATGGAGCTTTTGGCGCGACCTGGTGATCATCACCCGCACGGTGCGTGTCGTGGTCACTGCCCGCGGCTGCTATTAGCGGGCGATGGCGTCGGGCGCACCCGATCGGGTCGTTGTGATCAATGACGACGGGGCGGCCCGCGGCCGTTCCGGCGCGATCGCGCTGGCCTCGGCCCGGCTGCTGCGCGAGCAGGGGGTCGCGGTCGATTTCCTGTCGGGCAGCGGCGATGTCGCCCCGGAGCTGGAGCGCGAGGGCGTCGCGGTGACGATCCTCGGCCGGCGGCATCTGCTGGGCCGGAGCCGCGGCGTCGCGGCGGTGCGGGGGTTGTTCGACCCGGCGAGCCGCGCCGCGTTGTCGCGCTGGATCGCGGCCAACGACACGCCCGGCACGGTCTACCACCTGCACAACTGGCACGCGGTGCTCTCGCCCTCGGTCTTTCTCGCCTTACGGCCGGTGGCCTCGCGCCTGGTGATCTCGGCGCAGGATTTTTTCCTCGCCTGCCCCAATGGCGGCTACTTCGACTATCCCCGGCACCGGGAATGCGACCTGGTGCCCAACGGCGTCCGCTGCCTGGCGACGGCGTGCGACCGGCGCCCTTACAGCCACAAACTATGGCGGGTGGCACGGCATCGGCTGCGCGAGAGGCTGATCGACCTAGCGGAGTCGCCGGCCCTCGTCGTTGCCGTGCACGAGGCGATGGTGCCGCTTCTGGCGCGGGGCGCGATTGCCGCCGACCACATCCGCGTCATGCGGAACCCGGTCGTGCCGTGGCGCGCGACACGGGTGCCCGCGGAACGGAACCGCGACGTGTTCTTTGTCGGCCGGCTCGACGACGAGGAGGGGCCGGCTCTCCTGGCGCGGGCGGCTCGCCGCGCCGGCGCGCGGCTGCGCATCATCGGCGACGGTCCGGCAGCGGCGTCGATCGCCCGCGACCATCCGGAGGCGGAGCTGCTTGGGCGGCGGAGCCGGGCCGAGATCGCCGTGTTGATCGGCACTGCACGAATGGTCGTCTCGCCCACGCGGCGGCGCGAAATCTCCGGCGTTGTCGCGCTGGAGGCGCTGACGAGCGGCATCCCAGTCATCGTGTCGCGGTTTTTCGCCTTGGCCGACGAGATCGCCGCCCGAGGTTTCGGCCTCGTCTGCGACCCTTATGACGAGGCGGCCCTGGCCGACGCCATCGCCGCGCTCTGCTACGACGACCGGCGCGTCGAGATGGCGAGCTGCCGCGCCTTTTCCGAGGCCGCGACGCTGGCGCCGAACCCAGAGCAATGGTGCCGCGATCTTCTCGGTCTTTACGCGAGCCGGATCGGCGAGGCCCCGCCATGCTGAACCGCCTGCCTTATGTCGCGCAGGGCGATGGCGGGTGGGGCGGCCCGGCCGGCGATCCGGCGCAGTCGGTGACGCTCGGCGACGCGATCGGGTTTCTCAAGCAGGGGCTGTGGCTGATCCTCGGCTGCATGGTGGTGGCGACCGCCGCCGCGGTCGTCTTCGTGCTCACCAGCACCCCGCTCTTTACGGCGAGCACACAGCTATTGATCGAGCCGGATAAGCAGCAGCTCCTGCTGCAGGCCGCGACGCCGGTCGAGCTGACTATCGACAACGCCCAGGTCGAGAGCCAGGTCGAGGTCATCCGCTCGGAGCGCATCGCCAAGGAGGTGATCAATAGACTCGGGCTGCTGGACGATCCCGATTTCCGCAGCGACGACCCGACCTCGGACTACGAGCGCGAGCGCATTGCCCTGTCGCGGTTCGACAGCGCGCTCACCGTCCGCCGGGTCGGCCAATCCTATGTTATCGAGATCGCCTTCAGCTCCGACGATCCCGACAAGGCGGCGCGGATCGCGAACGGGATCACCGAAGCGTATCTGTCCGATCAGCAAAAGGCGCGCGCCGATATCGCCGAGCAGGCGAGCGAGTGGATGGAAGGCCGCATCACCCAGCTCGGCATCCAGCTCAACGCGGCGGCGGCGGCGGCTCAGGCATTCCGGGTCTCGCACGGGATCACCGACAGCAACGGCAGGGCCGGCGACCGCCTGATGGACAAGCTGACCGAGCTCGAAGCCAGGGCGGAAGCCTATCGCAAGCTCTTCGAGGGGTTTCTCGAAAGGCTGACCGAAAGCCAGCAGCAGGCCTCCTATCCGGTTTCGAATGCGCGGGTAATCACCGCGGCGTCGCGCCCGCTCGCCAAGAGCTTCCCGAAAACAAAGCTGGTGCTGCTCCTCGCCGTCTTCGGGGGGTTCGTCGTCGGTGTCATCGCCGCGGCGGCGCGGTCGATGCTCGATGGCACCGTGCGCACCGCGGCGCAGGTCCGGCAGGTGCTCGGCCTCGATTATCTCGGCTCGCTGCCGCGTCACCGGCCGCGTTCCTCTGCCCGCCACGTCGAGGTGATCGACGCGCCGTCCTCGGCCACCAGCCATGCGATGCGCGGCATCAAGATGTCGGTGCAAAGCCTCTGCCGCGACCGGCCGACGCGGTGCCTCGGCATTCTGTCGCTGTCGCCGGGAGAAGGCGCCAGCACCGTCGCGCTGAACCTGGCGGCGGCCTTCGCGGTCTCCGGATCGAAAACGCTGCTGATCGACGCCGACTACCGCGACCGCTCGCTGTCGCGGCAGATGGCCCCGGCGGCCAAGACCGGGCTTGTCGAGGCGCTGGACGAGGGGCATCTCGACCCGATCGTGTTCGACGCGAAGACCACGGCCTACCTGCTGCCCTTCGCGGGCCGGGTCGCAGGGCGCCAATCCGAGGATCTGCTCGGCTCCCCGGCGATGCAGCGCCTGCTGCCCGAGTTGAAGGGGTTATTTCCGACGATCCTCGTCGATCTGCCGCCCTTGTCGCAAACAGTCGACGCCCGGGCGATCGCCCCGTTCCTCGATGCCTGCATCGTGGTGGTCGCCTACGGCCAGACGCCGCTCCGTCCGCTCGGCGAGGCGCTCGACATCCTGCGCGCCGACCATGTCGCGCTGCTCGGAGCGGTCGTCAATCTCGAGGCGCACGGCGTCCCGCCGTTGTTCCGGCGCCGCCGCTCTCACGCGGTCGCGCTATGAGCCAAGGTCAGATCGACCTGGCGCCGCATTCCGGCGATGAAACGCTCCCGCGAGAATTGCCGGGCGTGGGCGGCGATGGCCGCCGGGTCGAAATCCTCGACACGGAAATCCTCGACGGCCGCGGTCAGCGCCTCGACGCTCTGCTCGTCGAACAGGGTGCCCGAGAGGCCGGATACCACCGTCTCCGTCGCGCCGCCGCGACCGTAGGCGATGACCGGCCGGCCGCTCGCCATCGCCTCGACGGGGACGATGCCGAAATCCTCCTCGCCAGGAAAGATCAAGGCCTCGCACCGGGCGTAGTGGTGGCACAACACGTCGAAGGGCTGCGGCCCCAGTATCGTCACCGTCGGCCCGGCGAGGCGCCGCAGCCGGCCGAGCATCTCGCCGCCGCCGATCACCACGAGCTTTCGCCGCATTCGGTTGAAGGCCTCGACGGCAAGGTCGGGGCGCTTATAGGCAACCAGCTCGCCGACCATCAGCATATAGTCGCCCCGCTCGTCGGCCGGCACGGCGGCAAACGCATCGACCTCGACCGGCGGCCACACCACTTCGGCCTCTCGCCCGTAATAGCGGCGGATCCGCGCCGCCACGACGGCGGAATTGGCGACGAAGCGGTCGACTCGATTGGCCGACACGGTGTCCCACAGGCGCAGGTAATGCGACAGCGGCGGCATCGCCCAGCGGGTCAGGAGACCCGACTGGTCGCGGTAGTCGTGGAACATGTTCCACAGATATCGCATCGGCGAGTGGCAATAGCACAGGTGCCGCGCGCCGGGCGGAGGGATGACGCCCTTCGCCGGCCCCGACTCGCTGCTGATCACCAGGTCGTACCCGCGCAGATCGAGATGTTCGAGCGCCATCGGCATCAGCGGCAGATATCGCTTGTACCAGTGCTTCGCCCGCGGCAGCGAACCGATAAAGCTGGTGGTGACGCGGTGACGGCGGATCGTCTCCGACACCGCGGCCGGGTCGTAGACATGCGTGAAAATGTCCGCCTCGGGGAACATCTGGCACAGCGCCTCGACGACTTTCTCGCCGCCTCGCATGCCGACGAGCCAGTAATGGACGATCGCCACTTTCATCCGCGAGCCCCCTCGCGCGTGAAAACCCCGCGGTCAACCGGACGTTCCCATGCCGTCGCGTGAGGGCAGCCGATTTACGCGAAACTCCGCTTTCGGCACGGTGGCGGGGCTCGGCGGCGCGTTCGGAAGCGTCGCGGCCAATGTGATCGTGGCCCACGCGCTCGGGGTCGAGCGGACCGGGGTCGTCGGCTTCGCGCTCTGGGTGGCGACGGTCGCCGCCGCGGTCGCCGATTTCGGGGTCCAGGCGAGCCTCGCCCGATACTTGCCGGAGCTGACCGCGGGCGGGCGCGCCGACGATGCGGAGATGCTGGCCGGACTGCTGCTGCGCTGGCTGCTGGTCTCGGGACTGGCAGCCATGGTGCTGTTTTCGGCCTTCGCGTGGTGGGACGACGGTTCGCTGCTATGGCTGCTGGTCGGGCTGACCTGCGTGACGCAGACCCTCGCCGGGTTCACCTATGGCCTCCTTCGCGGCATGCAGCGCTTCGACGCCGTCGCGCTGCTGACGGCAATCTCGGTCGTATGTCAGCTCGCCGGCGTGGCGGTCGGCGCCGTCGGCTTCGGTACCGACGGCGCGCTTGCGGGATATTGCGCCGGGAGTTTGGTGCCCGCGGCGCTGGCTTTCCGCTATGCGGTGCCGGGCGGGTGCGACGATGCCGGGCTACGGGCCAAGGTGCGGCGCTACGCGCTCTACTACTGGGCGGCGGCGCTTACCTCGGCCTTTGTGTGGTCGCGCGCCGAGCTTCTCTTCTTGCAGCATTGGACCGGCAACGCGGCGGTTGGATATTTCACGGTCGGCATCACCTTCGCCAATATCGCGGCGCAAGGGTCCTTGCTGCTGACCTCGGGGCTGCTCCCCTATTTCGCCGAGAACATGGGCAAGCGGGCGTTGCCGGAGATGCAGGCCGCCTATGCGGCGGCGACCCGGATGCTGGCGTTCCTGGTGCTCCCCGTTTGCTTCGGTATCGCGGCGCTGCTTCCGGTGGCGCTGCCGCTGATTTACGGGTCCGACTTCGCGCCCGCCGTGCCGGCGGCGGCCGTGATGGTGTTGGCCGCGGGGGTCCCGGCGATCGCCTCGGCCAGCAACAGCATACTGATGGCGACGGACCGCAGCGATTTCATCTTCGTCACCGGCATCGGCGCGGCGATGTTGGCGGTGGCGGCCGGGCTGACCGTGATCCCCGCTTATGGGGTGATGGGCGCGGCATGGGCCCGCGCGGCGATCCAGATTTGCGCCGCCGCGTTCGGCAGCTGGTTCGTCTGCGCGCGCCTGGGGTTTCGCCTGCCCGCCGCCGCGCTGGCGAGGCTGATTGCTGCGGCGGCGGTGTGCGGCCTGTCGGCGTGGGCGGGGCTCGAATTGGCCAGCGGCGCGGGCGGGCTGGTGATAGGCATCGCCGCGGGGATCGTCGGGTACGGCGTCGCCGTGCGCGTGCTGCGCGCATTGGACCCGGCCGATGTCGCCCGCCTTGGCACGCTGTGCCGCGGCTTCCCGGCCGGCCTGCGCATAGTTGCCGAGCGCAGTCTCGCATTACTGGCGCCGGCGATGGCGGTACGGAGCGGGTGCGATGCGGATTGAGGCGATCGGCATCGTCGCGATCCTGATCGGGCTCGTCGGCTGGATGGCAGGGCCGGCGTTCTCGACCCGCGCCTTCTTTGTCTCGACCCTGTTCAGCTCCGCCGCGGCAATCCTCCTGACGAGCCTCGGCCAGGCGAATGTCCAGCCGGCCCATTTGTTGCTCGGGTTCCTAGCGGTCGGGGCGGTCGCGCGGCGCGAGCCGCTGCGTATGGCCGGCCGCACGCTCGCCTATCCGCGCGAGGGGTTTTGGCTCGCGCTGACGGCGATCTACGCGGTGCTATCGGCTGCATTCCTGCCGCGGATATTCGCGGGGACGACCGATGTGTTCGCGATCGCGCGCACCCAGCTCGGGACCGGCGTCATGGCGGTCCCGCTGCATCCGACGACCGGCAACGTCACCCAGCCGATCTATTTCGCGGGCGATGTGGTGTGCTTTTGCCTGTTCTACGCCGAGGCGTGCAAGCCGGTCGGATTGGCGACGGTAACCAAGGCGGCGTTGCTGTGCGCGACGGTCAACCTCGTCTTCGCCGCGATCGACGTCGCCAGCTATCTCGGCGGACTTGGCGACCTGCTGGCGGTGATCCGCAACGGCGACTACCGCATGCTGAACGAGGCGACGGTCGGCGGGTTCAAGCGCATCGTCGGTTCGTTTCCCGAGGCGTCGACCTTTGCCTATTACACGATCGGCTTTTTCGCCTTCTCCACCCGGCTGTGGCTGGCCGGCGTGTATCTGCGCGCGACGGTGCCGCTGACGCTGCTGTCGTTCGTCGCTCTGGTGTTTTCGACATCGAGCACCGGCTATGCGGGAACCACCGCCTTTCTCGGCGCCCTGTTCCTGGTCGGGTTCGCGCAAATGCTAACGCGGCCGGTGACGCGCACGATGCTGGGTTTTGTCGGCCTGGTGCCGGCGATCCTGGCGGTCGGACTGCTCGGTCTGCGGCTTTACCCGCCGGCCTGGAACGTCCTTGTCGAGATGGTCAACCAGACCGTGTTCGATAAACTCGCCTCCAGCTCGGGCGTCGAACGCTCGCTGTGGAATACGCAGGCGCTGACCAATTTCGTCGATACGCATGCGCTTGGCGGCGGGGTCGGCAGCGTGCGCGCATCCAGCTTCCCGGTTGCCGTGCTGGGCAATGTCGGCGTCATCGGCGCCTTGACCTATGGTCTGTTTCTGTTGCGGCTTTTTCTCGTGCGCGGCGACCGCTGGGCGGCGCCGTTCCCGGCGGCCTGCCAGAGCGCCGCGCGCTGGGCCTGCTTTGCGCAGCTTGCGGGGGCTTCGGTCGCCGGCAGCTTTATCGATCTCGGGCTGCCGTTCTTCATTTTCGCCGGCCTGGCCTGCGCTCGGCCAATGCCGCTGCCGGTTGCGCGCTCCGCTCCGCGGCAGCGACCACTTAGCCCGGCGGCGGCGTGACGCGCGCCGTCCGGGCCTTTGCTTCCAACCTGAGGCAAACGAGAACGAATGCGCCACGCAACTTGGCTGAGGATAGAAGCGTCGTCGTTCTGGTACGGGCTCTATCGTCGATATCGCATCCTGCCCGGCGGTTTGCGCGCCCCGATGCGGGCGCTGGCGATGCCGCGCTGGCACCTCGCTGCCTGGCTGATCCGTGCCCGTTCGCGAGGCCGAGTTTTTGCCGGGCCGTTTCGGGGAATGAAGCTGCTGCTGTCCCCGGTCTCGCGACGGCACCATCTAGGCTACCTCCTCGGCTCGCAGGAGCGCGAGCTGCACGAGGCGATCGAGCGGATCGTCGCGACCGGCTATGGCACTGTGGTCAACGTTGGCGCCGCCGACGGATATTACGCCGTCGGCCTGGCGCTGCGGTCGCCGGGCACGCGGGTCATTGCGTTTGAGGCGCTTGCGGAAATGCACCCGGTCATCGCTCGCGTCGCCGCATTGAACCGCGTCGGCGATCGCGTCGCCATTTTCGGCGCTTGCGGGACCGCGGATTTGCGGCGCGCCGTGGCCGCCGCGGGGCCAAAGACGCTGGTGGTGATGGACATCGAAGGCGGGGAGGCGAAATTGCTCGACCCGAGGCTCGTGCCCGAGCTGCGCCAGGCGGACATCCTGGTCGAGACGCACGATGCCTTTGTTCCAGGGGTCACCGATCTCCTGATCGAGCGTTTCGTGGAAACCCATGCTGTCGAGTGCCATGCCGCACAACCGCGCGCGATCGGCGATTTTCCGGACGGCTTTCTGTCGGTCATCAAACGCCGATTGCCCAGGCTTGCCGTCGATCTCATGAGCGAGCGCCGCGCCGGGCAGCAGCGCTGGCTGTTTTTGCGGGCCACGGACAGATGAACATCGCCTTCGCCTCGGGCAATCCGCATCTGCCGCAGCTCAACGGCGGCGTCGAGGTCAACACCCATGTGCTGGCCGGCGAGCTGATACGCCGGGGGAACAAGGTCTCCGTTCTCGCGAAGCTGTCGCTCCGCAACGCGTTCGGTCTCCGGCGGGCGGCAAGGGCGGTATCCGAGGATCGCGGGCTCGGCTATCCGGTATTCCGGTCGCGGCGGCCCTGGGCGCACGCCGCCGAGATGCCGCGGCCCGATGTGGCGGTCGTTCAGAACGGGCCGATGCTCGAATTCGCCTTGGATTTCGCTCGGCTCGGCGTACCGACCGTCGCCTATCTGCACGGCCTCAGCTTCGAGGATTGGCCGGCGGACTCGCTGCCGTTTCGCGGCTATATCGCCAATTCCCGGTTCACCGCCGAGCGCTTTCGGCGGCTATTCGCCGTCGACGCGGCCGTCGTGCCGCCGCTGATCGCGCGCGACGACTATCTGACCCCGGTCACCGGGACGATGGTGACGCTGATCAACCCGATCCCGGTCAAGGGCGTCGATCTGGCCCTGGAGGTGGCCTCTCTCTGTCCCGACATCCCGTTCTGCTTCGTTCGCGGTTGGCCGCTCGGCTGGCGCGGCGAGGCGGCGCTGAGGCGGCGCCTGAGCGGGCTGCCCAATGTCGCGCTGCGTCCGTCGCACGCCGACATGCGGCCGGTCTACCGAGACACGCGCATTCTGATCGTGCCGAGCCAGTTGGACGAGACCTGGGGAAGGGTGGTCTCCGAGGCGCAGGTCAGCGGCATACCGGTCATCGCCAGCGGCAGAGGCGGGTTGCCCGAAGCCGTCGGCGGCGGGGGGATCGTCCTCGACCGAGAGGCGCCGGCCTCTGTCTGGGCGGGTGCGATCCGCGAGATATGGTCCGACGATGCTCGCTATCGGGAATTGTCGCGCGCGGCGCTGTGCCATTCCGAGCGGCGCGAACTCGACCCCGACCGTCAGGTGGAGACCCTGATCGGCGAGCTCGAACGCGTCATCGAGCGGCCGTGACCGCGAGCACGGCTGGACCATAGCGGTCGAGTTTGCTGCGGCCGATGCCGGGGATGTCGGCGAGGTCGTCGAGCGATGCCGGGCGGCGGCGGGCGACCTCGATCAGCGTGGCGTCGTGGAAGATCACATAGGGCGGAAGCTCCTGCCGGCGTGCCTCGTCGAGGCGCCAGGCGCGCAGCGCCTGCCACAGCGCCTCGGTTTCCGCGTCGAGCGAGACGCCGACGGCCGAATTGGCTCGTTTGCGCCGAGGCGAACGCGGCTGCTCGGTGCGGAATCGCAGTTCGGTATTGCCGCGCAGGATCTCGGCCGCGCTGTCGCCGAGCACGAGCCCGCCATGCCCCTCGGGGTCGGGCAGAAGGTGGCCTTGGGCGACGAGCTGCCGGATCACGGAAAGCCAGCCGACCCCGTTGAGCTCGCCGCCGACGCCGAAGGTCTTCAGCCGGTCGTGGCCGAGCTGGCGGACGCGCTCGGTTGCATGGCCGGTGAGGACGTCGACCAAATGGTGCGCGCCAAAGCGCTGGCCGGTGCGGTAGACGGCGGAGAGGGTTTTTTGCGCGGCCACGGTGCCGTCCCAGCTTTCGACCGGGTTGCGGCAGTTGTCGCAATTGCCGCAGGAGCCGTGGTCGCGCTCGCCGAAATAGCCGAGCAGGGCTTTGCGGCGGCAGTCGACGGTTTCGCAAAACCCGATCAGCGCCTCGGATTTCTGGCGCTCGATGCGGCGCTGGCGCTCGTCGATATCGGCCGCCTCGGTCAGACGGCGCAGGTTCATCACATCGGCAATGCCGTAGCTCATCCAGGCATCGGCGGGCAGTCCGTCGCGGCCGGCTCGGCCCGTCTCCTGGTAATAGGCTTCGAGATTTTTCGGCGCGTCGAGATGGGCGACAAAGCGCACGTTCGGCTTGTCGATGCCCATGCCGAACGCGACCGTCGCGGCGACGATCAGCCCCTCCTCGCGGATAAAGCGGTCCTGGTGGTGCTGACGGGTCTCCGCCGGCAGCCCGGCGTGGTAGGGCAGCGCCTCGCGGCCGCGCCCGGTCAGCCATGCGGCGATGTCCTCGACCGCCCGGCGGGTCAGGCAATAGACGATGCCGGCGTCGCCCGGATGCTCGTCATTGAGGAAGCGCAGCAGGTCGTCGCGAGGCGTGTGCTTGGCGACAACGCGATAGAAAATATTGGGGCGGTCGTAGCCGGCGGCGAAAAGCGGCGCCTTTTCGAGATGCAGGCGCAGCGCGATGTCGCGGCGGGTCGGGTCGTCGGCGGTCGCGGTCAGCGCCAGCAGCGGCGTATCGGGGAATTGCTCCTTCAGGATGCCGAGCGCCTGGTAGTCGCGACGGAAATCGTGGCCCCATTGCGAGATGCAATGCGCCTCGTCGACCGCGAAAAGCGCGATCCGGCATTGCCGGAGCAGGGCGAGGCATTGCGGCATGACGAGCCGCTCCGGCGACACGTAGAGGAGGTCGAGCTCGCCCTTGCGCGCCGCCTCCTCGATTTCCTGGACCTCGAAGAACGGCAGCGAGGAGTTGAGCGCCGCGGCGCGCACCCCGGCCTGGCGCAACGCGTCGACCTGGTCCTTCATCAGCGCGATCAGCGGCGAGACGACGATGCCGATCCCGGGCCGCAACAGGGCCGGAAGCTGGTAGCACAGCGACTTGCCGCCGCCGGTCGGCATCAGCACGAGCGCGTCGCCGCCGCCGGCGACGTGCTCGATGATCTGTTCCTGCTGGCCGCGAAAGCTCGAATAGCCGAAGACGCGGTGCAAAACGGCGAGCGGGCTTTCGGGCATGGGTATCGGAATATCACGATGGCGGGGTAGTCTTGGGAGTGTTTTTCAGGAGTGCTTTTCAAGAGGCGGGCGATGAGCAATCCGGCATTCGAATTCGACCACGTCCACATCATCAGCGAAGACCCGAAAGCGTCGGCCAATTGGTATGTCGAGATGTTCGGGGCGACGATCGAGCGCGACACCGTCGCCCGCGGCGCGCCGCAGATTTTCGTCGAGCTGGGCGGGATGACGATCCTCATCCGCGGCCGCCGCCCGGGCGAGGAGCCGGCCCCGGCGCGGCCGATCCGGCCCTACTCGGATTTCTCCAGCCACAACGCCTGGGGCACCGACCATTTCGGCTTCATGTACGCCGGCGATCTCACCGCCTTGTGCGACTCGCTGCGCAAGAAGGGCGTGAAATTCCCGGTCGAGCTGAAAAAGGGCGTCGGCGGCAGCCTCCTCTGCTACGTCGCCGCCCCGGATGGCGTCAGCATCGAGCTGATGGAAGGGGAGCGCTGAGATGACCCAGCCGCACGGCCCGCTCCACGGCGTCAAGGTCGTCGCCTGCTCGACCGCCCAGGCCGGCACGGTCCCGTACATGCTGATGGCCGATCTCGGCGCCGAGGTGATCAAAATCGAGGTGCCGGGTGTCGGCGACAATTCGCGCGGCTCGACCGTCTTGCCGGGGATGCCCAGCACCTATTTCGAGACCAACAACCGCGGTGTGAAGAGCGTCACCCTCAACCTCAAGGAGGCCGAGGGCCAGGCGATCTTGAAGAAGCTCGTCGCCGAGGCCGATATTTTCGGCCAGAACTTCCGGCCCGGCGCGGCCGAGAAAAACGGCTTCGGGTACGAGGAGCTGCGCGAGGTCAACCCTCGGCTCGTCTATATGTCGGTGTCGGGATACGGGCCGAAAGGGCCCAACTCGCACCTGCCGGGCACCGACTCGATGGCGCAGGCGCTCGGCGGCATCGCCGAGGCCTATTCGACGCCCGGCGAGAAGCTGCGCACCGGCATCGTCTCGGTCGCCGACGAGACCTGCGCGATCCTCGCCTTCGGCGGTGCGCTGGCGGCGCTGACCTATGCGCGCTCGACAGGGATCGGTCAGAAGATCGACTGCTCGCTGCTCGGCGGGCAGATACGGCTGATGGGCTGGACGTTGACGACGACGATGTGGCGTAACCAGAACCCGGTCACCGGCCAGGCGCGGATCACCGGCACCCCGGACCGGCCGGGGATCAGCGCCAGCTTCAACGACCGCGACGGCAAGCCCCTGGTGTTCCAGCTCAACGGCGAGCGGCCGTGGCGGGCGGCGATGAACGCGGTCGGCTTTTACGGCGAGCTCGAAGCGGCCGGCTTCGCCAATCTCGGCGTCATCATCGGCAACGACGACAAGCGGACGGCGCTGCTGGCGAAGCTCGACGCGCTGTTCGCCACCGGTTCGCGCGACGATTGGGTGGCGCGGCTGCGTGCGGCGGACATCGTCTCGGCGCCGATCAACACGCTCCTCGAAGCCTCGAACGACCCGGACGTTCTCGCCAACGGCTACGTCACCGAGATCGACTATCCCAAGCACGGCAAGCGGCTCAAGGTGCACGGCTCGCCATGGCATTTCTCGGAGACGCCGGCGCGGATCGGCGTCGCGCCCGAGCTCGGCGCCGACAACGACTGGGTGCTGGCGCGGCTCGGGTATACGGCGGCCGAGATCGCCGATCTGCGCGAGCGCAAGGTCATCTGACGAGATGGGGCGGGCGATGCAGCGGCGGATGCACCTCAATCTGTTCTTTCACAGCCGCGGCCACCACGAGGCTTCGTGGCGGCATCCCGGCACGTCGCCGCGGGCGCTGACCGATATCGCCTATTACCAGGAGCTGGCGCGGCGCGCCGAGGCGGCGAAGTTCGACTCGATCTTTCTCGCCGACCAGTTGGCGCTCGGCGGCGACGCGGCGCAGGCGGCGCGGACCTGGCTCGAACCGATCACGGTGCTGGCGGCGATCGCGGTCTCGACGAGCCGGATCGGGATGATCGCGACGGCCTCGACGACCTACACCGAGCCCTTCAACCTCGCCCGCCAATTCGCCTCGATCGACCATATCAGCGGCGGTCGGGCGGCCTGGAACATCGTCACCTCGTGGCTGGCGACGGCGGCGGCGAATTTTGGCGGGTCCGGGCAGGTCAGCCATGCCGACCGCTACGCCCGTGGCGAAGAATTCATGACCGTGGTCAAGGCGCTGTGGGACAGCTGGGCGGCCGACGCGGTGCTCGACGACCGCGCCAGCGGGCGATACGCGCAGCCCGACCGCATCCGGCCGATCGATCACCGCGGCGATTTCTACCAGGTCGAGGGGCCGCTCAACATGCCGCGCTGCCCGCAGGGGCGGCCGGTGCTGGTGCAGGCCGGCTCCTCGGATACCGGCCGCCGGTTTGCCGCGCGCCACGCCGAGGCCGTGTTCACCGCGCATATGGAAAAAGCCACGGCCAAGGACTTCCACGCCGATCTTAAGAAATTAGTGAAGGAAGAAGGACGTAACTCAGACCACGTGCTGATTCTTCCCGGTCTCAGTCCGATGATCGCGGGCACCGAGGTTGATGCAAAGCGGCTTGCCCGCGAGGTCGACGATTTGACCGACGCCGAGGTCGGCCGCAAGCGTCTGTCGAACCGGTTCGGCGGGCACGATTTCTCCCATCTGCCGCTCGATGTGCCGCTGAGACCCGAGGATTTTCCCGATCCAGGCTCGGTTCAGGCGGCGCGCAGCCGAACCGAGGTGATCATTAATTTCGTCCGCCGCGAAAACGCCACGCTGCGCCAGCTTTTGTCGTATCTCGCCGGCGCCCGCGGCCACTTCACCTTTGCCGGAACGCCGGAGCAGGTCGCCGACCTGATGGTGGACTGGTTCGAGGACGGCGCCGCCGACGGCTTCAATGTGATGCCGCCGCTGTTTCCGCAGATGCTCGACGCCTTTGCCGGCGAGGTGATCCCCATTCTTCAGCGCCGCGGCTATTTCCGCACCGAGTACGAAGGCACGACCTTGCGCGACCATTACGGTCTCGACCGGCCCGGAAGCCAATACGACGCGGCGGCGGAGTGAGGCGGTCGATACCGCGCTGTGCCGGCCCTTTCCTCCCTCGGTCTCGCATTCTATGCGGCCGTGCTCCTGGGCGCGTTCGCCGTTCGCAGCGCGGCCGGATTTGGCGCCGGGCTGATCGCGATCCCGATGCTGGTCTTTATTCTCCCCGTATCGACCGCCGTGTCGATCGCGTCGGTTTTCACGACGCTTGCCTCGATACAACAAGTCAGCCGCGAATGGCGGCAGATCGCCTGGCGCCAGTTTTTCGTGGTCTTTTTCTATTCGATAGTCGGGATCGGCCTCGGCCTATATTTCATCAAATTTCTCGATGAAGATATATTGCGGCGCTGCTTGGGCGTTTTCTTGATCTTGTACGCGGTCCACTCGGTGTGGGCGGCCGACACCACCTACTTTCTGCCGAAACGATGGCATGGCGCGGTCGGGGCGGGCGTCGGGATCGTCGGCGGCCTGTTCAGCGCCCTGTTTGGCGCCGGGGCCGGGCCGGTTTATGTCGTCTACTTCGATATCCTACGACTGGAGAAGGCGGTTTTCCGCGCGACCATGAGCGCCGTCGTCCTGCTGGGCGGAGCAGCGCGCATCGCGGGATACGAAAGCTACGGCTTCTACGGATCCTCGACCGTTGCCTTGCTGGCGGCCGGGATACCCATGGTGATCGTAGGCTCGTGGCTGGGAAACCGGGTCGTCCATCGGCTCAGCGCCCGGTCGTTTTCGCGCTTCGTCGCGGCCTTGATGCTGCTCAGCGGGGTCGCCCTGCTGATCCGGTAGATTGCGGGAAGAACCGGTTCTCCGGCCGCGGCAACCCGAGATTTTCCCGCAGCGTCGTGCCCTCGTATTCCGTGCGGAACAGGCCGCGGCGCTGGAGCTCGGGGACGATGCGGTCGACGAACTCGTCGAGGCCGCCGGGGACCCATGGGAACATGATGTTGAACCCGTCGCAGGCCTCGCCGAAAAACCATTCCTCCATCTGGTCGACGATCGTCTTCGGCGTGCCGACCATCGCCAGCCCGCCATAGCTGCCGGCGATCTGGGCGAGCTGGCGGACCGTCAGATTGTCGCGCCGGGCGCGGTCGATGACGCGCTGGCGGCCGGATTTGCTGGCGTTGCTCTCCGGGATATCCGGGAGCGGGCTGTCGAGGTCGAAAACCGAGGCGTCGTGGCCGAGCGCGATCGACAGCGAGGCGATGCCGCTATCCGGATGGACGCGGCTGTCGAGCAGGGCCCGCTTGGCGCGCGCTTCCTCGGCAGTGTCACCGACAACGACGAGGCAGCCCGGCAGGATCTTGATGTGGTCGGGGTCGCGCCCGACGGCCCTGCCGCGCGCCTTGATGTCGGCGTAATTGGCCTTGGCGTCGGCAAGATTACCGCCGCTCGCGAACACCATCTCGGCGGTCTCTCCGGCGAGCTGCCGTCCGGCCTCCGACGCGCCGGCCTGGACGATCACCGGCCAGCCCTGGATCGGCCGGCCGATGTTGAGGGGGCCGCGCACCGACAGGAATTCGCCCTGATGGTCGAGCACGTGCATCCGGTCGGGGTTGAAGTAGATGCCTTCCTCGACATCGCGGACAAAGGCGTCCTCGGCGAAACTGTCCCACAGCCCCGTCACGACATCGTAAAACTCGCGCGCGCGGCGATAGCGCTCGCCGTGCTCCATATGCTCGGTCAGGCCGAAATTGAGCGCGGCGTCGGGGTTCGAGGTGGTGACGAGGTTCCAGCCGGCGCGGCCGCCCGAGATGTGGTCCAGCGAGGCAAAGCGCCGGGCGATCATGTAGGCCGGCTCGAAGGTGGTCGAGGCGGTGGCGATCAGCCCGATATGCTTTGTCACCATCGCCAGCGCCGGCAGCAGGGTCAGCGGGTCGAACGAGGTGACCGTGGCGCTGCGCTTCAAGGCGGCCATCGGCATGTTCAAGACGGCGAGGTGGTCGGCCATGAACCAGGCGTCGAACTTGCCGTGCTCGAGCTTCTGGATGAAGCGGACCAGGTGCCGCAGGTTGAAGTTGGCATCGGGATAGGCGCGGGGATAGCGCCACCAGGCGGTGTGGATGCCGACCGGGCGCATGAACGCGCCAAGCCGCATTTGCTTCGGTGCCGTCATTGTTGCGGTTTCTCCTTGCCTCGCGAGGATCGCATATTCTCGGGGCCTCCACTATTCTGGGCGCGATGTTCAAGCTCTTTGCCCGCCCCGGCTGGGGTTCGACGCTGGTCGAGGCGCAGCTCGCCTGGTACGGGCTGCCGTTCGAGATCGAGGATGTCGAGGACCTGTTCGCATCGGCGGAGGCTCGCGAGCGCCTGACGCCGGTGAACCCGGTCGCGCAGGTGCCGACCCTGGTCTTGCCCGACGGCGCGGTGATGACCGAGAGCGCGGCGATCACGCTCTATCTCGCCGATCTCGCCGGCAGCGCGGCGCTGGTACCCGGGGCGAGCGAGCCGGAGCGGCCGAATTTCCTGCGCTGGCTCGTGTTCCTGGTCGCCAATATCTACCCGACCTTCACCTATGCCGACGATCCGGGCCGCTTCGCGCCCGCCGACGCCGCCGCCGAGTTCGGCGCGAATGTCGAGCGCTACCGTGAAAGATTATGGGGCGTCGTCGAGCGCGGGGTCGGCGGGGAGTGGTTTCTCGGTGAGCGCATTTCCGCGCTCGACATCTATATCGCGGTCATGACGCGCTGGCGGCCGCGGCGGCCGTGGTTCGCCGAACATCGCTCAATCCTGCATGCTGTCGCGGTCAGGGCCGAGGCGCGGCCCGAGCTCGCGCAAGTGTGGCGGCGGAATTTTCCGGAATAGGAGCCAGCATGGCCAAGCGCCAGATGCATATGGGCGTGTTCGTCCTCGGCACCGGCAACCATACGGCGGGGTGGCGCTACGAGGGCGCCTTCACCAGCCATATCGAGCTGCCGGTCATGGCCGAGATCGCGCGCATCGCCGAGCGCGGAAAGTTCGACCTCCTGTTCATCTCCGACGCGATGGTGATGGACCCGACGGACCACCCGTCCTTTATGTGCCGGTTCGAGCCGACGACGCTGATTTCGGTGCTGAGCACGATGACGACGCATGTCGGGCTCGGCGCGACCGTGTCGACGAGCTTTTCCGAGCCGTTCAACGTGGCCCGCATCTTCGGCTCGATCGACCATTTGAGCGGCGGGCGCGCGGCGTGGAACGTCGTCACCAGCTCGAACCCCAAGGCGGCGCTCAACTTCAATCGCGACGAGCATATCGAGCACGAGCTGCGCTACGAGCGGGCGCAGGAATTCGTCGATGTCGTGCTCGGGCTGTGGGATTGCTGGGACGACGGCGCGATCGTCGCCAACAAGAAGACCGGTGAGTTCATCGACCCCGACAAGGTCCGCCAGCTCAATCACAAGGGGCGGTTCTTTCAGGTGCGCGGGCCGGTCAACCAGTCGCGGAGCCCGCAGGGACATCCGGTGATCATCCAAGCCGGCGGCTCTCCGTCGGGGCTGGAACTGGCGGCGCGCACCGCGGATGTCGTGTTCTCTGTCGTCCAGGACATCGAGGGCGGGCGGCGCGCCTATGCCGATCTCAAGGGCCGGATGGCAAAATACGGCCGCAATCCCGACGAGATCGCGGTGCTGCCCGGCGTCATGCCGATTATCGGGGCAAGCGATGCCGAGGCGCGCGAGAAGCTCGCCAAGCTGCAAAGCTGGCTGACCCCGGTCAATGCGGCGACGCTGGTCGCGAGCCGCATCGGGTACGATGTGTCCGGCCATCCGCTCGACGGACCGGTGCCGCCGCCGCCCGCCGGCGAGGGCAGCCGCAGCTTCTACAACGTGCTGTTCGAGACCGCGCGGCGCGAAAACATGACCCTGCGCGACCTCTACGACCTGACGGCGGCGGCGCGCGGTCATTGGGTGGTCTGCGGCACGCCGGCGAAGGTCGCCGATACGCTCGAAGAATGGTTCACCACCGGCGCGGCCGATGGGTTCAACATCCTGCCGGCCTATTTCCCGGGCGGGTTCAGCGACTTCACCGACCTCGTCGTCCCGGAATTGCAACGGCGCGGCCTTTACCGGCGGGAGTATGAGGGCAAGACCCTGCGCGACCATTTCGGCCTGCCGCCAGTGCCGGCGCCGCTGCGGCCGCGGCAGGAGGGAGCGGCGTAATGGCCGACCTGTTGATCGTCGTCGGGGCGGCGACCCCACCCGGCCGGCTCGCGGCGGCGATGGCGGCGGCGGCGGAGATGGCCGGCGGGGCCGAAATGCTCAATCTCGCCGAGACGCGGGTCGAGATTTGCGACGGACGCGCGGTCGACGCCTATGACGCCGCGACGCGCGAGGCGGTAGCGAAAATCGTTGCCGCGAAGTCGGTGCTGATCGGCGCGCCGGTCTACCGCGCGAGCTATCCCGGCGTGCTGAAAAACCTGCTCGACATCGCGCCCGTCGAGGCCCTGCAGAACAAGCCGGTCGGGCTCGTCGCGATGGGCGGGTCGCCGCACCACTACCTTGCGGTGGACACTCAGCTGCGCGCGGTGCTGGCCTGGTTCGGCGCCCTGGTCGCGCCGACCGGCGTCTACATCACCGGCGGCGACTTCAAGGACGGCAAGCTCGCCTCCGAGGGGGCCCTCAAGGACCTCGCTGCGCTGGTCGATACGCTGGCGGGGCTGCGCGAGCTCGACCCGGCCTCTCTGGGCCCGATCCCGCTCGCCGCCAGATTCACCTGACCGGCAGCTCGACGGCTCAGCGTCCGCTGAAGCGCGCCGGGCGCTTCTCCATAAAGGCGGCGGCGCCCTCGCGGTAATCGGCGCTGTCGAGGGCCTCGCGGATGCCCTGCTCGATCCCCGGCCGGGCCTTGCCGATATCGCCGCGCGCAAGCTCGTCGAGGATCGTTTTCATCCCGGCGATGGCGAGCGGCGCGTTGGCCGCCATCGCGGCGGCGAAGTCCAGCGCGGCGTCGACCGGGTCGCCGTCGACAAGTGCGTCGGCGAAACCCATCTCGCGGGCCGTGGCGGTGTCGTGCAGCTCGCCGCCGAATAAAATGCGCTTGGCGTTGGCGAGCCCGATCGTCGATTGCAGCAGATGGCATTCGCCGATCGTGTAGATCGTGCCGAGCTTGGCCGCCGGAATGCCGAAGCGGGCGCCATGGCGCATGACGCGAAAGTCGCAGGAGAGCGCGATGGCGCAGCCGCCGCCGGC
>DASUIE010000260.1:0-7573 GCA_036273175.1 Allostellaceae bacterium
GCGAAGTGCCCGTCGGCGCGGTGCTGGCCGACGCCGCCGGGAATGTCGTCGCGGCGTCCGGCAACCGGGTCGAGCGCGACCGCGATCCGACCGCCCATGCCGAGATCGTCGTGATCCGCGAGGCCGCCGCGCGGCTCGGCAGCAAGACGCTCGATAGCTGCGACCTCTATGTGACGCTGGAGCCGTGCCCGATGTGCGCCGCGGCGATCGCGCTCGCCCGCATCCGCCGGCTCTATTTCGGCGCGTTCGACCCGAAAGGCGGCGGCGTCGAGCACGGTCCGCGCATTTTCACCCAGCCGACCTGCCACCACCGGCCGGAAATCTATGGCGGAATCGGCGAGCGCCGCGCCGCCGCGCTATTGCGCGAGTTCTTTCGCGACAAGCGGTAGCTCGAACAGGCGCTGCATCTTGGCGAAGCCGCGCAGCTCGAAATGGCCGATTTCCCACATCGGCCGCCTCAGCGTCTCGGCAAACGCCTCGGACATGATCAACGAGCGGTCGAGCTCGCGGCACAGCCGCTCGATGCGGCTAGTCAGGTTGACGTCGGGGCCGATCAAGGTGAAGTCGAGCCGGTTGCCGGAGCCGATATTGCCGTAGGACACGGTCCCGTAATGGAGGGCGACACCGGCCTTCAACGGCTTGTCCGGATGCTTGACATTATAGTCTTCGAGCGCGGCGAGCCCCGCGGTGGCCGCCGCGAGCGCCGATTCGCAAGCATCCGCCGGGCTGTGGTCGGGTCCCTGGTGGAAGAAGGCCAGCACACCGTCGCCCATGATCTCGACCACCTCACCGCCATGCTGGCGCACCGGCGGCATTACGCAGTCGAAATACCGGTTGAGCGTGCGCACCACCACGCGCGAGCTGAGCCGATCGGAGAGCTCGGTGAAGTCGCGCAAATCGACGAGCATCAGCGCCGCGGTGATGGCCCGCACATCGCCGCGCTGGACCTGGCCGTCGAGGATCAGCCTGCCGGCCTCGGCGCCGACATAGGTTGTCATCATCCCGCCGATGAACCGCTTGAGCGCCTTGAGCTCGGCGACGGCGGCATAAGACGGCAGAATGGCGCGGAAAAACGCCATCGCCGCAGGGCTGAACCCGCCGGGGCTTTTCGTCGACCAGGAAAAGGCATTCGTCGTGCCGGCCGAATAAAACAGCGGCGCGACCGCGTAATGGGTGAAGCCCTGGTCGCGCAGCTCGTTCAGCACCGGATAGGTGAACTTCTCGTTGCGGTCGAGGCGCCACTCGAAGCTCCTGCCCTCCTCGATGACGGGCCGGATCGGGTTTTTCAAATACGTATTGGTCTTTTCGATGCCGTGCTCGAAGAACAATTCCTCGACCGGCTCGCCGTAGCGCCAGATGCGGGCGGCGCCGCGATATTGCGGGTGGAAGGCGCGCTGGTGCAGCGACACGCGATCGACCGGGATGCCGGCGTCGCGGACGCGCTCGCAGAACTGCTCGATGACTTCCTTATTGGTCGGCAGGAAGCGGGCTTCGCGGATCAGCCAGTTGCCGATCTCGCCGGTGAGCGCACCGGACTTCAAGCCCGGAACCTGGTCAGCGCCGCCCGGTCGATCTCGATGCCGAGCCCGGGTCCGTCGGGGATCGCGACCCAGCCGTCGCGCTGGACGATCGGCGCGGTCGCGACAGCCATGCGGATCGGATGCTCGGACTGGTCGAATTCCAGGAGCGGCTCGATCGGATGGAGACCGGGCGGGTTGTGCGGCAGCGCGGCGATCAGCTGCAAGGACGCGGCGAGCGCCACCGCCGTGCCCCAGACATGCGGATTGACCCGCACCCCAAAGGCATTGGCCATGTCGGCGATCTTTTTCGTCTCCGAGATGCCGCCCGCCGCGGCGATGTCGGGCTGCAGGATATCGACGCAGCGCTCGGCGATGAGGCCGCGGAAGCCCCAACGCGTGAACTCGGCCTCGCCGCCGGCGATCGGCATCGTCAGCGCCGCCTTGACCTCGCGGTAGCCGGCAAGGTCCTCGGGCGGCACCGGCTCCTCGAACCAGGCGATGCCGACCTCCTCGATGCGGCGGCCAAGCGCGATCGCGCCGGTGGCGTCGTAGGCATGGTTGGCATCGATCATGATCGCCAGCCGATTGCCGACCGCGCGGCGGACCGCGTGGCACAGCCGAACGTCGTCCTCCATGCCGAAGCCGAGCTTCAGCTTGATGCCGGTGAACCCCTGCCCGACCCGCTCGTGGGCCTCCTCGACGAGGTATTGGACTGGGTCCGTGTTCTTTGCGCCGTCTGGGCGCCTGCGGTAGAAGCCGGTGGCGTAGGCTTCAACCTTGGTGCGCAGAGGGCCGCCGAGCAGCGTGCCGACCGAAACGCCGAAATGCCGGGCCTTCAGATCCCAGAGCGCGATATCGACCGCCGACAATGCCTCGATCGCGAGCCCCTTCCGCCCGTGGTCGCGCAGCCGGTTGTAGAGCGCCTGCCAGTGCCGCTCGGTCGCGAGCGCATCCTCGCCGACGAGCAGCGGCTTGTAGAACTCGACGATCGGCGCCGTCAGCCGCGCCGGACCGAACGCCTCGCCCCAGCCGCTGTTGCCGTCCTCGCCGACGATCTCGACCAGGCACGCGCCGCGCGTCTCGTACCAGGCCTGCGAATAGGCGAAGGGCTCGGCCAGCTTGGCCTCGAGCACATAGGTTCTGACATCGACGATCTTCATAGCGCGGCCAGCGCCTCCGGAAGCTCGGCGAGAGTTTCCAGCCTCAGATGGGCGCGCGCAACCTCGGGCCAGGCGGCATGGATGACGCCCCAGGGTCCGCGCCGCAGGAAGACGCCGAACATCCCGGCCGTGATCGCCGGAAGCACGTCGTTGTCGAGGCGGTCGCCGACATAGGCGATCTCGTCCGGGGCGGCGCCCGATTCGGCGACGATGCGCTGGAAGAACAGCGGGTCCGGCTTTTCGACGCCCCAGCGCGCCGAGGAGGCGACGAAATCGACGGCGAGGCCGAGACCGCGGATTTGCACCTCGGCGTCGGCCGGCTGGTTGCCGGCGAGGCCGATCCCGTATCCGGCGGCGCGCAGCCGGGTCAGGGTCGGCACCGCGTCGGGATAGAGATCGCGCGCCTCGATGCGGGTCATCCGGTCGCCGCGGGCCGCGCGCTCCGCAGCGATGTCTATGCCGGGACGGACCAGCTCATACACTTCGCGGTGGTGCCGCCGACCGGCGATCACGGCGCCAAGCGCGGCGAAAAAGGCGAGCCGCCCAACGCCGAGCCAATCGGCCCATTCGCCCCACATGCGGGTTTCGTCGACCAGGGTTTCGCCGACATCGAAGACGACGAGGCGGATCGCCATGTCCGGTTCAGCGCCGCTCGCTGTCGTAGATGAGCCCGACCAACAGCATGTCGACCCGCGCCCCGTCGGTGGAGAGCGGCATCAGGATCGCCTCGTAGCGCTGGGACCGGCCGTCGACGGCGCGATCGGCCAGTATGTGCAGCGGCTCGCCGTCGCGGACCACCTTGCTGAAGCTGCGGATCGAGAGATCCCGAAACTCAGGCACCGGCATGTCGTCCAGCATCTTGCCGGTCAGGTCGTAGCCGACATGTTGCGCCAGCGTCGTGCCGTGCAGGCGGATGCGAAAGCGCGGCGGCGTTTCGGGCAGGACCTCGGCCAGGATGACGTTGCCGAGGGCAAAGGCCATATCGACCGGATCGATATCGGCCCGCGCCGGCCAGCGCCGGTCGCCGCGCTTTTCCGACCAGTAGTCGTAAAGCCGCTTGAGTCTCGGGTTGACGAAATCCGGCACCTACTCCGCCGCCTCCAATCGCCGGCGGGGGCCGCGCAACTCGGCGACGCGCGCCTGGGTGTAAAGATCGGTCCAGTTGTTGAGCGAGAAATCGGTGACCTGGCGCGGGTCGTACGGCCGATCCTCGATCTTCATCTCGCGGCCGGCGAGATAGACGCCGCGCAGCCGCCGCCGATCCTGCAGGACGCCGATATCGGCGAGCGGCGACCCGTCCCAGGCGGTGAAGTCGGCGAGGCGGCCCGGCGCCAGGACGCCGATCTCGTCGCCGCGGCTCATAAAGCGGGCATTGACCTGGGTCGCGGCGCGCAGCGCGCCGGCATTCGAGAAGCCGAGATCGTCGACGAACAGCTCGAGCTCGCGGGCATGCCATTCGCCGTAGGGGGTGACGGCGAAACCGCTATCGGTGCCCGTCAGGAACGGGATGCCCGCCTTGACGGCCTTCTTCAGATTGGCGCAGCCGATCTCGTAGCGGCGCCGGGTCGCGTCGGGACGGCCCTTCTGCCCGGCCGGCTCGTGCGGCTGGGTGAACTCGATGACGTTCTTCGGCTGGGTCAGGGTCGGACAGAGCATGCTGCCGCTTTTCTTCATCGCCGCGATGCATTCGCCGTCCGAGAAGAACCCGTGGAAGATCAAATCGATCCCGGCGCGCGCCGAATAAAGCGTCGCCTCGCGGCCGACCGCGTGAGCCACCGCCCTTTTCCCCTGGCGGTGGATTTCGCGAACCATCGCGTCGGTCTCTTCCTGGGTGAAGGCGGCGATCAGCTCGCCGTCGGGGCGGCGCTGGATGCCGTCCATCGCGATCTTGACGCAATCGACCCCGTTCTTGACCTGGACGCGGATTTCCTCGATCGCCTCGGCAACCGTGGTGACGAGGCGGCCGATCGAGGTGGTCGGCGCGCCGATCCAGGTCGGATACCAGTCGGTCAGGCCCTGATGCGAGGTGATGTAGGGGCCGGCGGCCATGACGCGCGGACCGTCGAACAGCCCGGCCTCGATCGCGTTGCGGATCGACAGGCTGATCTGCCCGGCATCGCCTGGCGAGCACAAGGCCGTGTAGCCCGCCGCCAGGCATTTCTGCGCGAAGAACATGCCGCGCAGGGTGCGGAACTCGAGCGGGCTGTAGAGGTCGATATCCTCCTCGGTCTTGGCGTTGCCATAGGCGAGGTGGGTGTGGACGTCGATCAGCCCCGGCATGACGAACTGAGCGGAATGGTCGATGGCCCGGTCGGACTTGCCGGGCTTGGGGGCGCCCTTGTCGGGACCCGCATAGGTTATCCGGGCCTCGCCGTCATAGACGAGGACGCCGCCCTTCAGCGCCTTGTCTTCCTCTCCGGTGAATAGCTGGCCGCAGCGCACGAAGGTCTTCATCGGAGGCTCCCAGAGATAGCCGTCATCGCGGGCCGGAGCCCGCAATGACGGCGGTTGCAGGCGCGGCTAGCCCACCGCGTGGTGCATGAATTTTTCCGGAGGCGGGCCGCCCCACGGGCCGGCAAGCTCCTCGCGGCTGATCAGATTGGGCGGGATGCTGGCGTTCAAAACGTCGGTATCGGCCCAATGCTCGTGCACCCGGCGCCACGGGTCGCCCCAGTAGTCATAGACCTGGCTGCCGAGCGAATGGCGGCCGAGACCCCAGAAATGCTCGTAGCCCTTACTGACCAGGTGCTCGTGGCCGATCATGATGTCGTCGATATCGGCGGCCTCGTAGCTAAGGTGGTTGAGACCCGCCTTGTCGCTGCGGATACAGAAGAAGGCGTGGTGGTCGACAAAATCGTCGCCGCGGTCGAGCCGGTTGAACGAGCCGACGATGTGGTTCTTGTCGTCAACATAGACCTCGTCGGAGGCGCGCAATCCGACCATCTCGCGGTACCAGCCGAGGGTCTTGTCGAACTGCGGCGAATGCACGACGAAATGCCCGATGCGCTTGACGTGCGACGGGCCGCGCTCGACGCCCTTGTAATAGAGGGCGTTGCGGCGCTGGCTCTTGTCCTCGCCATTATTGACCTTCGGCCGGACGACTGGAATTTTCGGCAGCATCTCCATGCCGTGGATGACCTCGACCTGGAACCCGTCCGGATCGGTCAGCCGGACGCGCTTGCCGCCGCCGGGCTCGTCGATGCTCTCGATCTTCGAGGCCCCGTCAGCGCGCGACAATTTTTCGAGGTCTTCCAGGCTCGCGGCGTGAAACGCGATGCCGACATATTTTGGCTCGCCCAGCTCGGTCACGTGGATGTGGTGCGGCGCATCGGTGCCGCGCATGTAGAGCGCGTTCTTGGTGCGCTCGGCGCGCACCATGCCGAAAGCGGTCAGGAACTCTTCCTGCTTGTCGAGGTCGGGGGAGCGCAGCCGCCCATAGGCGAGGTCCGCCGCTTTGATCACTGGCATAAAAACCTCCCGGAAATATGCCCGCACATGGTGCCTCGGCGCGAGATTGGGGGCAAGCCCGCGGTTCGGGAACCAACGGGCGATCTGCCCCGTTCGCAATTCGCCAGGCCCGGAATTAAGCCGGACCTGTTGCGTTATGTGCCCGATGGATGGCCGGGCTTAAGCCATCCCCCCCAACTGACGGAGACTTCTCGTGACTTCATTTCGGCTGCGGCTGATGGGGCAGGCTTTGCCGTTCCTGCTCATCGCGCCGGGCATCGCCTATGCGCAACCGGTCAATGCCCCCAGCGCGGCCGAGGCCGCGGCGGCAGCCAACCCCGGCGCCCCGATCGCCTATTCCAACGCCCAGCTCGACCAGATGCTCGCGCCGATCGCGCTCTACCCCGATCAGCTGCTGATGCAGGTGCTGATGGCGGCGACGTTCCCGCAGCAGGTCATCGATGCCGGCCAATGGCTGCAGGACCCGTCGAACGCGGCGCTGCACGGCGATGCGCTGGCCTCGACGCTGGAGCCGCTCCCGTGGGATCCGAGCGTCAAGTCGCTGGTCGCGTTCCCGCAGATCATCGTGATGATGAACACGCATATGGATTGGACCCAGGCGCTCGGCGTCGCCTTCGGCGGCCAGCAGGTCGCGACGATGGCGCGGGTGCAATTTCTGCGGAACCGCGCCGCGGCGGCCGGCCACCTCAAATCCAATGCCCAGATCAAGTACATCCACCGGAACAGCGAGTGGATTATCGAGCCGGCCGCGCCGGATACGATCTACGTGCCGGTCTACAACCCGGCGGTGGTCTACGGAACCTGGCCCGACCGCGAGTACCCGCCGGTCTATGTGCCGCCGCCGCCGGAATTCGTCGGCGCCGGGTTCAACCTCGGCCCGGGCATCGGGTTCAGCGTCGGGTTTGGCGTGGTCGCCCCGCTATGGGGGTGGGGCCACCCCGACTGGCGCCGGCACGAGGTGGTCGTCGACCAAAACCGCTACGGCCGCATCACGCGGCGCGACCGCGATCCGGAAAACCATATCCGGATCGAGAACAACACCTGGCATCGCACCGCGCCGGTGGTGACCGTCGTTGCGCCGACGCGCGAGCGGCCTCGCGAGGAAAATACGAGGCGCCCGCAGGGCACCGCCGCTCCGGCCTCGGTCCGCGCGCCGGCGCCGAGCAATGCGCGCCCTGCCGCGACCCCGACCCAAGCGGCGCCAGGCGCCAACGCGCCCAATCGGGAGCAGGAGCGGCCCAATGAGGCGCATCCGGCCCCGGGGACGGCGGCCCCGAACGCCACGGCCCCCAACCGGGAGCGCGAGCGGCCCAATGAGGCGCATCCAGCCCCGGGGACGGCGGCCCCGAACGCCACGGCGCCCAATCGGGAGCATGAACGCGAGCGCTCCAACGAGCCGCATCCGGCGCCGGGCACCGCGGCCCC
>DASUIE010000261.1:0-8780 GCA_036273175.1 Allostellaceae bacterium
GTCGAAAACCGAGTGCTGGACGATGTCGGCGAGGATGTCGAGGGCGAGCGCTGCGTCTTCTTTCAATACCTTGGCGTAGTAAGCTGTGCTTTCGCGTGAGGTATAGGCGTTCAAATGGCCGCCGACGGCCTCGATCTCCTCGGCGATCGCGCGGGCGCTCCGCCGCTCCGTGCCCTTGAACGCCATGTGCTCGAGGAAATGGGCGACGCCGTTGATCTCGGCCGGTTCATGCCGCGTGCCGACCTCGACCCAGAGGCCGAGCGATACCGTGTCGATCGTGTCGATCCGGTCTGTCGCGACGCGCAGCCCGTTGGAGAGCGACGCGAGCTGGGCGGTCATGCCGCGCGCGCCGTGCGCCGGGCGTGGGCGCGCAAGTACCGCGCCACCGCGCCGGCATCGTTGGGCAGCACCGCGACCCGCTCCGGCTTTTCGGCCAGCTCTGCGAGGGCCGGCGGGACCGGCGGGCGGATGCCGGCCGCCCGCTCGACCGCATCGGGAAATTTGGCCGGATGCGCCGTCGCCAGCACGACCATCGGCGCCTCGCCCGGCTTCTCCTGCCGCGCCGCGGCGACCCCGACCGCGCTGTGCGGATCGATGAGGAGCCCCGTCTCGCGATAGACCCGGCCGATCGAGCGCAGCGTTCCCTCGTCATCGACCCGGTGCGCCGAAAAGAGCCCGCGCGCCGCCTGCCAGGCTTGGTCGTCCGACGGCAGCGCCCCCTCCTTGCGGAACGCGCCGAGCGCGGCCGTCACCGCGGCCCCGCTCCGCCCCTTCAACTCGAACAGCAGCCGCTCGAAATTGCTCGACACCTGGATATCCATGCTCGGGCTGAGGCTCGGCGTCACCCCCTCGATGACCATCCGCCCGGTCGCGAGGTAGCGCGCGAGGATGTCGTTGGCGTTGGTGCCGATGACCAGTCTCTCGACCGGCAGCCCCATCGCCCGAGCCAGGTGCCCGGCATAGACATTGCCGAAATTGCCGGTCGGCACGCAGAACGACACCTTGCCGCCGAGCGCGATCCCCGCGGCCACGTAATAGACGGTCTGCGCCGCCACCCGCGCGAAATTGATCGAATTGAGTGCCGACAAGCTGAGGTCGCGGCGGAGCCGGGCATCGGCGAACAGCGCCTTCACGATGTCCTGGCAGTCGTCGAAATTACCCTCGATCGCGACCGCATGCGCGTTGGGGGCGTCGACGGTCGTCATCTGCCGGCGCTGCACCTCGGAGATGCGGCCGTGCGGGTAGAGGAAGAAGACATCGATCGCGTCGCGGCCACGGCAGGCGTCGAGCGCGGCCGAGCCGGTATCCCCGGAGGTCGCGCCGACGATCGTCACGTGCTCGCCGCGCCGCGCCAGCACCGCGTCGATCATCCGCCCGACAAGCTGCAGCGCCAGATCCTTGAACGCCAGCGTCGGGCCGTGAAACAGCTCCATCAGCCAGATGCGCTCGTCGAGCTGGATCAGCGGCGCGACCGCCGCGTGCCGAAAGGTCGCGTAGGCCTCCGCGGTCAGCGCGCGCAATTGCGCCGGCGGAAAATCCTCGCCGGCGAAGAGCCCGACCACCCGCGCCGCCAGCTCGGCATAGGGCATCGGCGCGAGCGCACCCAGCGCCGGCACATGCTCGGGCACGTAGAGGCCGCCATCTTCGGCGAGGCCGGCGAGCAGCACGTCCTCGAACGAGAAGGTCGCCGGCTCGGGCCGCGCATCGCGGGTACTCAGATAGCGCACGCTTTTTCACGTCCTTTCGGTACCGACAGAACCTATCCTTGCGCCGGTTCGCCCGCAACCGGCACTCTGTTCGCAACCACGCGGAGGCACAAGGCGATGTTCGAAGGCTTCACCCGCACCGATATCGACACGTCGCCGGGTAGTTTTGGCGGCGCGCGAATTCACCTGCGCCACGGCGGCGACGGCCCGCCGCTGCTGCTGCTGCACGGCAACCCGATGACCCATGTCTCGTGGCACAAGATCGCCAACCGCCTGGCCGAGCATTTCCACGTCGTGGCGGCCGATTTGCGCGGCTACGGCGACAGCGTCGGACCGGACGACGAGGGCCCGAAAAGCATCAACTATTCGTTCCGGGCGATGGCGCAGGACCAGGTCGAGGTGATGGAAAAGCTTGGCTATCGCGAGTTTTTCGTCGCCGGCCACGACCGCGGCGCCCGCACGACGGCACGCATGTGCCTCGACCACCCCGACCGAGTCAAGAAGGCCGCGCTCGTCGACATCCTCCCCAACCATCACGTCTGGACCCATACCTCGATGAAGTGGGCAATCAGCTCGTGGCACTGGTCGATGATGGTGCAGCCCTACGATTTTCCCGAGCGGATGCTGGCCGGCATCCCGGCGCAATACTTCATGGAAAAGAAGCTGTCGAAGCCGGGAATCGGCCTCGGCTTTTTCGACCCCGAGGCGTTCGCCGAATACGTTCGCTGCTTCAACTGGAAGACGATCAAGGGCTCGTGCGCCGATTACCGCGCTTGCGCGACCTGCGACCTCGAAATGGACACGGCCGATTTCGAGGCCGCCAACAAGATCGCCATGCCGCTCCTGGTGATCTGGGGTCAGCGCAGCCACACCGAGGGCGTCCACGGCGACGTGCTCTCGGTGTGGAAGCGCGACTACGCAACCGATGCCTGGGGCGGCGCCCTACCCTGCGGCCACTACGTGCCCGAGGAGGCGCCGGACGAGACCTACGAGCGTTTCTTGCGGCATTTCAAAGGGTGATGCCCTTGTTTCGCTGTCGAGTCATCAACCTGGTGGATCGACGGCGATGACGTACCGGGCCTCTGCTGCCAATGTCAGACCGTCGAGGAATTGACGGATGTCGTCTTCGCGCTCGAGATCGTGTTGACAACCGAGCAGCGGAAAACTGTCGAGGCCGCCGCCGCATAAATGGCAGCAAACCTTCACCGTCCCCGCGAACATCGATGGCCGCCCCCTCGCCGATGCGATCCTGAAACAAGCGGGGCTACCGAAGGCATTCTAGCCGCAGCCCACCTCACCCCCCGCCGCCGCCCTGGCAGATCACGTTGAGCAGCGCCTGCTGGCCGCCATCGACGGCCTTCAGCGCCCGCTCCAGCGCTTTCGGCAGCTCGGCCGGGTCCTCGACCCGCTCGCCGTAGCCGCCAGCCGCGGCGCAGACCTGCTCGAAGGCCGGCAATTCGTCGAGGTCGATAAACGGCGGCTTGTTGCTGCGCGCCGCGTCGCCCTGCGGGTACATGCCGAGCGTCGCGCGGCGCACCGCGCCCCACATCGCGTTGTTGACGACGACGAACAGCACCGGGAGCTTGTGCATCGCCGCCGCGTGATGCACGGCGACCGGGTTCGAGAAGATGTAAGAGCCGTCGCCGAGCACGGCGATCACCTGGCGGTCCGGCTCGGCCAGCTTGACGCCCAGCGCCGCGCCGGCGCCCCAGCCGAGCCCCGCCGCCGGGCTCGACCCGAAAAAGCTGCCGGCCCGCGTCGACGGGCAATGCTGCGGCAACAGCGTGTACTCGTTGACGATGACCGAGCCGGGGTCGCGCGCCGCGGCGAGGCATTCGCTGACCCGAACCGGGCTCAGCGGCTGCTGCGTCGCGACCGCCTCGCGCGCCCTGCGCCAGCCGGCCTGCTGCGCCTCGCGGCGCTCGGCGACGCGGCGGCGGCGCTGCTCGATCGACGTCGCCGAGACCCGCGCGGCAAAGGCAGCGGCGAGCCGCGGCAGCACCGTGCGCGGCGCCCCGGTGATCGCGACATCGGCCGGAAAGCCGCGGATCGGATAGCGGGTGAACAGCGGGTCGACGCCGACATGGATCACCTTGCAATCGGCCGACGGGTTCTGCCGGCTCGGGATCCACGGCACGTCGCATTCGAGCACGACGATCGCGTCGGCGCCGTCGAGCAGGTCGCCGGGGTCGTAGCCAAGATGGCAGGGATGGTCGGACGGCAGGTTGAGGTGGCGATGGCGGTGCTCGATGACCGGCACCGCGAAGCGCAGCGCGAAATCGGCCAGCGCCTTGACCGCCTCCGGGTCGCGGCCCGCGCTGGCGGCGATGATCAGCGGGTTCTCGGCGGCGGCGAGCAGCGCCCCGGCCGCGTCGATCGCGTCGAAATCCGGTCCCGGCGGCGAGGCCGCGACGCGCCGGCCGGGGCTGTAATAGGTCAGCCCTTTCATCGGCTCGGCGAGAACCTCGCGCGGCAAGGTCAGATAGATCGGCCCGGCCGGCGCGCTCGTCGCCACCGACAATGCGCGATCCACCACCGTTTCGAGCTGGACGCCGTTGCGCAGCTCGTAATCCCACTTGACCGCCTCGCGCACCATCGAGGCCTGGTCGAACATCTCCTGCGCCCAATGGATATAAGTGTCACGCGCGCCGGGGAGCCCCTCCTCGGTCAGCGGCGACCGGCCGGCGGTAAACAGGATCGGCACGTTCTCGCGCGAGGCGTTGAGCGCGGCGCACAAGGCGTTGGCGGTGCCGACGCTGACATGCACCATCACCGCCGGCACCTTTCCCGAAGCGATCGCATAGCCGTGCGCCATCGAGGCGGCGACATTCTCATGCGTCGCGATCAGCGGCTTCGGCAGGCTGAGGCCGCTTTGCGCCGCGCGGGCATAGGCCTCGACGATCGGCGCGAAATCGGTGCCGGCATTGGCGAAGATGTATTCGACCCCCCGCTCCGCCAGCAGCGCGAGGTACCCCTCCGCGACGGTCTCGACCGGCAATTCCTTGCGGCTCATGCGGCGACTCCCCTTGGGCCTCCCTTTCAGGCGAGATTGCGTCGCTTCGCCGGGAATGACAATAACGGGGGATGCCGCAGCCGACCCGAAAGGCCCGGATGCTCGCCGGGAGCGCTTTTGTCGGCGTGGTCCTGGCACTCGCCTGTGTTGCGGTAACGGCGGAGGCCGTCGCCGAGCCCGCGGGGCAGCATTGGCCGGACTACGAGATCATCATCTGGCAATCGCAAACACCGGCCCGTCTCGCCGGTCTCGCTCGACTGGGCGTGACAGCGGGAAAAATCATCGGCCAGCGCAACGGGATCGATCCCGCGAAGGTCGCCGAAGAGACGGCGCCGTTCCAGGCCCTGCACCTGCGCGCGTATATCGAGAATATCGCTACCGATTTCTACGCGGCCTATCACCGCTGGCAACCCGGCTACCCGGTAAATCGGCTCTTTAACGAGGTCCAGGAGCTGCACCGCCGGGAACCGGCAAACATGGACGCGTTCTTGCGCGACCCAAGCCTTTCCGATCGCGGGTGGCTGCGCCGCATCGCCCTTCGCCTCAAGGAAAATGTGCGCGCTTTCGCCCCGTTTCGCCCACTCTATTACAACCTCGCCGACGAGGCGGGGATCGCCGACCTTAGCGCGGCGTGGGATTTCGATTTCGGCGACGGATCCTTGACCGACATGCGGACCTGGCTGAAGCAGCGCTACGGCACGCTGGCCGCTCTGAACCTCGAATGGGGGACTGCTTTTTCGGACTGGAACGCCGTGCGGCCCATGACCACGGACCAGGCGCTGCGGCGGCCGGATGAGAATTTTTCCGCATGGGCGGATTTCAAGGAATGGATGGACGTCGCTTTCGCGCGCGCGGTGCGCGCCGGAACCGATGCGGTCCATAGCGTCGACCCGAGCGCTCGCGCGGCGCTGGAAGGGGCGCAGATACCAGGCTGGGGCGGCTACGACTATTCGCGGCTCGGCGGCGCGGTCGACGTGATCGAGATCTACGACAGCGGCAATAACGTCGAGATCGCCCACTCGCTGTTTCCCCGGCTCATTACGCTCATGACGGCGTTCGGGCTGGACTCGGAACAGATTCACCGGATCTGGCACGACCTCCTGCTGGGCGGACGCGGCGTGATCCTGTGGGACGAGGACAACAAGCTCGTCGACGATGACGGCGCGCCGACCGGCCGAGGTCACGCGCTCGGCGCCGTGGCGCGGGAACTGCGCTCGGGGCTTGCCGCGCAGTTGATCGCCAGTACCGCCGCAATAAGCCCCGTCGCAATCCTCTATTCTCCCGAAAGCTTCCGGACGCAATGGCTGCTCGACCGCAAGGCCGACGGCAAGCCGTGGGCTGAACGCCGGTCGGAGACGGAAGGGGAAGACGATGCGGTGAGAGCCGCGCGGCGGCGCGCCGCGGAAATGCTGACGCATCTCGGCGTGCAGCCCCGCTGGCTTACCGCGCCGATGATCGAGCGGGGAACTCTCCAAAACGGATCAATCCGCGTGTTGGTGCTGCCTCACGCGATCGCACTGTCGCCGGCGGCGGCCGAGCGGATCCAGGCCTTCGCGAAGGCCGGAGGCATCGTCCTCGCCGATACCCAACCCGGCGTATTCGATGCGCACGGCCGCCGCCTGGCCGCCCCGCCTTCGGTCGGCTCCGTCACGCCGATGCCGGAACTGGAAGGAGATATCGCGCTCGGCGACCCGAGCGGGTTGACCCGATTGCGGCGGGTTCTCGAAAAGGCGGGGATCGCCCTTCCCTTTCAAGTGTCCACACCGGAGGGCGATGTTGCGACAGACGTCGATGTGCGCGTGTTCCGCAATGGCAAAACGACGCTGATCGGCCTGCAACGCGATTGGACGGCCGATAATCCCCAGGCTGCCCGCGATGTTGTGGTGAATTTCACATCCCCGGTCTATGTCCGCGACCTGCGGGCGCCGGGCGCGCCGCGGCAGGTGGATCACATTCCGCTCAAGCTCGATGCGGTTACGCCGGCACTGCTCGCAATCGCGCCCCAAGCGCTGGCGCCAATCTCGATCGCGGGGCCGGAGCAGGTACGTCTTGGCGCGGTCGCCACGTTTACAATCGCAGCCGGTCCAGTCCAACTCGCCGATGAACGGGTAGTCCATATCGAGGCGGTCGCGCCCGACGGCTCGGTTGTCCCCGCACGCACGGCAAATCTTGCCATCCACGGCGGGCGCGTTGCTTGGCGCCTCGCTCTCGCGCCAAACGAGCCCACCGGAACGTGGACAGTCCGCATCGACGATGTGCTCGGTGGTCAGCGTCTCGAACGTCGGGTCAACGCGGTCGCGAACCCTTAGGCATCGTCCGAGGTCTCGTCCAAACGAGTTAAGCCGGGAGGCAGAACTGTACCTCTACCAGATCGGTTACGCTCGCGGCTTCCGGCAAGCTGTTGAGAATCGATATGACCAGATTTTTGGCTGTTATACTTATATTTTTCTTGAGCATATTCGCCTGCCAGGCGAAAACACTTCGAGTCGGCCCTAACCAGACCTATAAATTGCCGTCCCAGGCTGCGGAGGTCGCCCAGAATGGCGATCATATACAGATAGATCCGGGCGAATATTTCGACTGTGCGGTATGGCACGCCGACAACCTCGTGATCGAGGGCACCGGCCCAGGCGTGGTGATCCGAGACAAGACTTGCTGGGGAAAGGGGCTTTTTGTCATCGCGGCGGAGAACACGACGGTGCGAAACCTGACCCTCACCCGTGCCCGCGTGCCCGACAATAACGGCGCGGGCATTCGCCTCGACAAAGGCAATCTCGTCGTGGACGGCGTAAAATTCATCGACAATCAGGAGGGCATTCTCGCCGCCCAGTCAGGCGCGACGATCACGATCAAGAACAGCGACTTCGAAAAGAATGGCTTCTGCGCGGGGGCTTGCGCGCATGGGATTTACGTGGGTGACGCCAAGTTGCTGCGCGTCGAGCATTCCCGCTTTAACGCCACGCGGCAGGGTCACTCCATCAAGTCGCGCGCATTGCGAACCGAAGTCACCGGTTGCGAAATTTCGGACGGACCCGACGGGACGTCCAGCTATCTGATCGATATCTCGAATGGCGGCGCGGTCGTCGTGCGCGACAACGTCCTCGAAAAAGGACCGAAGTCGGAGAATCATACCGCCGCAATCGCAATTGGAGCGGAAGGCGTGACCCATCCAACGCCCGAGATCACCATCGCCGGCAATACGTTCAAGAATGACGGCAGCGCCAACACGGCATTCGTGTGGAATCTCACGGCGACGCCCGCAGAGTTGACCGGGAACAAGCTTTCCGGCCCGGTCACCCCCTTGAAAGGGGACGGCAGCTCGAAATAGGTACCTCCCGTTGGCGCGAGGTTGCGTCGCATCGCCAAGGATGACAATTAACGGCGGATGCCGCAGCCGACCCAAAAGGCCCGGATGCTCGCCGGCGAGCCTTACCAGGCCAACGACCCCGCGCTTGCCGCCGAGCGGTACCGCGCGCGGCGACTCGTCGCCCGCTACAACGCCAGCAGCGCCGACGAGCCGGACGCGCGCACGGCGCTGCTGCGCGAGCTATTTGGCTCGGTCGGCGATGCCCCGGATATCCAGCCGCCCTTCGCTTGCGACTACGGGACCAACATCCGGCTCGGCCACCGCGCCTTTATCAACTTCAACTGCGTCTTCCTCGACTGCGCGCCGATCCAGATCGGCGACGATCTGCAGATGGGTCCGGCGGTTCAGCTCTACACGGCCACCCACCCGCTCGACCGCGCCGAGCGCGTCGCCGGATGGGAGATGGCGCGGCCGATCCGCATCGGCAGCGGCGTATGGATCGGCGGCGGCGCGATAATCCTTGCCGGCGTGACGATCGGCGACGGCTGCGTCGTCGGCGCCGGCAGCGTCGTCACCCGCGACCTGCCGGCGGGCAGCCTTGCGGTCGGCAATCCGGCGCGTATCATTCGCCAAGTCGGATAGCGGGAGGGAACGATGGCCTACGAGACGATCACGGTCAAAAAGCTGACGCCGCATATCGGGGCCGAGATCGGCGGGGTCGACCTGTCGCGCCCGCTCGGCAACCAGCAATTCC
>DASUIE010000262.1:0-4793 GCA_036273175.1 Allostellaceae bacterium
GGGAGGCGAATCGCCGTGTTGCGCCAGCACACCGCGTCGAGCACGGCGTCCTCGTCCTTGAGCGCGAGATAGCAATGACCCGACGCGACCCGCTTGAAACCCGAGACCTCCCCACGCACCCGCACGACCGCGAAATTCTCCTCGATCGAGCGCTTGAGCGCCAAGGAAAGTTCGGAGACGGTATATTCCGGCAGGTTCGACGCGAGCGGCGCGGCGGCGAGCGGCAGATCGTTCATCGCCCCATTCTACCGGAGTGAGGGGACACTCGCTAATGCGCATCCCGAGAACGAACTCGCTCCCCTCTCCCGCATTGCGGGCGAGGGTTAGATAGCGCGATGAAGGTCCTCGTCGTCGGCTCCGGCGCCCGCGAGCATTCGCTGTGCTGGGCGATCGCGGCGTCGCCGCTGGTCGACAAGCTCTACTGCGCGCCGGGCAATGCCGGGATCGCGGCCGATGCCGAATGCGTGCCGGTCGCCGCCGGGGACGCCGAGGGGCTGATCGGGTTCTGCAAGGCGGAGGGGATCGACTTCGTCGTCGTCGGGCCGGAGGCGCCGCTGGTGGCGGGGCTCGCGGACGCGCTCGAAGGGGCCGGGATCGCTACCTTCGGCCCGAGCCGCGAGGCCGCAGCGCTCGACGGGTCCAAGGGGTTCATGAAGGACCTTTGCGCGCGCGAGGGCATCCCGACCGCCGCCTATGCCCGCTTTACCGACGCGGCGGCGGCGAGGGCCTATATCGCCGCGCGCGGGGCGCCGATCGTGGTCAAGGCGGACGGGCTCGCGGCGGGGAAGGGGGTCGTCGTCGCGGCGACGGTCGACGAGGCGAACGCGGCGGTCGAGGCGGCGTTCGCGGGGCGTTTCGGTGCGGCCGGGGCGGAAATCGTCGTCGAGGAATTCCTGGCGGGGGAGGAGGCGAGCTTCTTCGCGCTGTGCGACGGCACCCATGCGCTCGCGCTCGCCGCCGCGCAGGACCACAAGCGCGTCGGCGACGGCGACACCGGGCCGAACACCGGCGGGATGGGCGCCTATTCGCCGGCGCCGATCGTGACCCCGGAAATCGAGGCGCAGGTCATGGAGCGCATCATCCTGCCGACCGCGCGGGCGATGGCGCGGGACGGGCGGCCGTTCAAGGGCGTGTTCTATGCCGGGCTGATGCTGACCGCCGAGGGTCCGAAGCTGATCGAATACAATGTCCGCTTCGGCGACCCGGAATGCCAGGTGCTGATGATGCGGCTGAAGAGCGACCTGATCCCGGCGCTGATGGCGGTGCGCGACGGGGTGCTCGACAAGGTCGATCTGCGCTGGCGCGACGAGAGCGCGGTCTGCGTCGTGATGGCCGCCGAGGGTTATCCCGACGACCCGCGGCGCGGCACCGAGATCAAGGGGCTCGACAGCGCGGCGGGCGGCGACCCGGACGTGACCGTGTTTCATGCCGGGACCAAGCGCGACGGCGGGCGGATCGTGGCGGACGGGGGGCGGGTGCTCGGGGTGACGGCGCTCGGCGCGGACCTCCCGGCGGCGCGCGCGAAGGCCTATGCGGCGGTCGACCGGATCGACTGGCCGGGCGGTTTCTGCCGGCGGGACATCGCCGCGCGCGGGACGAGATAGGCGTTGCAGCGCGGTCGAACTTGGCTATATCTCCTGGCCAGGAGGCCCGCGATGCAAGTGAACATCCTCGAAGCGAAGAATCGGCTGTCGCAGCTGATCAAATCCGTCCAGGCCGGGGAAGAGGTCGTGATCGCCAATCGCGGCGTGCCGGTGGTGCGGCTGGTGCTTGCCGAGAACACCGCCGCGGCGAAAGAGCCGCCAATCGGCAGCGCGGAGCGGATACTCGGCTGGCTCGCGAAGCATCCACTCCCGGAGTACAACCGCCGCTCGGTCAGCGAAATTGATGCGGACATCGAAAGGGAACGGGATTCCTGGGAGTGATTTACCTGGATTCCTGTCTGCTCATCTACCTGATCGAAGGTGAGGCTCGGTGGAAGAATGAGGTAGAGCGCGAGATGGCGACAGCCGTGGCGCCATTTTGCATCTCACCGATGGTCAAATGCGAATGCCTCGTCGGCCCGAGCCGAGATGCGGATTTGCGGCTTCGGCAGCGTTATCTGGCCCTGTTCGATCAGTTCCCGTCATTGCCCTTGCCGGAAGCGGTATATCTGCGGGCAGCGGAGTTGCGGGGCCGTTATGGTCTCAGAACCCCGGACGCACTCCATCTCGCTTGTGCTCAACACCACGAGTGCAGAGCGCTGTGGACTAACGACGCTCGTCTCGTGCGCGCCTCGCACGGACTATCGCATAGTCTGGACCTGCGCGCCTAACCGCGCGGCCAGTTCTCGCGGATCGGGTCGCTGCCGTCCCAGCCTTTCGCGGCTTCGCGGACCTGGTCGAAGATGCGCATGCGGGTGGGGGTGGCTTCGGCCATCTCGATCACCGTGCCGGGGTGGCCTTCCTCGAGGAAATAGATGAACGGGCCGCGCTCGCTCTCGCCTTCCTGGCCGACATGCCAGCCGCTCGCCAGCGCCTTGGCGCGGATCTCGCGGTAGTTGACCGGCCAGCTCGACCAGTGCTGGCCGCCTTCCTTGCCGGCGTTGAGGAAATCCCAGTAGAGGCTCGGCGTCTTGCAGCGCTGCTGGATCAATTCGAGCTGGATGTCGCCGGAATTGGCGAGCGCGATCGACAAATGCGGGAGTTCCCGCGGCCGGCCCTTGTAGCTGTAGGCGGTCAGCGGCAGCCGGTCGGCGTAAAACCACGGACCGACGCCGCACACCTCGACCCAATGCTTCATCGCCTTGTCGATGTCTTTGACGACGATGCCGATCTGACGCATGTCTCCGAATATCCGGCTCATCTGTCCCTCCTTCAATCCTCGATCCCGTGCCCGCGCTTGGGCACCAGCACGGTGCGCTCGTAGCTCATGAACTCGGTGCCGTCGGCCTTCCGGCCGATGGTGCGCACGGTGACGACGCCCTGGGTCGGGCGCGAGGCGGATTCGCGCTTCGCCAGCACCGTCGATTCGGCATAGATCGTGTCGCCGACAAAGACCGGCGCCGGCAGCTTGATATCGGTCCAGCCGAGATTGGCGATCGCCTTCTGGCTGACATCGGCGACCGACATGCCGGCGACGATCGACAGCGTCAGGCAGGAATTGACAACCGGCCGGCCGAATTCCGATTTCGCCGCATAGGCCGCGTCGAAATGCAGCGGGTGCTGGTTCATCGTCAGCAGCGTGAACCAGGTGTTGTCGGCCTCGGAGAGGGTGCGGCCGGGGCGGTGCTCGTAGGTGTCGCCGACCGTGAAATCCTCGAAATAGCGGCCCGCGCCGGCGCGCCAGCGGCCGGGGGCGACTTCCTTGGCGACGGCAACCATCGAGCGACCTTTCCGCGCGTGACCCGGCCCGCAAATTACCCCGAATGGCGAGACTGCTTCTACCCGCCGATCCGGCCGGAACCGGCGCCGTTTCGCGCCGTTGTCCGAACAGGTGGCAGGAGGGGTGAAGATGATCTGCGAAATGTCCCGGACAGAGCGTTTGGAGCGGTGGGCGACGGTGCTCGAGGGGTACGACCAGACCCCGTTAAGCCCGTTTCGGGAGGTCGAATTCCTGGCAGGGGCGACGGTTGCCCCGCTGCGGCAAGCCAATTCGCCGCTGTCGGTGGCTTATGACGATCCGGTACTGCGGCGGGCCGGGCTGGAGAGCGACCGCTACGGCGAGGGCACCGATTTCTTCGGGCTGAGCCGCGGCCAGTCGCACCGGCTCTTGTGCAGCTGCGGCTATATGGGCGCGATGCGGGGAACCGAGGTGGCGAAGCGCATCCGCCACATCGTCGCCCGCGAGCAGCGCCAGGCCTGGCGCCCGGCGAACCCGCTTCCCGCGCTGGCCCGCTGGCTTTCCGGATGGCTGCCGATCGCCCGCCCGGCCCGCTCAGCGTAGTTTCGCCGCGCCGAAGATGGCATAGAGTGGCTCCGGAAACGGAGCCGCTCCATGACCGATACCGATGACGACCGCCTGATCCTCGACAGCGTCGAGCGCTTCCTCGCGCGCGATGTAAAGCCGTACGTCCATCATCTCGAACACGACGACATCTACCCGGCCGACATCGTCGAGGGGATGAAGGAGCTCGGCCTGTTCGGCTCGACGATCAGCCCGGACTATGGCGGGCTCGGCCTGTCGGCGGGCACCTACGCCAAGGTGTGCGAGAGCGTCGCGCGGGTGTGGATGTCATTGGCCGGCATCTTCAACTCGCATCTGATCATGGCGGCGGCGGTCCAGCGCTTTGGCACCGATGCGCAGAAACAGACATTCCTGCCGCGCTTCGCGACCGGCGAGCTGCGCGGCGGGCTGGCGCTGACCGAGCCCGATTGCGGCACCGACCTCCAGGCGATCCGCACCACCGCCCGGCGCCCCATAGATCAGAAAGGGGGGAACCAGGATTACGTCGTCAACGGCACCAAGACGTGGATTTCCAATGGCATCCACGGGACGATCTTCGCCCTCCTGGTCAAGACCAACCCGCAGGCCGAGCCGCGCACGCGCGGGATGAGCCTCTTCCTCGCCGAGAAGGGGCCGGGCTTCACGGTCGGCAAGAAGCTTGAAAAGCTCGGGTACAAGGGGCTCGATTCGGCGGAGCTGATGTTCAACGACTACCGCATCCCGGCCGACCGCCTGATCGGCGGCGAGGAGGGGCGCGGGCTGAACCAGGCGCTGGGCGGGCTGGAGCTCGGGCGGATCAACGTCGCGGCGCGCGGGGTCGGGGTGGCGCAGGCCGCGCTCGACGAGGCGGTTTCGTACAGCCAGGTGCG
>DASUIE010000263.1:0-3742 GCA_036273175.1 Allostellaceae bacterium
CCGGCCTTCCCAATGGATGCGGTCGATGCGGTCGATCGGCGGGCGCGTCGGGAAGGACGAGGTGCCGGGGTTGGCGCGCGGCCCGGAGAACTCATCCCCGGTGCCGGTGATGATGACGACCTTGTTCTCGCGGTCGGCGCCGACATCGTAGAACGCGTCGGGCAGCTCGCCATGCGGCAGGAAACCCCAGCGCAGCGGCCCGCCATCGGTATGCAGCGTCATCTGCAGTATGCCGCCGCGCCGCTCGAAGCGGATCGTCTGGTACTTGTTCTGGTAGTCCGAGAGCTTGCTCATCGACGCCCTCCCTGGACGGAAGCCGCCACTAGAGCAGATTCCGCCCGGGAAGGGCTATGACGATCAGCAGGGCGGCCCGGAAACGACGGGCCTGATGTTCTGGTTGATCCGGAACAGATTGCGCGGGTCGTACTTCGCCTTGAGGTTGGCGAGCCGCCTTTCGTTGCCGAGATAGGCGCTGGGGACGCGGTCGCGTTCCTCCTCGGGCATGAAGTTGACGTAGACCCCGCCGGTCGCGAACGGCTTGCACGCCTCGAACAGCGAGCGCGCCCAGCCGATGCAGGCGCCGTCATCGGCCGGGTCCCGCCACCGCGCATGCATGTTCACGACATACCCGATATCCCGGTGCGGGTAGGCCGTCGCGTCGGGCGGAACGCGGTTGATGGCGCCGCCGAGCTGGGCGCAGGCAAGCTCGCACTCGGGCGATGGGAGCTTGCCGGCATAATCGACCAGCGTCTCGATCGCCCCGTCATTGAGGGCCGTGAACGAATGCGACTTCCAGTAGTTGCGCGCGCCGGGAGTCAGGAGCGGGTCGAGCGCCGCCTGCCAGCCGGTGTAAGGATGCGGTCCGATCACGTCGGCGATCGGCGTGCCCATCGCGCGCAGCGGGGCGACCGCCGCCTCCGCCGCCTCCATCGGGCCGGCATAGCAGGCCGCGAAGGCGACGATGCCGGTGCCGTGTACCTCTTTCGGCAGAAACGGCAGCGGCGGGGCGGCCCGCATCACCACCCAGCAGCTCAGCTCGTCCGGCGCCGCGGCCATGATCTCGCGGTAGCGCCTGAGCAGCGGCTTGGCCTCGGATAGCGGGTAGACCAGAAGGCCCGAGATCACCTGCGGACCGAGCTGGTGCAGGCGGTACTCGAACGAGGTGACGATGCCGAAATTGCCGCCGCCGCCACGGATCGCCCAGAACAGGTCCGGGTGGTCGTTCTCGCTGGCGTGAACCAGGCTGCCATCGGCGATAACGACATCGGCGCCGACCAGGTTGTCGACGGTCAGCCCGTATTTGCGGCTGATCCAGCCGAACCCGCCGCCCACCGTCAGGCCGGCGATGCCGGTGGTGGAGTTGATGCCGACCGGCGTGACCAGCCCGAAGGCCTGGCACTCGCGGTCGAACTCGCCGAGCGTCACGCCCGGCTCGACCCGGGCGAGGCGGGCGAACGGATCGACCCGCACCGATTTCATCGGGCTCAGATCGATCGTCACGCCGCCGTCGCAGACGCCGCTGCCGGCGATGTTATGACCGCCGCCGCGAACCGAGAGCACGGCGCCGGCCTCGCGCGCGAAATCGACCGCGGCCTTCACATCGCCGGCTCCGGCGCAGCGCACGATGAGCGCGGGGCGCCGGTCGATCATCGCATTCCAGACGCTGCGCACCGCATCGTACCCGTCATCGCCGCTCGTCAGCACCGCGCCGCGCACCCGAGTCTTGAGCGCCTCAACCGTTTCCGGCGCAATTGTCGCAGTGCCGCCCGAAAGCGTTGCCAGATTTAGGGACATCCGATCCTCCTCTGCTTCTGGCGGCGAAAGATCGGCGCATCGCGGCGGGAAACAACTTCACAAACTGAATCGGGAAATTAGATAAAGGCCCGAGCATCCTTCCCAAAAAAGGACTCGGCGATGCCAGGGCAAACCCGCTACGGCCAATTCTGCCCGGTAGCCATGGCCGCGGAAATCCTCGGTTCGCGCTGGACCATCCCGGTTCTGCGCGAGCTTATTTGCGGCTCCCGGCGGTTCAATGAATTACGCCGGGGCGTCCCGCGAATGTCTCCCGCCCTCTTGTCTCAGCGGCTGCGCGAGCTGGAGCTCGCCGGCATCGTCCGCCGCGGGCAAGGCTCGGCCGGCAACCCCGAATATGCCCTGACCGAGGCCGGCCAAGAATTGCGCGAGGTCGTCGAAAGCATTGGCATGTGGGGCCAAAAGTGGATCGACGCCGAGGTCAGCCTGCGGAATCTCGACGCCTCGCTCTTGATGTGGGACATGCGGCGCCGCATCGACCCGGCGCGGGTTCCGGTGTCGCGGGCGGTGATTCAGTTTCTGTATCCCGAGCAGACGCGCGCGCGGCAGCGCTGGTGGCTGATCGTTGACGGAGACGTCGTCGATCTCTGCTCCGTCGATCCCGGCTTCGATGTCGATCTCTATGTCCGCTGCGACCTGCGCACGATGACCAAGGTGTGGATGGGCCTGACCACGATCGCGGCGGAGGAAGACGCCGGCGCCCTGATCCTGACCGGCGATGCGGCACTGAGGCGCGCCGCGCAGAACTGGCTCGGCTTCAGCATTTTCGCCGCCCGCCCCAAAAGCCCCGCCGCCGAGGTCGGGATGCACCTCGCCTGAGAAACTCTAGCCGGCGGTCCATCCCAAAATCGCGGCCGCGACCTCTTCCGGCTTGTCGAGCTCGGCGAGGTGACCGGCGCCGGGGATCACCGTGATCTCGCTCTTGCCCGCGATCCCCTTGGCGAAGCGGTCGGCATAGCCGCGCGGCATGATACGGTCCTCGCCGCCCCAGACGAGCAGCGTCGGCGCCGAAATCAGCGGCAGCCGCTTTTCGAGCCGCGTGTTCCCCAGCGGCCAGAAGATGCGCGCCGCCGCCTCGCTCGCCCGCACCTGCTCGATCGGCCATTCGGGGTCGTTGTGGCCCTCCGGCGGGGCCTTCAGCATTTCCCACATCTTCGGGTCGGCGCAGAACAGGTTGGGCACGTCGGGCGGCCGCTGCGCCCACGGGTCGGTCGGCGGATCGGCCTCGTCGAACAGCCCGAACGGTGCGATCAGCGCGAGCTTCTTGACCGATTGCGGCCAGATCGCCGCGACTTCCGCCGCCAGCGCCGCTCCGACCGAGCTCCCCGCCAGATCGGCGCCGTCGAGTCCCGCTTTTTGCAGGATTTCGCGTACCGCGAGCACCCAGTCGAGATGGTTGTCGAGCACGGTGTGCCCGCGCTCGCCGCCCGGAAAGCCCGGCAGCGACGGCACGACGACGGTGCGTTTCTCGGCCAGCCGGTCGAGAAACGGCACCCATTTCGGCAGCCCGCCAAACCCGGCGAGAAACCCGAGCTTCGGCCCCGTCCCCGCCGTCCAGACCCGGCAGGAAAAGCCGTTGACCTCGACCGCTGTCTCCTTGGGCTCGGTCATTCGGCCGCCGCCGCTTGCGCGGGCTGGAACGCTGCCGGCGCCGCTCGCTCCGTCTGCCGCATCGGCTGCGGCCACCACTTGTCTTCCCAGTCGGAATGGACGTGCTGGAGCCGCGGCATGACCTTTTCGGCGAAGAGCCGCGTGTTGTACTTGGCCAGCTCCTTGTTCATGTTGCCGAATTGCAGCAGCATCATCAGGTGGCCGACATTGAGCGTCGTCGCGACATTGGTCAGCTGCTCGACGATTTCGTCGGGCGAACCGATGATCACGTAGCCGCGCTCGACGATGTCTTCCATCCGGGTCGTGGCGCGGGCCTTCT
>DASUIE010000264.1:0-17674 GCA_036273175.1 Allostellaceae bacterium
CGCTCCAGCAGCGGCAGGTCGGCGCGGCGGATGATGACCGGCTTGTCTGCCAGCACGTGGAGCCCCGCCTCGATCGCCGCCGCGATCAGCCCGATCTTGCCGCGGTTGCGGCCCGACAGCACGGCGATCCCCCCGGGCGGCTCCTCGCGCAGGCGATCGCGGAATTCCGGGCCGGCTTGGATGCCAAAGCTCCAGCGCGTCGGGGTGTCGGGGCGGGTGTTGAAGCGGGCGATACGGGTCAGATAATCGGCGAGGTCGAGCCCGACCGGCGCGTAGACATGCACCTGCGGCAGAAGACCCGCATACATCTCCTTTTGCACCAGCGCGGCGTGGAAATGGCCCGGGTCGACGATGACAAGGCGGCGCGCCTGCATCGCCCGCGGCCTCAGAACGGCACCCGGAGCTCGTCCGGGAAGTTGACCCCGACCCGCCGCATCAGCCGTGCGTACCGGTCGGGAAACGGGTCGCGCCGATGCATCGTCGAGGCGTTGTCCCACAGCACGAGGTCGCCGACCCGCCAGCGATGGGCATAGACGTAGCGCGGGCTCGTCGCATGGTCGCGCAGCTCGCCGAGGATCGGCAGGCTGTCCTCCTCGGTCATTCCGTCGATGCGGGCGGTGTGGTTCATGCTGAAATAGAGCGTCTTTTCGCCGGCCAGCGGGTGGGTGCGCACCAGCGGGTGGACCACCTCGGGAGCACGGGCGCGCTGCTCCTCGGTCAAGGCGATGCCGACCCGGCGGTCGGCGGTCGCGGCGGAATGGACCGCGCGCCGGCCCTCGACCTTGCCGCGCAAGTGCGGCGGCAGCTCGGCATAGGCGGCGGCAAGATCGCAGAACCAGGTGTCGCCGCCCTCGGGCGTCACTTCGACGGCATAGAGCAGCGTGCCGGCGGTCGGCTTATCCATGAAGATCTGGTCCATGTGCCAGTTGAGCTCCTGGTTGCCGAGCCGCCCGACCGGCTTGCCGTTTTCCTTTTTGTTGGAGACGAGCATGACCTCGCGCCGCCCGGTCGTGCGGCTCTGGCGCAGATGGATCTCGACCTCGCCGAGACGCTGGGCAAACGCGACGAGGTCGTCCTCGTCGAGCTCCTGGTCGTGAAAGACCAGCACCTTATTCGCGAGCCAGGCCGACTTGATCGCCTCGGCGTCTTCCCGGCCGAGCCGGCGCAGATCGACCCCCGATACCTCGCCGCAGAATGTCGGCGCCAGCCGGCGCACGCCTACCGCCATCGCTTCCTCCCGGAGATCGCGTTGGCGATCACTATACCGGGAAGCGCCGGGTCCGCGGTGACTTTGCGCAAGCCGCCGGGCAACCGTGTCTGCTAAGATCGGAGCGAACACGCGCCGCCGGTCGATAAAAGCGCGGGCGACAAGGCGCGGGGAGGAACGGGGATGAGGGCGAAACGCTGGGGGGCGGCTGCGGTGCTGCTGGCCGCGGCGATGCTGGCGGCGACGCCGGCGCGGACAGACCCGCTGACGCTTCGGGTTGGCTGGGTGGTGACCCCCGGCCACCTTACGCCGCTGATCGAGGCGCTCGGCAAGCGCCACCCCGAGATGTTCAAGCATCTCGGCAAGAGCTATACGCTCCAGGCCATCCGCTTCGCCGGCACGACCCCGCAAATCCAGGCCCAGGCGATCGACGACCTCGACATCGCCTCGCAATCGCCGAGCGCAATGGCGCTCGCGATCACCAATGCCAAGCTCGACCTGCGCGTCGTCGCCGATGTCGTGCAGGACGGGCACGAGGGGTATTTCAGCGAGAATTTCGCCGTCCGCGCCGACGGGCCGATCAAGACGATCGAGGACGTGAAGGGCAAACGGGTTGCCACCAACGCGATCGGCTCGGCCAGCGACGCGGCGATGCGCACGATGCTGCACCGGCACGGGCTCAAGGACACCGACTTCACGACGGTGGAGGCCAATTTCGCCAACATGCCGGCGATGCTGGAAGGCGGAAAGGTCGATTTGATCGGCGTCCTGCCGCAATTCGCCGCCGGTATCATCGGCAACCCGCAATACAAGGTGCTGTTTCAGGCGCGCGACGCGGTCGGCCCGGCCCAGGCGGTGATGTGGGCGATCAAGGCCGATTTCATCGCCGCGCACCGCGCCGCGCTCGTCGACTTCTTCGAGGATACGATCGTCGCCGTGCGCTGGCTGACCGACCCGCGGCACCGCGACGAGATCATCGCGCTGACCGCCGATGTGACCAAGCTGCCGCCCGAGCGGCTAGCCTTTGCCTTTACCAAGGACGACTTCTACCATTCTCCCGACATGCGCCCGGAGATCGCGCTGGCGCAAAAGGAGATCGACGAGGCCGTCACCCTGGGCGTCCTGCCCAAACCCGTGCAGCTCAGCCCGAAATATGTCGACCTGTCGCTGATCGAGGACGCGAAGAAACGGATCGACGGGAAATAGGATTTCATGGCGGAAAACGGACACGCGAACGGCCCGGCCCAAATCGTCGTCGACCGGGTCAGCCACACCTATCGCCCGGCTCGCGGGCGGCCGGTCCTGGCGCTCGATCATGCCTCGCTCGAGGTGCGGGACCGCGAGTTCGTCGCCCTCTTGGGGCCGAGCGGCTGCGGCAAGAGCACCCTCCTCTACCTGATCGGCGGGTTTCTCCCAGTCGAGTCCGGCGAGATCAGGGTCGACGACCGGCCGGTTTCCGGGCCGGGACCGGACCGCGGCATCGTGTTCCAGCATTTCGCGCTGTTCCCCTGGAAGACGGTGATCCAGAACGTCTCCTATGGGCTCGAAAAGCAGGGGATGCCGCGGGAGGAACGGGCGAAACGCGCGCGCGAGTTTATCGACCTCGTCGGGCTCAGGGGCTTCGAGGACAGCTATCCCTCGCAGCTCTCCGGCGGGATGAAGCAGCGCGCGGCGATCGCCCGAACGCTGGCGATCGACCCGCACATCCTGTTGATGGACGAACCGTTCGGCGCGCTCGACGCGCAGACGCGCAGCCTGATGCAGGTCGAGCTGCTGCGCATCTGGCAGCATTCGCGCAAGACCGTGATCTTTGTCACCCATGACGTGCAGGAGGCCGTGTTCCTCGCCGAGCGGATCGCCGTGATGTCGGCGCGGCCGGGACACATCAAGGAAATCGTCGAGGCGCGCTTCGACAAGGGCGACCCCAATGTCCAGCGGAGCGCGCCGTTTGTCGAGATGGTGGACCATGTGTGGAACCTGGTGCGCACGGAGGCGATCCTCGCGCAGCAGGTCGGGACCGGATAAGGTGGATGCGATGAAACCGAGACTGATTTTCGCCGCTTTGGCGGTGCTTTTGGCGACGATCCCGGCGGGAGCCCGCGCGGCGGACGCGCCGGTGACGATCCGGGTCGGATGGGCGCAGACGCCCGGCCACCTCGCGCCGCTCGTCGCCGAGCTGCACAAGCGCCATCCGGAGGTCATGCCCAACCAGGGCAAAACCTACGACTTCCAGCCGATCCGCTATGCCGGCAGCACCCCGCAGATCCAGGCGCTGGCGATCAAGGATCTGGAGGTCGCGGCGTTTTCCGACTCCGCCTTCGCGCTGGCGATCACCAACGCGCATCTGGACGTCAAGATCGTCGCCGACGTGCTGCAGACCGGAAAGCCGGGCTACTGGTCGGGGCAGTACGTGGTGCTGAAGGACGGTCCGGTCAAATCGGTCGAGGATTTGAAGGGCAAGCGGGTCGCCACCAACGCGATCGGCTCCGAGGCCGATTCGACGATGCGGGCGATGTTCCGCAAGCACGGGATCAAGGACGCCGACGTCACCACGGTCGAGGCCAATTTCGCCAACCAGCCGGCGATGATCGAGGGCGGCAAAGTCGATATGATCCAGTTGCTGCCGCAATTCGCCCGGCCCCTCGAACAGAGCGGGAAGTACCGCATCCTCTTTACCGCCGACCAGGTGCACGGGGTTTCCGACGGCGTCTTCTGGTGCATGCGGGGCGACTTCATCGCCGCGCACAAGCCGGCCCTGACCGATTTCTATACCGACTACATGCGGGCGATGCGCTGGTTCCTCGACCCGAAAAACCGTCCCGAGGCGATCGACATCGCCGTCGCGGTCACCCACAAGACCAAGGAAGACCTGGACTACGCGTTCACCGGCAAGGATTTCTACCGGCCGCCCGACCTGATGCCGCTGGTGGACGCGATCCAGAAGGAGATCGGCGAGGATGTCGAGCTCGGGGTGCTGCCGAAGAAGATCGAGGTCAGCCCCCACTATGTCGACCTGTCGATGATCAAGGAGGCGAAGCAGCGGTTGGACGGCCATGGCTCTTGAGCAGACCGACGTAGCTCCGCTCGCGCGCCGGGGCGGTGCGCCGCCGCCGGTCCGGGCGCCGGAATGGCTGAACCCGGCGCGGCTCCTGACCGGGCTGTGGCGCTACACGCCGCTGGTGCTGCTGGCGCTGGCCTGGGAGGCGGCGACACGTCTCGGCCTGGTCTCCCCGCTGGCGCTCCCCGCGCTCGACAAGGTGGTCGGCGCGTGGTGGGGACTGGCGGCGAGCGGCGATCTGTCGTCGAACGCGATCGTGTCGCTGTCGCGCGGCGCGGCGGGGCTGCTCGCCGCGATCGCCTGCGGCATCACGCTGGGCGTATCGATGGCGTGGTACCGGCCGATCCGGACCGTCTTCAACCCGTTGGTCCAGGCGGTCTATCCGATGCCGAAATCGGCGCTGATCCCGGTCGTCGTGCTGTGGCTCGGCTTTGGCAGCGCCTCGAAAATTTTGATGATCTTTATCGGCTGCATGCTGCCGATCACGCTTTCGTCGTTTAACGGCGCCCGCGGGATCGACCAGGTGCTGATCTGGTCGGCGCGCAGCCTCGGCGCCAGCCGGTTCCGCACCCTGATCGAGATCGTCCTGCCGGGGTCGCTGCCCGAGATCCTCGCCGGCATCCGCACCGCGATGGCCTTCGCCTTCGTGCTGCTGGTCTCGACCGAGCTGATCGTCGCGCGCCAGGGGCTCGGCTACATGATCGGCTGGCTCGGCGATGGCGGCGTCTACGATGCGATGTTCGCGGTGGTGATGACCGTCGCGGCGCTCGGCTTCATCTGCGACCGGCTGTACCTGATGCTGATGAAGCGCGTCCTCAGGTGGCGCGAGTGACCGAGGCCGTCGACCGCACCGCCCTCGTTCCGCCGGCCGAGCGGAACGCCGCGCTCGAGGCGGCGCGCGGTCTCGGCCGCGGCATCAAGGGCGGGCTGACGCTGATCCTGCTGCTCGTCGCCTGGGAGGGCTTCGCCCGCAGCGGCGCGGTCAGCGCGTTTCTGCTGCCGCCCTTTTCGGTCGTCATGGAACGGGTGTGGGACGACACCGTCTCCGGCGATCTGCCGATCAATCTGTGGCAGACCTTGTACCGGATGGCGGTCGGCTTCGGGATCGCCGCCGCGCTCGGCATCGTGCTCGGCATCCTGATCGCCCGCAGCCGGGCGGCGCGGTGGTTTTTCGATCCGATCGTCTCGGTCGCGTTTCCGATGCCGAAGATCGCCTTTCTGCCGGTCTTCATGCTTTGGTTCGGGCTCTACGACGCGTCGAAGATCACGATGATCGTGTTCAGCGCGGTCTTTCCGGTGGTGACCGCGACCGTGACCAGCACCACCGGCGTCGAGAAGGAGATGCTGTGGTCGGCGCGCAGCCTCGGCGCCAGCGAGCGGCGGCTTCTGTGGGAGATCGTGCTGCCGGCGGCGCTGCCGCAGATATTGACGGGGCTGCAGGTCGCGCTGCCGGTCTCGATGATCGTCGCCGTCGTCACCGAAATCCTGATGGGCGGCGCCGGGATCGGCGGGGCGATGATCCAGGCCTCGCGCTTCGCCGACTCGCCGGGGGTCTTCGCCGGGATCGTCGAGATCGCGGTGGCCGGCTATTGTTTTGTCAGAGGCATCGCGCTGCTGCGCCGGCACCTGCTCGCGTGGCACCAGGAATCGAGCGAGCCGAGCACGGTGTAGCCTTAGTGGAGTCGCAGAAGCGCCGCGAGGATTGAGAGACCGGCAGCCAGCATCAGTCCCATACGCACGGTCAGCCGCAGCGTTTGTGTCTCGATCTCCTGCCGGACGGAGCCGATCGCCGCGTTCAGGTCATTTCGTGTGACGAGTTCCGCCATGATGAATTCCCGAGCAGCTTCTGCGTGAGCCTCAGCCTGCTCTTGCGGTACGCCGTGTTCGCGGAGCTTTCGAGAATAGCCCAACGTATCGAACGCGAATGCCATCTGTCCCTCTATGTGGAATGTGCGGGGCAATCTTACCAGTCCCCAACCGGCAGTCCACATACAGAGAGCCTATACTACCGCAAGTCGGTCCCGGCTCCGGTCGGAAACGTGTAGCCGATGCCCGCCTCGATCTCGATCGTCTTCTTGACGGCGGGGCGCCGCAAGATGCGGTCGTAGTGCGCCAGCAGGCCCGGGTACGGCGCCGCGATGTCGCGGCCGAGCGCGTCGACGAAGCGCCAGAACAGCCGGAAGAGGTGGATGTCGGCGATCGAGTAGCGTGGACCCGCCGCCCATTCGGCGCCGGCGAGCCGCGTCTCGGCGAAGCCGAACACCTCCTTCCACCGCTCGACCCCGGCCCGGCGCGCCGGGTGGATCGTCGAGGCGATAAAGGACATCCACGACACCGCCTGGGCCTCGGTCTCGATCCCGCCCTCGGGCCACAGATTGGCCTCGGGATAGCGCTTGGCGAGGTAGTAGAGCGTGCCCGCGACCTCGGTCAGCACCCGGCCGTCCACGATCAACGCCGGCACCTTGCCCTCGGGGTTGAGGGCGAGATAATCGGGCGCCCGCTGGTCCTTGCTGGCGAACGACATCGGCCGGGGCTCGAACGGCACCCCGATCTCGTGCAGGCAGATATGGGTCGCCATCGCGCTCGACCCGGGCGAGAAATAGAGGATCAGCATCACGGTCTCCGCGTCGGATAGGCGTGGCCCTCGGGATAGGTCGAATACTGCGGCACCCCCGGGTCCATGTGGTCCCAGGGCTGTGCGCTCTTGGTGAAGATATTGGCGTCGGGGCGGAACCAGCTCGGGTCGTCGAGGCTGGTGACGCGCAGCCCGATCAAGTCCGGCCGGGTCGAGACCTGGACGTAGAGCGGCGCGCCGCACTCGCCGCAAAAGACGCGGGCGATGTCGTTGCCGCTGTCCGACCGGGTGAGGTAGCGCTTCGGCTCGCCCCTGGTGATGCGGAACCCCGACGACGGCAGCCGCACCGCGGCGATAAACGCGCTGCCGCTTTGGCGCTGGCAGTCGCGGCAGTGGCAGAGCAGCGAGAACACCGGCTCCCCTGCCGCCTCGTAGCGGATCGCGCCGCACAGGCACCCGCCGGTTCGCACATCGGCCATCGCAAACCCCCTCTGGCGCCGCTATCCGTTTCGTCGGAGGATAACAGCAGGGCGGCGAGCGGAGGAAGCGATGGCCTACGAGACGATCTTGGTGGAGCGCGAGGACGGGGTCGGGATCATCACGCTGAACCGCCCCGACAAGCTCAACGCGATGAACCGGCAGCTCAACGGCGAGCTGCGCGAAACGGTCAAGGCGATGGACGCCGATGACGGGATTGGCTGCATCGTCATCACCGGCTCCGGCGAGAAGGCGTTTTCCGCGGGCGGCGACATCCACGAGCAGCGCGAGGACGACCGCCGCTTTACCGACGCCGAGCTCGACGCCAAGCGAACCCGCGGCAGCTTTGAAATCTCCGCCAGCGCCAAGCCGACGATCGGGATGATGAACGGGCTTGCCTATGGCGGCGCGGCGGTGCTCGCCTCGTCGCTCGACATGCGGATCGGCTGCGAGAACACCAAGTTCCGCTTTCTCGCGGCCGCCTATGGCCGGATCAACAGCACCTGGACGCTGCCCAACCAGGTCGGCTGGCCGATGGCCAAGGAGCTCTTGTTCTCCGCCCGCATCGTCGAGGCCGAGGAGGCCTATCGCATCGGCCTCTTGAACCACCTCGTGCCGCGCGCCGAGCTGCGCGCCAGGACGATGGAGCTGGCGAAGACGATCGCCGGCAACAACCGCGCGGCCGTGGTCGGCATCAAGACGCTGATGCTGCAGCAGATGAAGCAGGACCTCGAGGAGCAGTACGAGACCGAGCGCCACTTCACGACACATGTCATGCGCGGGGCCAAGGCCGAGGACGCCTTTCCCGAGTTCATCGCGCGCAAGGGCCGCGCGCTCGGCTGACGGAGGCACGAGATGCGGTTCGGCTTTTTCGACCAGCTGCCCTGCGCCGAAGGTTTCACCGAGCGGCAGCGCTACAACGACATCCTCGCCCAGATCGAGCTCGGCGACCGGGTCGGGTTCGACACGGTCTGGCTCGGCGAGCTGCATTTCAGCCGGAGCTTTTCGACCCTCGCCGACCCGCTGATGGTGCTGGCGGCCGCGGCGCAGCGCACCCGCACCATCCGCCTCGGCACCGCGGTGACGCTGTTGCCGATGCACAACCCGGTCAAGATCGCCGAGGAAGCCGCGATCTGCGACATCCTCAGCGACGGGCGTCTCGAATTCGGCGTCGGGCGCGGCACCGCGCCGGTGCATTACGCCGGCTACGACATTCCGATGGAGCAGAGCCGCGAGCGCTTCGACGAGGCGCTCGACTACATTCTCGCCGCCTGGGGCAGCGAGAAGTTCTCGTTCAAGGGCAAATATTTCCGGGCCGAGAATATCTCGCTGGTGCCGCGCCCGATCCAGACCCCGCACCCGCAAGTGCGGATCGCCGCCAACAGCCCTGACACGTTCCCGTTCGCGGCCAAGCGCGGGTTTCCGATTTTCGCCACGCCGCTGATCAACCCGCCGGACAAGCTGCTCGAAGGGCTCAAGGTCTACCGCGCGACCCTGCCCCAGGGCGACACCGCGCTCGCCTTCCCGGTACATGTCGCCGACAGCCGCGAACAGGCGCGCCAGGAGGTCGAGGCCGGGCTCATGCGCTTTCTGCGCGAGGCCGGCGAACGGCTGCGGCCGCTGGGCGGCGGCGACATCAAGAGCTTCGAGGCGTTCCAGGCGGTTCTCGCCCGGATCGACAAAATCACCTTCGACGACATGGACCGGGATATGGGCGTTTTCGGCCCGCCGGATTACTGCATCGAGCGGGTCGCCCAGCTCAAGCGCGACTACGGCATGGACGAGTTCATCTGCTATTTCAACCAGGGCGGGGTGATGCCGGCGACGATGGTGCGCGAGACGATGAGCCGCTTCGCCGCCGAGGTGATGCCGCACTTCCGGTAGAGGTTGTATTGGCCTAGAGTTCTCAACCGCACAACATAGACGGGCCCGGCCGCCGCGCCGCAACCCGCGGACAGCGTTCCCGAAACCGGTCGCCGCGCTCAAGGCGAGCGCGCTTTGAGGAGGAAACGCATGGCTTACGATCTGCTGATCAAGAACGGTCGGGTCGTGGATGGCTCGGGCGCACCCGCCTTTATCGCCGATGTCGCCGTCCAGGGCGGCCGCATTGCCGGCGTGGGGAGGGCCAACGGCGCCGCCGCAAAACGCACCATCGACGCCGACGGCAAGGTCGTGGCCCCCGGATTTATCGACCACCACACCCATTTCGACCCGCAAGCCGTGTGGGACCCCTATTGCGGCTCCTGGCTGCATAACGGCCACACGACGGTCATCGTCGGCCAGTGCGGCCAGGTCATCGCGCCGGTGCGGCCGGGCGACGGCGAGTGGTACCTCGAATTCTTCTCCGATGCCGAGCAGATCCCGTTGCCGGTGCTGAAGGCCGGCGTCGACGTGACCTGGGAATCGGTCGGCGACTACCTGAATGCACTTGGCAAAAAGCGCGGCATCAATGTCGGCACCCTGGTCGGACATTCCGGCATCCGCCGCTACGTCATGGGCGAGGCCTCGGGCGAGCGCGTCAAGGCGACGGACGAGGAAATCGCGGCGATGCAGCGGCTGATCCGCGAGGCGATGGTTGACGGCGCCCTCGGCTTCTCGACCGCGCCGAAGGACCGCGGCGACCCGGCCGGGCATTGCGACGACGACGAGCGCTGGGCGCTGGCCAGCGTCCTCGGCGATCTCGGCACGGGGGTGTTCCAGGTCGCCGGCGGCGCCCCGGGCGGCACCAAGCAGACCCGCGCCGTCGCCCGCGAGCTGGCGGCGCGCACCGGCCGGCCGTCCATCTACAATCTCATGTCCGACCCGATCGGCAATCCCGACGAGTGGGTCGAACACCTGAATTGGCTTGAGGACGGGTTCAAGAGCGGCGCGCGCTGCTACGGTTCGTGCCTCTCCACCGTCGCCGGCGCGATCTTCAACCTCGAGCGCGGCCTCAACGTGCCGCAGGACGAGGACATCACCGATCCGCAAGGCTTCTTCCGCGGCATGCCGACCTGGGACAAGGTCATGGCCCTGCCCTATCAGGACCGGATGCGCGCCTTCCGCGACCCCGAAATCCGCAAGGCGATGTCGGCCGAGGCGGTCGAAGGCACCGTTGCGCAGGAAGGCGGGGTGACCGACCGGCGCGGCCGTACGCGTGGCCTGTTCAACCGGCGCTGGGACCTCGTCGAGGTGTTCATGACCGCCAAGGGGCAGAACCGCCATCTCTCGGGCAAGAGCATCGAGCAGATCGCCAAGGAGCAGAACAAGGGCATCATGGATGCCTTCCTCGACCTGTCGCTCGATGAGGATTTGCAGACCTGCTTCCAGACGGTCGACCGCAACAACGACCCGAAGACGCAGAAGCACATCCTCGGCTCGCAATTCACCGTCATCGGCACCAGCGACGGCGGCGGCCGGCCGCACACCGCCGACCGGCATGAGACCAGCACGCAACTCTTGGGTCATTGGGTGCGGGAGCAGCAGGCGCTGACCCTGGAAGAGGCGGTCTACCGGCTGACCGGCAAGACCGCGCTGATGCACGACATCACCGACCGCGGCTTTATCGGGGCCGGCAAGGTGGCCGACATCACGATCTTCGACCCCGACACGATCGCCCCGAAGCCGCGCGAGCCGGTTTCGTCACTGCCGGGCGGCGGCATCGAGGTGAAGCGCGAGGCGACGGGCATCGACCAAGTCATCGTCAACGGCACGGTGCTGCTCGACAACGGCGTGCTGACCGACGCGCTGCCCGGGCAGATCATCCGCGGGCCGCTGTACCGGCCGCGGGCGTAACAGCACGCCCCTCACCCACCCTTCGGGTCCCCCCTCTCCCCGCTCGCGGGGAGAGGGTTGGGGTGAGGGGCACTCGACCAAATCCAAGGAGGCTCCCCCATGGCCCAAGGCGCCCAGACGCGCATCGAAAAGCTCGCCCCGGGTCTCGACGGCATCGTCTCGACCGATGCCGAGATCCGCTATCTGGCAGACGGCTATGGCGGGGAGCAGGGACCGGCCGAAGGCCCGCTGTGGTGGCGCGAGGGCAGCTATCTGCTGTTCAGCGACATCCACAACGACAAGCGGATGAAATACGAGCCCGGCAAGGGCGCCTCGCTGTTCCTCGAACCGACCAACCGGGCCAACGGCCTGACCCGCGATCTCCAGGGCCGGCTGCTGGCCTGCGAGCACGACAGCCGGCGGGTCACCCGGCTGGAGCTCGACGGGAGCGTGACCGTCCTGTGCAACAGCTTTCAGGGGCGCCAGCTCAACCGGCCCAACGATGTCGTCGTCAAATCCGACGGCTGCATCTACTTCACCGATCCGTGGACCAGCCCGAACGCGCGCAACCAGTGGGATTTGACATTTTCCGGCGTCTACCGCCTGACCCCGGACCTCGGCACGCTGACCCTGCTGGTCGACGACTTCACGCTGCCCAACGGCCTCGCCTTCTCGCCCGACGAAAGCGTGCTCTACATCAACGACACGCGGCGCGGCCATATCCGCGCCTTCGACGTAATGCCGAACGGCACGATCGCGCTGGCGAGCGACCGGGTCTTCGCCGATCTGCGTGGGGCCGATCCGGGCGTGCCGGACGGGATGAAGGTCGATGTCGCCGGCAATGTCTATTGCGGCGGCGCCGGCGGCATCTGGATCATGGACGCGAAGGGCGCCAAGCTCGGCCGCATCGTCCATGGCGCCTCGGCGACGACCAACATCGCCTTTGGCGGGGCCGACTGGAAGACGCTCTATTTCACCAGCCGCAACCACCTCGGCGCGGTCGACCTGAAGATTGCCGGCATCCCGGTCCCGGTCGGCAAGCGTTAACTATTATTGCGCGCGATGACCGGCAAACCCGGCCCTTTGTGGCTGATAAGTCTTCCGGATACTTGATCTGGTAGGGCCAGGGACGACTCGACTTTTATCCCCCGGCGATGTCTAAATACTCAAGACATCAGGGTTTACGACACACAAGAACCGGGTTCTGTCCGGCGGCGTTTGTCGACGGACAACGGGGGCACTACATGCGGCGACTGGTCCAAGCGGGCCTTATCCTTTGTGGCGCGAGCCTCCTCTTGCTTCCGGTTGCGGGTTCCCCGGCGCGGGCTAAAGACACCATTGCGCCAGCCGACAATATCGCCCAGGCGAAGTCCCCGGCCACCACGAAGAAAGTCGCCGCGCACCGCAAGACGGCCGCGCGCAAACCCCTCGCTGGCCGCGCCCATCCGGCGACGAAACGGCCGGCGATTGCCACCTCGCACCGGACTGTCGTCGCGCGGGAGGCCGCCGTGGCGGATCGCCTCGCCGCCTCGCCCGCAGCGGCGCCGTCGGCGGGCGCGGGGGCAAGCGAGTTCGTCACGAATTTCCTCAAGACGGCATTCCGTATCGCCCTGTCGATGGACGACGCGCCCGACCGGCGCCGCGCCCAGCTCGCCAGCCTGATGACGACGCAGATGGATTTGAGCCGCATCCTGATCTACGCGACCCACGCCGCGTATCAGCGCGCGCCGGCGGCGATGCAGGAGCAGGTCCGCGTCGCCTTCGCCAGCTTCCTCGCCGAGGCCTATACGCCGCGCATCAAGCTTGCCGCCGGGATCCAGTTCACGACCTCCGCGCCGCACCGCAGCGGGGGCGGCTTTGTCGTATCGACGACCTTTACAAAGCCGGGCTATCCGCCATCGACGCTGGATTGGGAGGTCGAGCCCGCCGGCGCCTCGTTCAAGATCGTCGATGTCGGCAGCGAGGGGGTCAGCCTCCTCGAAATCCAGCGCTCGTCGTTTACCTCGGTCATGCTCAACGACGGCGGGCTGCCGGGCCTGCTCGACAAGATGGACGCGCGCACCCGGGAGCTTGCCTCCGCCGCCAAGTGAGCGCTGACGCCGCTTCGGTCTCGGTGCTAAGCTCGGCGGAGGCCGAACTCCGCGGAGGCGCGCGCGATGCTTGTCGAACAGATTTGGACCGGGAATAACGGGCGCAATTTCAACTATCTCGTCGCCTGTCCCGAGACCGGCGAGGCGCTTGCGATCGACCCGCTCGACCACGAGAAATGCCTGGCCCGCGCCAAGGCCAAGGGCTGGACGATCACCCAGATCCTCAACACGCACGAGCACCGCGACCATACCGGCGGCAACGACCAGGTGGTCGCGGCGACCCGCGCCAAACTGCTCGCCCATCACAGCGCGCGCATCGACGGCATCGACCGCGGGCTCAAGGCCGGCGACGTCATCAAGATCGGCAAGACCGCCGAGCTCGAATGCCTCGACACGCCGGGCCACACGATGGCGCATATCTGCGTGCGCTCGCACGGCGACCATCCGGCGCTGTTCTGCGGCGACACGCTGTTCAACGCCGGCGCCGGCAACTGCCACAATGGCGGGCATCCGAGCGAGCTCTACAATACCTTCTCGCAGCAGCTCGACAGGTTGCCGGAGAACACGCTGATCTATCCCGGCCACGACTACATCGCGAACAATCTGCGCTTTACGCTGTCGCGCGAACCCGACAATGCCAAGGCCAAGGAGATGCTGCCGAAGATGGAGCAGCAGAGCACCGACCGCGCCCTGGTGACGACGCTCGCGCTCGAACGCGAGATCAACACCTTCTTCCGGCTCAGCAACCCGTCGGTGATCGCAAAGCTGCGCGAAGTCTTTACCGATCTGCCGGAAAATCCCGATCAGCGCACCGTGTTTCTGAAACTGCGCGAACTGCGCAACAAATGGTGAGGAAACCCTGATGGCCGCTTCCTACGACCGCTATGCCGAGGATCTCGGCAACATCGTCGGGCTCGAACACGTCAACCTGCAGATCCCGGACCAGCAGAAGGGCACGCTCTTCTACGTCTCCGGGCTCGGGCTCACGCGCGACCCCTACATGAACACCGGGCTCGCCAATATGTGGATCAATGTCGGCAAGAGCCAGTTCCACCTGCCGACCGGCGAGCCCTGGGTGCTGCGCGGCGCGATCGGCCTGGTGACGCCGGACCGCGAGGCGCTGTTGAAGCGGCTGCACGGCGTCGAGAAGCAGCTCGCCGGCACCAGATTCGCGATCCAGGAGACCAACGACTGCGTCGCCGTCACGTGCCCGTGGGGCAACAAGTTCAACATGCACAGCCCCGACGAGGACCGCTTCGGCGCGATCAATCTCGGCATGCCGTATCTCGAATTCGAGGCGCCGCACGGCACCGCGAAGGGCATCGCCCGGTTTTACCGCAAGGTGTTTGGCGCCCAGACCTCGGTCGACGGCAACGGCTCGGGCAAGACCGCGCGGATCGCGGTCGGCGACCACCAATGCCTCAAATTCCGCGAGATCGCCGGCCCGGTCGCGCCGTATGACGGCCACCACATCCAGGTCTATGTGCAGGATTTCGGCAAGCCGCACCACAAGCTCGCCAAGCACAAGCTGCTGACCGAGGAGAGCAACGCATACCAGTACCGGTTCGAGCACATCATCGATCTCGACACCGACGAGACGCTGTTCGAGATCGAGCACGAAATCCGCAGCCTGACCCACCCGCTTTACGCGCGGCCGCTGGTCAACCGCAACCCGGCGCAGAGCCAGCAGAGCTACGAGATGGGCGGCGACGACTGGAACTGGAGCACCCGCCGGCGCAACGAGCGGCTCCCCGGCGTGCCGCCGATCACCACCCCGCGCGCCCAGGCCCTCGCCGAGCGCCGCAACACGCGGATGGCCGGCGGGATGTAGGCTGGCGGTGACGATCGCGCAGTCGTTCGCCTCGGCGACGGGTGCGACGATCATGTCGATGCCGCTGCGGGGGCGCCGGCGGCGGTTCCAGCGGCCATGAGCCGAGCCCAAATGCCGATCGCGCATAAGAGGGCTAAAATGAAGACATCGGCGGGAGGCGTCGCCAACGGGATCGGGCAGCCGGTTCGGCGGAAGGAGGATTTCCGCCTGCTGACCGGGCGCGGCTGCTATGTCGACGACATCGCCCCGCCCCATTGCGCGCACGCGGTGCTGGTGCGCTCGCCGCACGCGCATGCGCGGATCGCTTCGATCGACGCCGCGCTGGCCAAGGCCGCGCCGGGGGTGCTCGCGGTGCTGACCGGGGCGGATTACCGGGACGCCGGGCTCGGGCCGATTCCGCACGCGGCGGGATTGATGAACAAGCCCGATCTGCAGGTGCGCCAGCCGGTCGCGCGAATGATCACGACGCGGCACGACCCGATGCCGGCCGAGCGGGTCCGCTTCGTCGGCGAGCCGGTCGCGCTCGTCGTCGCCGAGACGATCGCCCAGGCGAAGGACGCGGCCGAGCTTGTCGCGGTGACATACGAGGCGCTGCCGGCGATCGTGCGGGTCGGCGACGCGCTGGCGGCGGGCGCACCGGCGCTGTGGGACGAGGCGCCGGGCAATCTGTGCCTCGAAATCGAGGTCGGCGACGAGGCCGCCACCGCGGCGGCCTTCGCCCGCGCGGCGCATGTCACCCGCCTCGACACCTGGATCCAGCGCGTCACCGGCGTGCCGATGGAGCCGCGCACCAACATCGCCGAGTACGACGCGGCGAGCGGCCTCTATACGCTCCATTCCGGCACCGGGCGCGGCGTCGCCAAGCTGCGCACCGACCTCGCCTCGGTGCTCGGCGTCGACCCCGAGCATGTGCGCGTCACCTGCGGCGACATGGGCGGCAATTTCGGGACCCGCAACTTCTTCTATCCCGAATATGCGCTATTGCCCTGGGCGGCGAAGACGGTCGGGCGGCCGGTCAAATGGACCTGCGAGCGGACCGAGGATTTCCTCAGCGACTACCAGGGCCGCGATCTCTCGGTCGAGGCCGAGCTGGCGCTCGACGCGGAGGGCCGGTTCCTCGCCGTGCGGGGCAACAACCTCAGCAATCTCGGCAACCAGGCGGCGTCGTTCGTGTCGCTGCAAAAGGGGCTGGGGCTGATGTCCAACGTCTACCGCGTCCCGGCCGCCTATTTCCGCGGCCGCGCGGCGGTGACCAACACGATGCCGACGACCCCCTACCGCAGCGCCGGCCGGCCCGAGGTCATCTATGTCGTCGAGCGGCTGATCGACCTCGCCGCCGACGAGCTCGGCATCGACCCGGTCGAGCTGCGCCGCCGGAACCTGATCCCGCCCGCCGCGCAACCTTATGCGAACCCGCTCGGCCTCACCTATGACAGCGGGCACTACGAAGCGGCGATGGACATCGCGCTCAAGCTCGGCGACTGGAGCGGGTTTCCGGCCCGGCGGGCGGCAGCGAGGGAACGCGGCAGGCTGCGCGGGATCGGCGTCGCCAATTATGTCGAGATTACCAGCGGTTCGCCGCGCGAGCGGACCGAGATCACGGTGCTGCCGGAATGTCGGGTCGAGCTGGTGATGGGGACGATGGCGTCCGGCCAGGGACACGAGACGAGCTTTGCGCAATTGGTGACGGAATGGCTCGGCGTGCCGTTCGACAGCATCGACTATGTCGCGCACGACACGGCCCGCGTCGCCGCCGGCGGCGGCTCGCATTCGGGCCGGTCGATGAAGCTCGCGACGACGATCATCGGCCAGGCGACCGACGACATCGTCGCGCAGGGCAAGGCCGCCGCCGCCCGCATCCTCGAAACCGCCGAGGCGGACATCGAGTTCGATGCCGGGCGGTTTCGCGTCGCCGGCACCGACCGCGAGATCGGCATTTTCGAGATCGCGCGGGAGACGCGGCTGTTCGCGATCTCGGACCAAATCCTCCCGGTCGCGAGCTTCCCGTATGGAACGCAGGTCTGCGAGGTGGAGGTCGATCCCGAGACCGGCGCGGTGGAGATCGTCGGCTATGCCGCGGTCGACGATGTCGGGCGGGCGATCAACCCGATGATCCTGCACGGGCAGACGCATGGCGGCATCGCCCAGGGCGTCGGCCAGGCGCTGCTCGAGTGGAGCCACTACGACCCCGAGAGCGGCCAGCTCCTGGCGGCAAGCTTTATGGATTACGCGATGCCGCGCGCCGACACCTTCCCGTCGATCGCCACCGCGCTCAGCGAGGTGCCGTCGCCGACCAACCGCCTCGGCGTCCGCTCCGGCGGCGAGGGCGGCACGACCCCGGCGCTCGGCGTCGTCATCAATGCGATCGTCGATGCGCTCAGCGAGCTCGGCGTGCGGCATGTGGAGATGCCGGCGACGCCGGAGCGCGTGTGGCGGGCGATCCGGGAGGCGAAAAAGGGTTAGGCCACCGCCTCCGCCCCGACCGGCAGCCGCCACAGGACGCGGCGCTGGCCGTGGTAGTCGTTGATCGCGAAATGCTGGACGCAGCGGTTGTCCCAGATCGTGATCGTGCCCTTTTCCCAGCGAATGCGGGCGGTGAACTCGGGCCGCGTGCAATGGGCCTGGAGGAAGTCGACCAGCGGCTTCGACTCCTCCTCGGTCATGCCCTTGAAGCGGATCGTAT
>DASUIE010000265.1:0-7000 GCA_036273175.1 Allostellaceae bacterium
CCCCGACAGCGACAGATAGCAGGCCGTCGCGCGCGGCTGCAGCTCTTCGTGGATGCGGTCCGACAGCGCCTTCAGCCCGGGCATGAACACGCCGCCAAACCCGATGCCGAACAGCGCCTGGCCGATCATCGCCCCGACGAACCCGTCGGCGAAGATCGCGAAATAGGCCGTGCCGCACGCCGCGATCAGCGTCGAGACGAGATAGATGCGGCGGGCGTCGATGCGGTCGGTGACGCTCGTCAGCAGCGGCACCGAGACGACATAGCCGAGAAACAGCACGCCGCCGACCAGCCCCGCCTGCGCGTTGCTCATCCCCCAGGCGGCGCGGAGCGCCGGCAGCAGCGCCGGATAGGTCGCGAACCCGGCCATGCAAAGGATTTCGGCGAGACACATCACCGCCGCGAGGCGGGCGCCGCTGAGGCCGCGGATCATGGCTGGATACGTCCTATCGTGGTTCCCTTGGCCGCCCACGAGGCGACCAGCGTGCGCAGGATCGCCGCGTCGATCGCCGGGTCGATATCGGCGGCGGCGGCCTCGTCCAGCGCCATGCGGTAGTAGTACTGCACGGTGCGCGAGGTATCGGCGACAAAGCGCAGCTCGGTGCCGCGGACAAAGCCGTAGCGGCGGTAGTGGCGGTGCGCGTCGAGCAGCTTGACGTCGCTCCACAGCTCGATCGCCCGGGCGCCGCGGTCGCGCGCCTCGCGCTCGACGAGGCTGCACAGGAAGGTGCCCAGCCCGTTGCGCCGCATCGACCGCGCCACATACATTTTCTGCAGCTCGACGATGCCGGGGTCGTTGGCGTTCGGCCTCAGCGCGACGGTGCCGACGAGCTCGCCGCCCGCCTCGACCAGCCAGAACCGGCCGTCCGCCTCCGCGTACGCGGTCGCCGGCGCGAGCAGCTCGGGCATGTCGGCCGGCGCGTTGAGGAGCTTCCCGGGATATTCGGACCACACCGACGAGACCAGCGCCACGATCGCCGCCGCGTCGTCGTCGCGCGCGTAGCGCAACACCACGCCGCCATATGCGCCCAATACCGAGCCAGCCAAGGCAGGCACGACTATTCCTCGCGCCGGCACAGTATTCGCCGGCGCCGGAGAGAATTCCGACATCGATTATTCCCCGCGACCGAGGCGCGATCTCGCGCGCCGACACGCACGCAGAAATTATCTAATATTGCTCAAAAGTCAATCAAAATTAGCCAGTAATCGATACAGCGGTGGGGCGAGGCCTATCGGGATCGGCGCATTCGCCCGGTAAATTCGCTACTCCAAGGTGACCCAATTCGGGTCAATTCTATGCCTGCCCAAGAGTAGCCCGACCAGCAACATCTTGGCGCTCGCTCTCGCCTCTACCACGACAGGTTGTAGTCTCGGCCCGTCTTGCGGCCATCCCCGGGCCGGCCCCGCGCGACCTTCCGGCCGCCCGGAAGAATGCGCCGGGCGCATGGCTGCCAGCGGCCGGATGACGCCTGCCGTCCGCCGGTTAAGCGCTCGTTCACCGTTGCCGGCCTACCCTTTCGGCGAGGCACGGCGCCGCCCCGTTGGCGGCGCCGCGTCGGCGTGGAGGCGCGGGTGAACCACCTGGTGTTGATGGCTACGCCGGCCGGCAAGTGGGTACTGCCGTCGAGCGAGGAGTTTTTCGGGGCGCTCGGCGACCCCGACCCCGATTACGACAGCGTGTCGTTCGCCGTCCGCAACCTCGGCTTCGTCAAGCTCGGCGTCCTCGACCGCACGCTGATGGAGATCGAGCTGCACCCGCGCAATGTCGAAAAGCAGGCGCTCCGGGCCGTCATCGAGCAAATCGTCGCGACCGAGATCAAGCTGTTCCGCATCAAGTATTTCGACGGTCACTGGCGGTCGGAGATCTCCGCCTCGGCCGAGCACACCGTCGCCCGTCTCGAAGAGCTGTGCGCCCCGGTCTTCCGTCCCGCCCGCACGACCCAGTTCAACGCCGAGCCGCGCAGCATCCCCGAATTGCTCGACGACCGCGCCTACGAGGATCACGCGTTCCGCCCGCTGGCGCAGAAATGGCGCGTCTCGTTCGGCCATTTTGACCAGAGCGTGCTGCAGATCGCCTCGAATTGCGACCTGCTCGACCGGCTGGCGATCGTCCGCGTCAAGCCGCCCGAGAACGACGCCGTGTTCCGCTATTTCGGGCCGGGGCATGGCTGGATCACCGAGGACTGGAAGTTCAACGGCATCGGCCGGCGCGTCGAGGACCTGCCCGACAAGGCCTACGGCAAATGGGCGGCGGGGTTTTACCGCTCGGTCGCGACGACCGGCGAGCCGCGGCTCGACCGCATCACCGCCGCGATCAGCTACGAGGCCGAGACCGACAACGGCCGGCCGCGCCAGATCGTCAGCTACGACCGCCTGCTGCTGCCGTGGAAGGCGGGCGAGGAAGGCATCTTCGTGACCTCCTGCTCGAAATTGATCCCGGTGGGCGCCGCCGACCGCGGCGAGGCGAATTTGGCGCCGAGCGGGTCCGACAGCTCCTTGTCGAGGAATTCGGCCAAGTCGTCATAGACCTCGCGGCCCGAGCTGTAGGCGACGGCGAGCTCGCCGAAATCGAGGTCGGGATAGACGACGCTGTAGCTCAGATGCTTCGAGCCGTAGCCGTAGGCGAGCCCCTTCAGCGCCGAGGCCGCGGTCACGTACCCCATCGCCCAGTCGAGCGGCCAGCGCGAGATCGCGTAGGCCTTCGCCACCCGGGGCAGCAAATGCGACAGCTGCCGCCCGCGATAGTCGGGCCTGACCCAGGCGGCGCCGACGCTCAGCACGAGCCCGCCGATCTCGCTCGCCGCCGGGGCGGTGACGACGACCGGCTGCCCCTCGTCATGGCCGTAGAGCATCGCCACGGCCTGTTCCTTGAGGTTGCTGTCGGGCCAGTAATAGACCCGCGCCGCATAGGTCGAGACGATCTCGCCCTTGTCGTTCTCGCCCGAGATCCAAAACCCGTTCTCCGGCGCGACGTCGCTGCGCTCGGGGTTGAACATGTCGATCAGCGGGTACCACGCCCCGCGCTCGGCCTGTTCCTGGTTGAGCCGGTTGAGCTCGGGAAAGTCGTGGCGGATCCTGAGGCGCAGCCCGTTCGCCCGCGCCGCCCGGTCGCCGGCGATGACGAACCGGCCGAGCAGCGGCGCCGGGCCGTGCTCGATCGTCAGCGCGTCGGGGAGCCGGAGGTTGTTTTCGGGAACAATGTTCGGATAGTTGAGCGACGCCACCGGAGCCTGCCGAAAGATTGGGGATGTTTGTCTCAACTTACGCCTGTATGCGCCGCGATCCAAGAAGCGCCCGCTAAACCGCGATCCCCCAGACCCATAGCCCGGCCAGCGCGAGCGCCGCCGCCATCGCCACCGCAAAGGCGCCGATCGCCAGCCGGCGGAACAGCGGCCGGTGCCGCGCCGACGCGGTGCCCCCCAGCAGAAAGAACAGCACCGTCACCAGCGTCAGCGCCCCGAACACGCGCGGCGGGTCGAGGCCTAGCACCGGCGCACCCCCGCCGGTATCATCGCCGCATCCGGCTTTGGGGGACTATCCATGAGCACCAGGGAAGAGTTGAAGCGCGCGGTGTGCGAGGCGATCGATCGCCGCGGCAACGAGATCATCGCGCTCGGCGAGACGATCCTGCATCACCCCGAGACCGGGTTCAACGAGGGCAAGACCGCCGCGCTCGTCGCCGAGACGATGCGCAGCCTCGGCCTCGCGCCGCAGACGGGCCTCGCCCTCACCGGCGTCAAGGGCCGGCTCAAGGGCGCCAAGCCCGGCCCGCGCCTCGCCCTCATCGGCGAGCTCGACAGCCTCAGAACCTCCGACCACCCGATGGCCGACCCGCATACCGGCGCCGCCCATTCCTGCGGGCATAACGCCCAGGTCGCCGGGATGCTCGGCGTCGCGATGGCCTTGTCGTCGATCGGCGCCGAAAAGGACCTCGCCGGCGAGCTCGTCTTCATGGCGGTGCCGGCCGAGGAGTTCATCGATGTCGAGGAGCGCCTGCGCCGCAAGCAAAAGGGCGAGATCGAGTTTCTCCTCGGCAAGCCCGAGCTCGTCGCCAAGGGCCACTTCGACGATGTCGACATGGCGATGATGATCCATGTCGGCTCGCACGATCAGATGTCGAAGCGCAGCTACATCGCGGATTCGTCGAACGGCGCCCTCGTCAAGCAGATCAAGTTCATGGGCCGCGCCAGCCACGCCGGCGGCGCGCCGCAGCTCGGCATCAACGCGCTCAGCGCGGCGCAGATCGCGCTCAACGCGATCCATTGCCAGCGCGAGACCTTCTGGGACAAGGACACGATCCGCATCCACCCGATCATCACCAAGGGCGGCGACGCGGTCAGCGTGATCCCGGCCGAGGTGACGATGGAGACCTTCGTGCGCGGCGGCAGCCTCGAGGCGATCGTCGACGCCAACATGAAGGTCGACCGCTGTCTCCGGGCCGGCGCGATGGCGATGGGCGCCGAGGTCGAGATCAACACGATCCCCGGCTACCTCCCGCAGCGCAACGACCGCAAGTTCGGCGAGGTCTTCGGCGCCAACGTCAAGGACATGTTCGGCCAGGACGAGTTCGACATCGGCGGCCACCGCACCGGCTCGACCGACATGGGCGACATCGCCCACCTGATGCCGGTGATCCACCCCTACGTCGCCAGCGCAAGGGGCAAGACCCACGGCGCCGATTTCCGCATCAACGAGCCCGAGCACGGCTACCTGACGCCCGCGAAGCTCCTCGCGATGACCGCGATCGATTTGTTGTACGGAGACGCGGAGCCCGCGCGGGAGATCGTCCGGGACTTCAAGCCGGCCTTCACGAAGGCGAGCTACCTCGAATTCGAGCGCGGGCTGTTCAAGACGGAGCGGTTTGGGGCCCCTTGACTTTACTGCGGCACTGCCGCACGTAACGCCGTGGAGATCGTCCGCACTCGCGTCTACGAGCGGCGCATCGAGAAGCTGTTGAGCATCAAAGAGCGCGCTCGGGTTGAGAACGAAATCGCCGGCGATCCTGCCGCCTGGCCGGTCATCCAAGGTACCGGCGGCGTTCGCAAGGCCCGTTTCAGCCGAGATGACCTCGGCAAAAGCGGCGGCGGCAGGATCGGTTACGTGTTCTGGGAGGCGTTCGACACCCTTTATCTGCTCGCCGCATATGCCCACAACGAGAAGGACAATTTCTCGAAGGCCGAGCGGAACGCAATGAAGGCTCTGGTCAAATCCTTGCTTGAGGTAGAGCGCGATGAAAGGCGGAGAGCGAGCGAAATCAAGCCTAGCCGATGACCTGATTGAGGCACTCGGCGAGGCAGTCTCGCACGCCAGAGGCGAGCGCAAGCTCCGAACCCGGGCGTACACCCCACCGACGGTTGACGTTCGCGCGATCCGCAAGCGCTTCGAGCTCAGCCGCGCGGAATTCGCGGCGCGGTTCGGGCTTGACCCACGCGCCCTGCAGGATTGGGAGCAAGGCCGCCGCGCCCCCGACCGGGCCGCGCGTATACTGCTCAAGGTGATCGAGTCGAACCCCGAAGCCGTCGAGGATGTGCTGAGGGACGATCTGGTAGCTTAGGGCCGGCGACGCGCCGATTGCATTGTTGAGTGCCCGGCAGGGTGGTTGCGCCCTAGTCGTGCTGGAACCGAACCCGGCCCGAAAATCACCACAATGTTCCCGTATTGTTCCCTCACAAATGTGCCGCAAAAGGTCGGCGCGCAATGCGGAGGAGCAGGATGTCCTACTTAGAGCGGTGGCTAGCAGGAGGAGGGGCGAGCGAACCGCCTCCTGTTTCCGAGACCGGCAGCAGCAGGGAAAGAGGAGGTGCGCCTCCTGATGATTTAACATCTGCGCGCGACGCGCGCGGACGCTTCCCGAAGGGCCGCTCGGGCAATCCCGCCGGGCAATTCAAGCCGGGCCAGTCCGGCAATCCGGCGGGCCGTCCGCGGGGGTCGGGGCGGTTTCGCGGCGGGGCGCGGGTGGCGGCGATGCTGCTCGACAACGAGGCCGAGCGCCTCGCCAGAACGGCGATCGAGATGGCGCTGGCGGGCGATCCGGTCGCGGTGCGGTTCTGCCTCGGGCGGCTCATCGGGGCGCGGCGCGGGCAGCCGATGATCCTCGACGCGCCGGAGGATTTTCCTCCCGTCGCCGCGCCCGCCGATTTCACCGCCGCTGTCACCGCCGTCACCGCCGCGCTCGCCGAGGGCCGCATCACCCCGGCGGAGGCGCTCTCCCTGTCCCAGATGCTCGACGGGTTTCCGCGCGTTCTCGCCGCCGCGCCGCAGCCGATACAGTCGGGCGAGGCGGTCCTGGACGAGCTTCAGATGCGGTTTCAGCGCATCGCCGACTCGCTCAAAGCCGGCGACGACGATCTCGGCGCCCCCGACTCCGCGCCCGTCAGCCCCGCGCTCGTCGGCCCCGCGCCCGTCAGCCCTGCGGCGACACCCCAGCCGCCAGCCGCACCCGGTCCAGCATGAGCGGGCTCAGCAGGATCGGCGCCCGGCTTCCCGGCGCAACCGCCTCCGCCGTCGACGGCGGCGCCCCCTCGCCCGAGGCTCCGGTGCAGGGCGCGACGCCCGTCGCCGAAAACCCGTAGCAGCGGGTTACCGCCGTCGTGTCGCCAGGCTGCTGCTGCGTGTTGGAAGAGGGGCTTGCGCCCGTCGCCTCGGCGGTCGTCGCCACGCCCGTGGACGGCGTCGCCGCTGGCGCCGATGACGGGGCCGCGGCCGTCGCCGCGGGCGCTGGCGCTCCGGTCGCGGCCGGGCCGGTCGCAATGGGGCCGGTGCCAATGGGGCTGGTGCCAATGGGGCTGGTGCCAGTCTGGCTGGTCACTGACGAGCCGGTCGGAGCCGGGCCTACGGCTGTGGGGCCGGCCGTCGCCACGGCACCCGCTCCCGTCGTCGGGGCTGTCACCGGCTCGAATGTCGGCCCGGTCGGCACGGAGGTCACCGCCAGCCCCGGCGTCTCCTCGATCGTCGGCCCCGGCGCCGCCGCGGCCGGTGCCGCTACGGCCGCCGTCGCCGCC
>DASUIE010000266.1:0-3888 GCA_036273175.1 Allostellaceae bacterium
GCTCGCGGACGTTGGCAATCAACAGCCAAGCGATGCCGTAAGCCAGCAAGCAGGTCACAACGACGGTGATAAACGAGACGACGCGTCTCGGGTAGAGCGGGTAGTCGGCCAGGTTGGGCTGGGCGATGGTTTCGAGGTAGAGCTGCTGGCGCTGGGCCTCCAGGCGGGCCTGCTCGCGGGCGGCGACGGCGGAGGCGACGAGCTTTTCCTGCATCTGGCGCTGCAGGTCGAGCCGCTCGTACTCGGTCGAGGCGGTGGCGACCGAGTTGCCGCCGCCGGTGATCTTCGCGCGCTCGGCCTCGATCATCTTGTCGAGCGAGGCGATGCGCGTCTTGAGGAGGGCGATCTGCGGGCTCTTCGGCGCGTTCCGGGCCGCGTCGGCGAGCTGGGTCTTGGCGGCCGCCTCCTGCTTGTTGAGCTCGGCGAGGAGGGTGAGCGGCCCCTTCGCCTCGGCCTCGGGCTGGAGCATGTTGGCCTTGACCCGATAGGCGGTCAGCTCGGTCTGGATCCGGTTGAGGCGCGCCTCGTCGCTGTCGACCTCCTCCTGGAACGTCTTCAGCGCGTCGCGGCGGGCGCGCTCGTTCAAGTCGTTGATCAGCTGCTCGCTGTCGTGGAGGAGCGCGGCGGCGACGCGCCGGGCGTCCTCGGGGCGATAGGCCTTGACCTCCAGCGTCGCGACGCCGCTCTCGCTGTCCACGTTGACCGTGACGAAATCCTTGTAGGTCTTGTAAAGCGCCTCGAAGTCCTTGCGCCAGAAGGCGAGGCCCGGGTAGCGGGTGAGGAAATCGCCCTCGGGCCGGCTCAGCACGGCGCGGAGCTCGTCCTGCCGCTCCAGGCTGCGCGCCGCGTCGCGCGACAGGATGAAATCGCGCACGATCTGCGTGTCGTTGGTGCCGGCCATCGCCGCCGCGCCGGTGAACATCGCGGTAAGCATGCTGGTCGGCGCTTTCGCCGGGCCGTGGACGACGAATTTCGCCTCGGACAGGTACTGGTCCGAGGCGATGCCGAAATAGTAGACGCCGCCGAGCAGCGTCGGCACCCCGACGATCGCCCAGAACCAGATGTTGATCCCGCGGAGGAAGCGAAGCACGGCCCCCGGCACCGCCGGCCGCGCCCCCGCCACGGCGCCGGCGCCGATCGCGATCGCGCGGATGCGGTGCGTCAAGCTCACGATCACTATCCTCCCCCAGACCCCATCGGGACTATACGGTGTAATCGCCGCTCGGCAACCGGGCTTTGCCTATCGGCTCGACCGCAGGCCGACGCGGCGGAGCAAAACGGCGAACCACGTCTCGCGCGGCGGCGGCGCGAGCGGCACCGGCGTGTCCCTCAACGCCGCGAGCAACGCCGCGTTGACATGGCGTGAGGCGGCAAGCTCGTCCGAGACGGCGGCCATGCGGGTGCGGAGCGATTCGGCCTCGGAGCCGAGCTCGCGCTCGCTTCGTTGCGCCTGGGTCAAAGCGGATTGCGCCGCGCCGAGCTCCTGCTCCAGACGCTCCACCGTCTGCGCGCGCTCGGACTCGGCCCTATGGAGGTCGAAAAGCTCGCCCTCGCGCGCCGTCAGCCGCGCGTGGATCTCGTCTCGGTCGCGGCGGCTTGCTTCCGCGGCGGCCTGGGCGATGCCGGCTTCGCGACCGGCCGCTTCGGCCTGGCGCGCCATCTCGTCGCGCTCGGCCTCGACTGCTCCGATACGCGCCTCCACAGCTTCAACCTCGCCCCGCGCTTCGGCGAGCAACTCTCCCGACACCCTCGCGCGCCGGCTGGCGGCCTCGAGATTGGCCTTCGTCTCGGCGGTGCGCGCGACGGCCTTTTCCACCTCGGCGTGCGCCTGGACCAGGGCCTGCTCAGCCGCGACGGCCCGAACCGAGAGGGCGTCGCGCTCGCCTTCGATTTCGTCGAGGCGGACGCGGAGGCTCGCGGAATCGGCGCCGGCTTCCGCCAGGTCATGTTCGATGCCGGCGGCGCGGGCGGTGGCGGCGTCGCGTTCCGCTTCGATTTCGGCGAGGCGAAGGCGCGTCGCTTCGATCTCGGCGCGCGTTTCCGCGAGGGCCTCCTCGGCGCCGGCGGCGCGGGCGGCGGCGGCGTCGCGTTCCGTTTCGATTTCGGCGCGCGTTTCCGCGAAGGCCTGTTCGGCTCCAAGGGCACGCGCGGCGGCGGCGTCGCGTTCCGTTTCGATTTCGGCGAGGCGGGCGTTGGCCGCCTCGATCTCGGCGCGCGCCTCCGCGATCGCCCGCTCGGCCGCCGCGTCACGGCCGGCCGCCATCTCCCGCTCGGCCTCGAAATCGGCTCGGAGGCGGTTCAGCGCGTCCTCTCCGGCGTCCGCGCGAGCGTTGGCGGCCTCCAGCGCGGCGGACGATTCACCCGCCGCGTTGCGCAAATTTCCGATCTCGTCCTCGGCAGCCGGCAGGCGCTCGGCGATTGCCGCGGCGGACTCGAACTCGCGGTAAAAAGGCCGATGGAGACGATCGAAGCCGACGAACTGCGAAACCAGTTCCTGAAGCCTGACCCGGGCGCCCGGGTCCCGGACGGTCGCGCGGACAAGCTGATAGACCTGCCGGACAAAAGGATCTGCGGCCTCGCGCGCCGCCGCCCCATCGTGACGCAATTCCGGATCGATGATGTCGGCGAGCGCATCCTCGATTTCCGGGCGCGGATAGGAGGTGTCCGAATTCAGAACATCGTCGAGTATTGCTACGTTCTGCTCAGCATCGGTAAACCAATTGTCGTATTCGATGATCGAGAATTCGCTCTGACCGATGTAGCGGAAGAAATCCACCACATGGACGAGCCACCGATATTCGCCGATCAGCGGATCGAGCCCGTCCCGCTCGTGCAAGGAACGCGCAACCTGGGCGGGGTTGCGGAGGCAGAAAACGAAGCGCGGCGAGACTTTCAGCTCGGCAAAAATCTGGCGCCACATCGGCAGAAGCCGAACCGTGCGCGGATCCTTGAACCCGAACGGCGCATCGCCCATCCGCCCCCTGAGAAAGGCGACAATTTCCTCTCGAATCTGGCAGACCCTTGGATCCGCCCACCAGCCGGCAGGCAGCGGAAAGTCATGAAAGCGGTCGAGATATACCCGGTTGAACAACTCAAGGATGCGGTCGTGGAAGCCGACAATCTCCCACCGTTCCCAATGGCCGCGGTCGTTGCCCGCGCCCACGCTGATCTCATCGGCCATGTTGACGCCGAGCACGCTCAGCACGTTCGAACAGAGCGATGTACCGCTGCGATGCATGCCGAGCAGGACAAAGATCGGCCGGCGCTGGACGGTATCGGCGAGCGTGGCGATACGGGGCCGGTTCGGAAAAGCCTCGGCCCGCAGCTGTGGGCCCGATACGTCGTCCATGGAAATCGCTGATCGATTGTGCAAAAGCGCCGTTAGAACGCGGACTTTATACAGCCGGTGGGGGCTAGGGAAGTCCCGAATACACGTACGGAGCACGCCGAAGGACCACCGGCAGGAGGCTTAATTCCCATCGCCCGACAACATCGCGATGGCCTCGGCGGCGATCGCGTCCGGGGCGATCAGGCGCATGCACAGATGGTCGTTGGGGCACGATTCGAGTTTGTCGTGCCCGCAGGGCGAGCACGGCACGAGGGCCATCACGGCGCGGACGCGGTTTCCGCGCGGCCCCCATTCCTGGGGCTGATGGCTGCCGGAGTAGATGGCCAGGGTCGGAGTGCCGCTGGCGCCGGCGAGATGGGCGATGCCGGAATTGTTGGCGATCACCAGATCCGCGTCGCGAACGACGGCGGCCGACTGCTCCCAATCGGCCTGCCCGGCCAGGTTGACGATCCGTTCGTCGCGGCCTCGCGGCGAGACGATCTCGTCGAGCTGGCCGCGCTGCGCCGGCGACCCTACGAGAACGATGGCGCAATCGATCG
>DASUIE010000267.1:0-3286 GCA_036273175.1 Allostellaceae bacterium
ACCAAGGTCTATTATGGCGATGGCGTGCGCCTCGACCTGCTCCGCACCGCGGGTGCCGAGACCGCCAAGATCATTGCCTTTTGCAACGATAATGAGGGCGGCGAGCTGTCGCGGAGCGCGGTCAAGGCGGTGCTGGAAGCGTTCCCGCAAGCGTCGGTGATGGTCCGCGCCTTCGACCGGCGCCACGTGATCGAGCTTCGCGGTCTCGACCTTGTGCTCGCCGAGCGCGAGCTGTTCGAGAGCGCGGTGGTGATGGGCAAGGCCGCGCTCCGCGCGAGCGGGATCGAGAAACGCGAGATCGAGCGGGTCGAGCGCGAATATCGCATGCGCGATTGCGAGCGCTTGGAGCGGCAGCAGGAAACCGGCGACATCCGGGCGGGCTGGGAAAGCTCCTTCGGCGAGGGGCGGCCGTTGCCGGACGAGGAGGCGACTCCGGCCTAGGCTTCCTTGCCGAGGTACGCGTCGAGCGCGCGGAGGATCGCTTCGACCACCTCGCGGTGCGCGCCCGAGCCGCTCTTCACGTGGATATGTGCTTGCTCGTAGGATGGCCGGCGCTCGCTCGCGAGCCGCTCGAGCGTCGCCTTGGGATCGCCGTTGCGGAGCTGGGCGCGGGTGTCGCGGCGCGAGGTCCGCTCGGCGAGGATGTCGACCGGCGCGTCGAGCCAGATGGTGATCGCGCGTTCGTTCAGCAGCGCGCGCGTGAGCGGGTCGACAAAAGCGCCGCCGCCGGTCGCGATCACCTGAATGTCGCCTTGGTCGACGAGGCGGGCGACGAGCCGCCGCTCCCCGTCGCGAAAGTCCTGCTCGCCGTAGCGTTCGAACACCTCGGCGGGGGATAGGCCGGCGGCGTCCTCGATCGCCGCGTCGCTGTCGACGAACGGCAGCCCGAGCCGCCGCGCGAGGCGGCGCCCGACGGTCGATTTTCCCACTCCCATCAGTCCGACCAGCACGATCGGCCGGTCGAGACGTTTCGCCAGATCCATAAGCTGAAGGGGCTATACAGCGGCTGCCCCGCTCGGCAAAAGCGCCTCCATGCCGCGGCTCATTGTCCTGATTGTCATCCTCGTCGTCCTCATCGGCGCGCTTATCTATCTTTCAACCGTGCCGAAATCGCAGCCGACTCACACGATCGAGGTCCCCGTGTCGGCGGGGGGCAATGCGCACTAAGCCGTTATTGATCCTCTCGGCCGCCGCGCTTGCGATCGCGCTTCCGGCGGTCGCGCAGCAGCTGGCACAGACGCAGCCGCCGCCCGCCGCCAATCAATATCCGAACGGCGGCATCGGAGCGACTCAACCCGGGCCCCAGACTCAGCCCTCGACCGCGCCATCTTCCGCCGGCGAGGATCTTTCGGGCGGCGCCGACGAGACCGCCGTCGAAGAGGTCAGCCCGGCAAACCTCCAGCCGACGCAGCCGGTGCAGCCGCCGACCGAATATCCGGGCTGGGCTCGGCGCGATCCCTGGGTCGTGGGCAAGCTCGATCCCGCCGCCGAGGGCCTCGGCGACAGCCCGTGGGGCGACGCGAGCGGGGCGTTCCTGACGACGCTGATGCGGCGGATGGGTACGCCGATCGCCTCGCGCTGGGCGCATATCGCGCTTCGCGACGCGCTGCTCGCAAAGGCGCGTGCGCCGCGCGACGTCAATCCGATCGATTGGGTCGCGGAGCGCTCGTGGCTGCTGCTTCGGATGGGCGAGGCGGACGCCGCGCGGATGCTCGTCGACGGGGTCGATACCGATCGCTTCACGCCCAAGATGCTGCAGGTCGCGGTGCAGACTGCACTCGCCACTGCCGATGCGGCGGCGCTGTGCCCGCTCGAGATCGGGATGCGCAAATATGATGCTGCGACCCAGCAGCTCGTTCAGGCGATGTGCGCCGCGCTCGCCGGCGATCAGGACGTCGCTTCGGCCCAGATCGACGACGCACGGCGCCACGGCCGAATCGGCGGAATCGACCTCGCGCTTGCACAGAAGGTGATCGGCGCGGCGGGAAGCGGCCGGGCTGCGACGATCGACTGGGATCCGGTCGACGGCCTCACCGCATGGCGCTTCGGCCTTTCCGCGGCGACGGGCATGGTGCCGCCGGACAGTCTGGTCAACGCCGCCTCGCCGCAGCTGCGCGCGTTCGAGGCTCGGGCGCCTCTCCTGTCTCCCCAGCAGCGGCTCGTCCCGGCGCTGATCGCCGGCGGCCTCGGCGTCTTCTCGTCGCAGAGCCTCGTCGATCTTTATTCGGGCATTTACGACACGACCGATCCTTCCGATCTACCCTCGACCGATGCCTGGCAGCTGCGCCAGGCGTTCGTCGGCAAGGATCAGCCGACGCGTCTGGACGCGATCCGGCACTTGCTAGGGATCGGCAAGGACGGTCTCCAGAAGGAAGCGGCGAGGGCGCTCGTCGCACGCGCAGCGACTCTGGTTACGCCGGACAAGAAGCTCGCGAAGGACGCGCCCGATCTCATCGCCGCGATGCTTGCCGCCGGATACGACCGGGCGGCGGCGCGCTGGACTCCGGCGATCGGCGGAATGGACGATGCGGACGGCGACCGCTGCTGGGCGATGCTGGCGCTTGCCGCACCCGATGTCGCGGATGTCGGCACGGGTCGCCTAGGCGCATTCATTCGCCGCGACACCAGCGCGCACAAGCTCCGCAGCGCATTGCTGGTCGCGGGTCTCGCGGGGCTGGGCCGGATCAACACCGACAGTGCCAATTCGCTCAACCGCCGCTACGGGCTCGGCCTCGGCGCGACGACGAGCTGGACCAGGATCATCGATGCGACCTCCGGGCGTGGGCAGGCGGGCACGGTTCTCGTCCTTACCGGCACCGGGTTCCAGACGCCCAATTGGGACAAGGTGCCGGCGGCGCACCTCTATCATGCGATTTCGGCGCTCAAGCGCACCGGCCAGGACTTCACCGCACGGATGATTGCCGCCGAGGCGCTTTCCCGAACGTGATCGCCGACGACCGAGTGCTTGTCGACCGGTTCCTCGACATGATGGCTGCCGAAGCGGGCGCGTCGAAGCATACGCTCGCGGCCTACCGCAACGACCTCGACCGGGCGGCCGAAGCGCTCGGCACGCTCGGGGCGGCGTCCGCAGCAGACCTGTCGCGGCTTGGGAGCGGATGGGCCGATCTCGCGCCCTCGACCGTCGCCCGGCGCTCGGCGGCGCTGAGGCGCTTTTTCGGCTTCCTCGTCGACGAGGGATTGCGCCGGGACGATCCCTCGTCGGCCCTGCCTCGGCCGCGGTTCGAGCGGCCGCTGCCGCGGAACCTCGACGAGGATGAGGTCCGCC
>DASUIE010000268.1:0-11879 GCA_036273175.1 Allostellaceae bacterium
AACAGGAAGCCGTATAGGCGCGGGATGCCGAGAAAATGCGCACCCTCCACGTGCAGCCCGAAGATCGCCGCCGAGGCGAGCGCGGCAAGCGCGAACGGCATCGGGTGCGGGGCGAGCGCCAGCGGCAGCAGCGGCGCGGCCCAGGCCAGCGGCGCCGCGAGCAGCGCGGCGGCCAGCGCGGGCACGACCCCGCCGAGGGTCTCGGTGCTGTTCTTGCGCAGTCCCGACCACAGATCGGCGAGACCGCGATACATCCGCACCCGCGCGAGGTCGGGCGCGGCCAGCAGCGCCACGGCATAGCCGGCCTCCTTGAACAAGCCGGCGAGACGGGAATCCTCGCAGATCGCGTCGCGCACCGCGCGATGCCCGCCGACCCGGTCGTAGGCGGCGCGGCGCACCAGGATGAACTGGCCGTTCGCGGTCGCCTCACCGGAGGCCGGGTCGCTGGGCCGGCCGAAGTCGCGCAGGAAGGCGAGCGCGAACAGCCCCGCCGGGATCACCAGCCGCTCCCACACGGTCACCAGCTCCTGGCGCGGTTCGAGCGACAGGAAGTCGAGACCGCGAGCCTCCGCCTCGGCGACGGCGGCGTGGATCAATCCGGGCTCGGCAACGACATCGGCGTCGACAAAGCAGAGATAGTCGGCGGGGTCGGCAAAGGCGGCGCCGCGCCAGCAGGCATGGCATTTGCCGGTCCAGCCCGGCGGCAGCGGACCGGCCGCGACGACCCGCGCCCAGCTTCCGGCGATCTCGGCGGTCGCGTCGGTCGAGTCGTCATCGACGACGATCGGCCGCGCCCCACCCGAGGTAAGCCCGGCGAGACAAGCCGCGATCCCGGCCGCCTCGTTGCGCGCCGGCACGATCACGGCGACCGGCGGCATCGCAGGCGCCGTGGCCGGCGCGTGCAACTCCAGCCGGCGATAGGCGCCGAACTGGCGCCAGGCGCGGAAGATCAGCGTGGCGACAAGCGCTGCCCATAAAACAGCAAGCGCGGCCGCCATGCCTCAATGCCGGTTGCTTGCCGGGCCCGGCCGCCAATCGTGGTAGCGGGCGTGCAGCCCGGCCCGAGAGATCCACAGCCGATAGCGGTGCCTCAACCACGTCTTGCTGCGCAAGGCGGGGCGGTTGAAAGTCCAGCCGAGCCCCCACAACAGCATGCTGTCGAACACCATGTGAACCGTGCCGTCCTGGCCGCCATCGAGGAGCTCGAAGCCGAAGCGCTTGCCGGTGCGGGCCATCTGCACCTCGCCGATGCGGCTGCCGAAGGGCGGCAAGCCGAAGAGCCCGGCGACATCGTCGAGGGCCGGCTCGCGTTCGAGATAATGATCGAGCAGAAACAGCGACTTCGCGGTCTGACGGGCGAGCCTGACCGCCCAGGCCGGGCTGGGGCCGGCATCGGGCATCGCCGGCAGGTGCTCGTTCCACAAATGCAGCTCGATGACCGGATCGCCCTCGCCGATCGCGGTCCCGTCCGACAGCGACAGATTGCCCGGCAGCCGCGCGAGGGAAATGCGAAACAGGCATTCCGCATCGTCGGTAAAATCGCGTATTCCTTGTCTTTGCCGAAGGAGCGAATCGACGCTGCGGACCACCCGCCCGAGTTGGAGATATGACATATTTTTACTTCCCGGGGGAGAAGAAGAAGCGAGTCTCCACTTGGCGTACGACTGAGATTAAATATAGTTCCCGAACGATATAGACTTGGGTCGAAGCTTCTTTGGCCGATATGCTTAATCCGAAGGCGGAAGGAGGGACGGTGCCGGAGTTGATCGCGATCCCAGCGCGCAAGGGAAAGGCGGCGCGGCTGTACCGGGGGCAGCACCTGCGGCTCGTCAACACCCATGGCGGACAGGTCGTCGATACCTGGGCCTTCGACCGCGACGACCCCGCCGAGCACATGTCGATGCCGCACAGCCATGCGGCGCTGTCGAAAATCCTGCCGACGACCGGCGACACGATGGTGTCGAACCGGCGCCGGCCGATGCTGACCTTTGTCGAAGACAACTCGGGCGGCATCCACGACACGGTGATCGCCGCCTGCGACCGCTGGCGCTATGAGCTGCTCGGCGTCGCCGGCCACCACGACAATTGCACCGACAATCTGCGCGATGCGCTGGCCGAGCTCGGCATCGCCGCCCCGCCGACGCCGGCGCCGCTCAACATGTTCATGAACATCCCGGTGCGCGCGGACGGCGCCGTTGCGTGGGAACCCTCGCTGGCCGGTCCCGGCAGCCATGTGATTCTCCGCGCCGAGCGCGACCTGGTCGTCGCGTTCTCGGCCTGCCCGCAAGACCTTGTGCCGATAAATGGAGCCGACTGCGTGCCGAAAGACGCGCATTTCGAAATCTGGTAGTTCAACCCGATGGCGGTCGTCGAGCTGGAGTCACTGACCAAGCGGTACGGCGCCGCCACCGCTGTCGATAATCTTTCCGCCACGATCGAGCACGGCTCGCTGGTCTGCCTCTTGGGCCCGTCCGGCTGCGGCAAGACGACGACGCTGCGGCTGATCGCCGGCTTCCTCGATCCCGACGGCGGCGCGATCCGCGTCGGCGGCCGCACGGTTTCGGAGCCGGGGCGCAGCCTCCCGCCCGAGCGGCGCAACATGTCGATGATCTTTCAGAGCTATGCGCTGTGGCCGCACATGACGATCGCCGAAAACGTCGGCTATGGGCTGCGCATCCGCAAAATCGAGCGCGAGGAGCGGGAGCGCCGCGTCGCCGCCATCCTCGACGTCGCGCACCTCGCCGAGCTGGCGCCGCGCTATCCGCACGAATTGTCGGGCGGCCAGCAGCAGCGCGCGGCGCTCGCCCGCGCCCTCGTCGTCGAGCCGGAGACGCTGCTGCTCGACGAGCCGCTGTCGAACCTCGACGCCAATCTGCGCGAGGAGATGCGGTACGAAATCCGCCGCCTGCACGACGCCTACAAATACACGACGGTCTATGTGACGCACGACCAGGCCGAGGCGATGACCACGGCCGATACGATCATGGTGATGAATCTGGGCCGTTTGGAGCAGGTCGGCTCGCCCGAGGAGATCTATCAGCGTCCGCGCTCGGAGTTCGTCGCCCGCTTTATCGGCGGCACCAACATCCTGCGCGGCAGCCGCATCGCGCCCGAGCTGGTCGATTGCGGCGCCGTGGTGCTGCGCTGCGGCGACGGCGAGTTTACGCAGACCGGCGACACCGCGGTGTCGGTGCGGCCGCACGACATCGCCCTCTCCCCGCTGAACGGCGCCGGCGGCGAGCGGCAGCCCGGCGAGGCCGAGGGCCTGGTCGCGCGCCAGACCTATCTCGGCGCCCATCGCGACTATCTGGTGAACCTGGCCGATGGCCAGGGGGTCCGCGTCGTCACGCCGCTGTCGATCGATGTGCCGGTCGGCGGGCGGGTGCGCTTACACTTTCCGCCGGAGCGCTGCCGCGCCCTGGCTCGCTGAGGAACCCGCCAATGGCCCGCCTATCCGCCTATGTCGCCGCCGCGCTGCTGCTGGCCGCCCCGGCCCTCGCCGCCGCGCCCGCGCCCAGCTCGATCACCCCCGACCTTATCGCCGCCGCGAAGAAGGAGGGGACGGTCGTCTTCTACACCTCGATCGAATTGCAGACCGCCGAGAAGATCGGCGCCGCCTTCGAGAAGGCCTATCCTGGGATCAAGGTCCAGGTCGAGCGCAACGGCGCCGAGCGCATCTTCCAGCGCCTGATGCAGGAGCGCGGCGCCAACATCCATGCCGCGGACGTGGTCGAGGCCTCGGACATGACGGCGCTCTTGGCGTGGAAGCGGGAGGGCTGGCTCGCGCCGTTCCTGCCGGCGGATGTCGCCAAATACTGGCCGGCCGACCAGAAGGACCCGGATGGCTGCTATGCCACCGAGCGCTTCACGCTGTCGCCGATCCTCTACAACACCAAGCTGGTCAAGGCCGAGGACGCGCCGAAGAGCTTTGCCGACCTGCTCGACCCGAAATGGACCGGCAAGCTGGTCAAGGCGCATCCCGGCTATAGCGGCACGATCATGACCGTGACTTTCGAGATCGCCCGCGATATCGGCTGGGACTATCTGAAAAAGCTCGGCCAGCAGCACGTCATGCAGGTGCAGTCCGCCGCCGACCCGCCCAAGAAGGTGGCGCAGGGCGAGCGGCCGGTCGCGGCCGATGGCGGCGAGTACGTGCCGCTGCAGATGATCGCCCGCGGCGCCCCGCTCGCCTTTGTCTACCCGACCGAGGGCACGCCCTCGATCCCCGGCGGCGCCGGCGTGGTCGTCGACGCGCCGCACCCGAACGCCGCCCGCCTCTTCGACCTCTACCTCTTCTCGAAGGAAGGACAGGGTCTCCTGGTGGATATGGCGCGCATCCGCTCGTTTCACCCCGAGGTGCCCCTCCCGGCCGGAACCAAGCCGCTCGCGGAGATCAAGATCATGAAGGCCGACCCCGCCGCGCAGCAAAAGCAGGTCGAGGAGATCAAGAAGAAATACGCCGAATATTTCGGGCTGTAGGACGGTGGCGCTTCCGGCCGTCGCGCAGGCTCGGCCGTGGCGGCTCGATGGCATGCGTCTCCTGCTCGCCGCCGTCGGCCTGTTCCTCTGCGTTCTGGTGCTGCTGCCGCTCGGCTGGCTCGCCTGGTACAGCGTCACCGACGATGCCGGCTGGCCGACCCTCGCGAATTTCACCCAGCTGGCGAGCGACCCGAGCTTTGCCTGGCCCTATCTGACCGCCTTTGGGATCGCCGCCGGGGTGGCCGCTTCCGCTTGCGGCGCGGCCCTGCCGCTCGCCTGGCTGGTCGCGCGCACCGACATGCCGGGGCGGCGCTGGATCCGCATGCTGGTCACCGCCTCGTTCGTTACCCCGCCCTTCCTCGGCGCGATCGCCTGGGAGATCCTCGCCGCGCCGAATAGCGGCATGCTGAACCAGTGGCTGCGCCCTCTGCTCGGTCTCGGCGAATGGGACCACGTCTTCAACATCTACAGCGCGGGCGGCGTCGTCTTCTGCATCGCCTGCTATGCGTTTCCGCTCGTCTTCGTGCTGAGCGCCAACGCGCTCGACAATATCCCCGGCGAGCTTGAGGACGCCTCGGCGATTCTCGGCGCCGGCCGGGCCAAAACGCTGCGCCGCGTCACCCTGCCGATGATCCTGCCGGCGGTGCTGGCGGGGGCGCTGCTCGCCTTCGTCCAGGCGCTGACCCAGTTCGGGACGCCGGCGATCCTCGCGTTGCCGGCGGGTTTCCACGTCATCACCACCAAGATCTGGAGCCTGTTCCAATACCCGCCGCACCCGCATCTTGCCGCCGCCGCGTCGATGCCGCTGCTGCTGCTGACGATCCTGATGCTGCGCGGCCAGCAGCTTTTGCTCGGCCGGCGCGGCTATACGGTGATCGGCGGCCGGTCGAGCCCGCCGCGTCCGGCGATGCTCGGCGTCTGGCGCTGGCCGGCTCTGGTGTTCGCCTTGGCGCTGCTGTCGCTGCCGATCTTTCTGCCCTACCTGGCGCTGATCAAAACCGCGCTGGTCAAGACGCCGTCGGACCCGCTCACCTTCGGCAATCTGAGCTGGCGCAATCTCGAATTCGTCTTCGTCGATTTCTCGCAGACCCGCGCCGCGATCGGGAACACCGTGCTGCTCGGCGTCCTCGCGGCCACCGCGGCGACGGCGCTCGCCCTGCTCGTCAGCTACACCACCGCCCGCCGTCTCGTCCCCGGCAGCCGCTATCTCGGCCTCTTGGCGACGGCGCCGGTGGCGATCCCCGGGATCGTGCTCGGTGTCGGCCTCTTCCTCAGCTACACCCGGCCGCCGGTGGTGCTCTACGGCACGCTGTGGATCCTGCTGCTCGCGTTTCTGACGATCGAGCTGCCGGCCGGTTACCAGCAATTGCAGGCGGCGTTTCGCGGCCTCCACCCCGAACTCGAGGAGGCGAGCCGCATCTTCGGCGCCAACCGCCTCAAATCGCTGTGGCAGATCACCGCCCCGCTGCTGCGGTCGAGCGTCATCGCGACGTGGTGCTTCGTCTTTATCGGCGTCATCCGCGAGCTGTCGGCGACGATCATGCTGACCACCGCCAATACCAAGGTCGTGTCGGTGATCATCTACGACCTCAACGAAAGCGGCGATCTCGGCGCGATCTCGGTGCTGGGGCTGACCCTGCTGGCGATTACCTTCGCGGTGGTGCTGGTCGCCTACCGCCTGCCGGTTTTGGGCCGCGCCGCGCCGCGCCGCCTCGACTAGATCGCGATGGGTGCCTGCCTGCTCGGGACCGTGGCGACCTGGCTCCTGTAGGGAACGTCGCGGCGCGTCCTGCGGTTGCCGTGTCATGGAACTGGCGAAAGCGGCGGTCGCGGTGGGGCTCACCTTTGTCGCCGGCTATGTCGATGCGCTCGGCTGGCTGACGCTCGACCGCGTCTTCACCGCGCAGATGAGCGGCAACGTCCTGCAATTCGCGATCCACCTCGTGCGCGGCGGCGGCAATCCGTGGCTCCAGGGCGACGCGATCGCCGCGTTTTTCGCCGGGCTGGCGATCAGCGGCACGGTGATCGAGATCGGCATGCGCCACCGCATGCGCCGCATTTTTATCGCCGCGCTGGCGCTCGAGTTCATGCTGCTGGCGGTGTTCGCGGTCACCGGCAACGCACTGTCACCGGGCGACGAGCCGAATGCGCGCGTCTACGCGCTAATCGCGGTCGTCGCCTTTGCGATGGGGACGCAAAACACATCGTTGCGGATGGCGGGCATACTGTCGGTGTTCACGACCCATGTAACCGGGGCGCTGAGCAGCCTGAGCGAGGAGCTGGTCGTGTGCGCGTTCAGCCTTCTTCGCCCGGACAGCGCATTCGCCGCCGAGAGCCTGCGCGCGAAGCACCCGAAAGCATTCCGCAACGCGTTGCGCTCGGCGGCGCTCCTGGCCGGCTTCTTCGCCGGCGCCGTTGTCGGCGCCGTCTTGTTTCGCCCGGGGGCGCTTGTCGCCGCGATGACGGTCCCGCTGGTCCTGCTGGCCGCGGTCGGCGCGTTCGACTGGGTCGTGCCGCTAACTCGATTTCCGTCGCCGGCCGAGCAGGAGTGATCGGAACCCGCGCCGGCCCCCGCCGGTTAACTGCGATACGCAGGGGTCGAGTGAGGTCAGCCATGCCGCGCGGAGACAAGGACAAGTATACCGACAAGCAGGAACGCAAAGCCGACCACATCGCCGAAAGCTACGAAAGTCGCGGGGTTTCCGACAAGGAAGCCGAGAGGCGCGCCTGGGCGACGGTCAACAAGGAAAGCGGCGGCGGCAAGAAGAGCGGCTCGGGGCGCGGCCACCCGGAAAACCACGCATCGTCGAAAAAGGGCGGAAGGATCGGGGGCAAGGCCTCCGCCTCCCGCCCGGCCGCCGAACGCTCCGCCTCCGCCAAAAAGGCGGCGGCGACGCGGAAGCGCAACGCCGAGCACCACGCCCATCATTGAGCGCGGGGCTCAGGCATGTCAGCGACGCCGCGCCGGGCATTGCGCGGCGCAAGGCGCGCCACGGCTTCGACTATTATGACGAATCCGGCGCGCTGATCGCCGATATCGAGACGCTGGCGCGGATCAAATCGCTGGCGGTGCCGCCGGCTTGGACCGATGTGTGGATATGCGCCTTTCCCAGCGGGCACATCCAGGCGACCGGCCGCGATGCCCGCGGACGCAAGCAGTATCGGTATCACCCGCGCTGGCGCGAGAGCCGCGACCGGACCAAGTATGACCGCATGCTGGTCTTCGCGCGGGTCCTGCCAGCGATCCGCGCCCGCGTCGAGGCCGATCTGCGGCGCCATGGCCTGCCGCGGGAGAAGGTGCTGGCGACGGTCGTGCGGCTGATGGAGCTGACCCTGTTTCGCGTCGGCAACGCCGAATACGCCAAGTCCAACAAGAGTTTCGGCCTGACCACGCTGCGCGACCGCCACGCCGCGATCGACGGCGCCACGATCCGCTTCAGCTTCCGCGGCAAGAGCGGTGTGTGGCGCGGGGGGCGGATCGACGACCGGCGGCTCGCCCGCATCGTCAAGAGCTGCCGCGACCTGCCCGGTTACGACCTGTTCCAGTATCTCGACGACGACGGCGACCGCCACACGATCGGCTCGGCCGACGTTAACGAGTATCTGCGTGAAATCACCGGGGAGGATATCACCGCAAAGGATTTCCGCACCTGGGCCGGGACCCAGCTCGCCGCGCTGACGCTGCGCGAGCTATCGGTCGAGGACGCCGGGAGCGGCCCGCGCAAGAGCGTCATCGTCCGCTGCGTCGAGACCGTCGCCAAGCGTCTCGGCAATACGGTCGCGGTCTGCCGCAAATGCTATATCCACCCGGCGGTGTTCGATGGCTATCTCGACGGTTCGCTGGTCAGGGCGCTGGCCCGCAAGCGGCGCGGCAAGGGACTCGCCGCCGAGGAAGCCGCCGTCGCCGCCTTCCTCTCGCGGACTAGCCGCAAGCCTTCCCGAGCGCGTTGAGCCCGATCCCGAGATATTCCGGCAGCGCCGGATCGCCGATCATGTAGTCGGCTCCGCCGTCGCCGACGCGGGCCTCCGCGTCGCTCACCGCGTCATCCCATTCGTCGACCGAGAAGGCGCCGCTGCCGACCAGGATCAGCGCCAGCAGATCGACCTGCTCCGCGACATTGAGGCCGAGGATAAACTCGTGCATCTCCTGGCTGCGCGCGTCCTCGCCGGCGTAATCCTCGATCGTGACGAGCTTGCTGTCGTCGCCGGTCGTGGTCGGGTCGCCGGCGGTCGAGGGCACCTTGCCGGCAACCTCGCGCGCGACCTCGATAAAGTCGCAGACCTTGTCGGTGCCGATGCGCAATTCGGGCATGAGCTGATACCTCCGGAGGCAAAACACTGGCGCCGCCGGAAGTGTTCCGGTGCGGCGCCGCCCATGCGCCGCACCGGAAGAACGAAGCGCCGCCTACTTCGCGGCGTCGGCCAGCAGCGGCTGCCGGGCCGCCTTCAGCACCGCCGCAGCTTCCTTTTCGACCCGCGTGCCCTTGAAGAAGTCGGGGTTTTGCGAGCCCCATAGGGTGACGGCGTTGGTGAAGACGAAATCGCGGAAGTTGTCTTGGGTGATGTAACCGTCCTCGACCAGCTCGAACGCCTCGGCCAGCGGCTCGCGCATGTCGATCACATCGAAATGCCCGATGTCGGAGCTGTAGATCGCGTTGAGCTGCGCGTCGAACGGGTTGAGCCTGGAGAAGGCGGTGGCGTTCATCCGGTCGTCCGCTTCGCAGCCGAAATAGTAGGGCTTGGCGTAGAGCTCGACCCAGTCCTCTTTGCGGGTGAACTTGCACGCGGCGAAATCGTCGAGATTGTCGATCCCTCCGGTCATATGCAGCTCGGGGTCGGGCCACCCGTCGCGCGCCTTCAGCGCTTCGGCATGCTCCTTGTAGCCGTATTTCTCGACGTAGCTCATCAGCATTTCGCGGTTGAGCTTGTCCGGCTTCATGTTTTCGAGCGCCCTGATGTTGCGCCGTTCCCAGTGCTCCATCAGGTCGCCGAACAGCTGCGCGCCCCAGCCCACGCCGCCTTCGAGGAAGGCAAAGCGCAGCTCGGGGAACCGCCGGGTGACGCCGCCGAGGAAAATACCCTTCGCGGCGGCATGGCCCGCATCGGCGAAGTGGCCGATGTGGTTGTAGGTAAAGTTGGTCGGGCTGTTGCGCAGCGCCTGGTTGCTGCCGGCCGAATGGAAGGTCGGCGCGATCTTGACGTCGACGCATTTCTGCCAGACCGGGTCGTAATCGTAGATGCTGTCGATGCCGAACACCTCGTACCAGACCCCGAGCCGGTCGGCGTCGGCGTTCTCACCCTTCTTGATCGAGTCGGTCTGCCGCGGCATCGCGCTGCCGAACATGCCGACCTTGGAGCCGAGCTCCTTGGTGACGAACTCGAGCTCGTCGATCGCCTCGTCGGGCGTGTGCATCGGGATGATCGCCGCCGGGGTCATGCGGTCGGCGAGGTCCTTGAAGTACCCGGCCGAGACGATGTTGTAGGCGCGGATCACCGCGCGGCGGGTCGCGTCGTCCTTGATCCGCGGCAGGCGCAGGCCAGCCGTCGGATAGATGATCGCGAAGTCCGAGCCGATCTCGTCGAGACGGTCGTAGAGGAGATGCGGGATCATCGCCGTCGCGCGGTCATAGGTGTTGCCGGTCTGGCGGGTCCAGAACCCGGGCATCGACACCCGGCGCCGCCGCCGCTCCTCGACGCTCATCTGCAGCGAGTCGCGGGTCACCGCCATCGCCGCGAGAAACCCGTCGGCCGCCAAATCGCCGCCTACCTTGCGCATCTGCTCGGCGAAGACGGGGTCGTATTCGACCCAGTGGCCGTCCCCGTCGATGATCGGATGGTTGAGCTTGGCACGAATTTCCGCTGGGCTGTGCTTGCCGTGACCGCTCATGGCTTCCTCCGCAGAATTGGCCGGCTCTGGGCCGATCCCGCGAGCTTGCACCGCAACCGGAGCGGCGGCAAGAGCCACGCACCGGTTGACTGGAACCGGCGCTTGGCTAGGCTCCGCGCCCATGTGCGGTCGCGCCCGGCTATCCTCCGATGTCAGCGAGATAAAGCTCGTCTTCTCGATCCCGCCCGAGCGGCCGGCCCCGAATTTCGCGGCGAACTGGAATGTCGCGCCGACGGATACGCTGCCGATCGTGCGGTACGATCCCGCGGCCCGGCAGCGCAGCCTCGACCTGATGCGCTGGGGCCTCGTGCCCTATTGGGCCAAGGACGTCAAGATCGGCTTCTCGACCATCAACGCGATGGCCGAGACGGTCGCGGCGAAGCCCGTCTTCCGCGAGGCGTTCAAGCGCCGCCGCTGTCTCGTGCCGGTCGACAATTTCTACGAGTGGAAGAAGCTCGACACGAAGACCAGGCAGCCCTACGCGATCGCTCTCGCCGACCGCTCGATCATGGCCCTCGCCGGGCTGTGGGAGAGCTGGCGCTCGCCGGCCGGCGAGACGCTGCGCAGCTTCACGATCGTCACCACGACCGCGAACGAGCTCTGCGCCCCGATCCACAACCGGATGCCGGCGATCCTGCCGCCGCCCGCCTGGCCCGCCTGGCTTGGCGAGGAAGACGCCGCCCCGGCCGATCTGGCCGCGCTGCTCGCCCCCTACCCGGCTTCCGGCATGACCTGCTGGCCGGTCAGCGCCCGGGTCGGCAATGTCAGGAACAACGATGCGGAACTGGTCGAGCCGGTGCCCCAGCCGCCGCCGTAAGCGCAGACCGATCTCCCCGGGGAACCGGAGCCGCGCCGCGCGGTTCTACAGCGTACCGATCCGTAACCCCGGAGACCGTGCATGCCGACCAATGCCAAGACCAAGGCCAAACTCGCCGCCCAGCGCCGTTCTCGCCGCGCCAAGCCCGCGGCGGACTCGGTCATCGCGCTGCTGAAGCGGGATCACCGCGAGGTCGAAGAGATGTTCGACGATTTCGAAGAGCTCGACGGCAGCGCCGCCAAGGGCAAGCTCGCCCGGAAAATCTGCCTCGCGCTCAAGGTCCACACCCAGATCGAGGAGGAAATCTTTTACCCGGCCGCGCGCAAGGCGACCGGCGACGACAAGCTGCTCGACGAGGCGCTTGTCGAGCATGCGGGCGCCAAGCACCTGATCGCCGAGATCGAAAAGATGAAGCCGGGCGACAATCTGTTCGACGCCAAGGTCACCGTGCTCGGCGAGCAGGTCAAGCATCACGTCAAGGAGGAAGAAGACGAGCTCTTCCCCGAGATCGAGGACTCCAAGATGGATGCCGGCGCCGTCGGCAAGCAGGTGGCGGCGCGCAAGAAAGAGCTGATGGCGCAGCCGCAGATGATGGCGGCTGCCGAGTAGCCGGCGTCAGAACCTTACGTGGCCGTCGCTCGGCGGCGCCGGCTGGGCCGCCGGCTGCTGGCGCTTGACCGGATGATGAGGCGCGTG
>DASUIE010000269.1:0-4200 GCA_036273175.1 Allostellaceae bacterium
CGGCAACCAGCTCGGCCACACGGTTCCCGGCACGACCTATGCCTGCGCGCCGGGCGGCCCCAACGACTACGTCATCGTGCTGGTGCAGCCGCAGATGTGGAAGGCGATGTGCGGTGCGATCGGCCGCCCCGACCTCGCCGAGGACCCGCGTTTCGCGACCGGCGACGCGCGCTGGGAAAACCGCGACGCGCTCAATGCCCTCGTCGAGGAATGGACCCGCAAGCACACCAAGCACGAGGTGATGCGCCTGCTCGGCGATGCCGGGGTGCCGTGCGGCGCTTGCCAGGATACCGGCGAGGTGCTGGCCGACCCGCACCTCAAGGCGCGGGAGATGATCGTCGATATCGATTACCCGACGCGCGGCACCTACCAGACCGTCGGCTGCCCGATCAAGCTGTCGGATTCGCCGGCCCAGATCACCCGGCCGCCGCTGCTCGGGGAGCACACGGCCGAGCTGCTCGGCGCGATGTGCGGCGTCGCGCCCGACGAGGTCGCCCGGATGAAGCGCGACGGGGTGGTATGATCCGGCTCGGCTTTCTGCTGCCGCCGGGCAACCCGACGATCGAGCCGGAATTGATGGCGCTGGTCCCGGCCGGCGTCTCGCTGCACTTCCACCGCATGGTCGCGCGCGGCGTCACCGGCTCGCTCGACGGGCAGGAGGCGCGCAACCGGATGATGATCGACCACCTCGACGAGTCGGTCGAGCTCTTGTCGATGGTCAAGCCGGCGGTGATCGTCGTCGCCCATACCGCGACCAGCTACACGCTCGGGATCGAGGGCGAGGCGGCGTTGCTGGCGCGGCTTGAGGCGGCGCGCGGTGTGCGGATCGTCACCGCGTTCGGGTCGGTGGCCACGGCGCTCAGGCGGCTCGCCGTCGAACGGGTCTCGCTCGGCGCGCCCTATTCGGCCGAGACGACGGAAGAGGGAAGGGCGCATCTCGAGGCGCACGGGTTCCGGGTCGTGTGCAGCGACAATCTGAAGGGCGTCACCAATATCTACGACGAGACGCCGGAACGCGCCTACCAGCTCGCCCGCTCCGTCGACCGGCCGGAGGCGCAGGCGGTGTTTCTCAGCGGCACCGGCATGCCGACTCTGCCGGTGCTTGCCCGCCTCGAAGGCGAACTCCGAAAGCCGGTCATCTCGTCGAACCTGGCGATGATGTGGCACGCCCTGCGAGGCGCCGGGGTCGCGACAAAAATCCCTGGCTACGGCAGGCTGCTGACTCTCGATTAGAGGTCGTTCTCGCGCACGACGATGCGGGCGTCGCCGACGCGGCGCGTGACGCCGATCGCGTCGAGATGCTCCAGCACCTCGATCGTCAGGTTGCGGCCTATGCCGGAGATGTCCTTGTAGGCCATCGCCGTGAACGGACCCTTCGCGTCGAGGCCACGGGCGATCTCGGCCAGGCGGGCGACGGTCTCCGGCAGGAAATAGCGGTTCGGCGCGACCGCCGCGACCCGGCCGAAGCGCTCGACGCGCTTGAGGAACCGGGTCATCGGCTCGGGCTCGATGCCGAGCGCCTCGGCCAGCTCGCGAACCCGCGGCGGGCGCAGCTCGCCGGCCTCCAGCAGCGGCCGGACCCGTTCCCACAGCCGCTCGTCTTCCCGGGTCAGCCGCGGCTTGTGCTCGGGCAGGTGCAGCACCGCGCCGGCGCGGACGACCCGTCCGGACTCCGCCAGCGCTGCCAGCGCCGCATCGAGCGCCGCCTCCGGCGCTTCGCCGCGCAAGGGCCGGTAGAGCGCGGCGCGCGTGGGGCCGAGGCTCTCGGGATTGCCGCGATGGTGGGTCCCTAGCGCGGCGAGAATGGCCTCGCCGAGAGCCGCCAGCCGTTCGGCGCTGGCGACGAGCGGCGCGCGCGCCGGGCCGAGGCGCAGGAACCCTTCCGCCGCCCGGTCCATCTCGCCGGCATCGAGGTTGCGGGCGAGCGCGAACGGCGCCAGCTCGACGACCCCGGCGAGCGCGACGAGACGGGCGAGCGCCGTCGCCGGGTCCGGCTCGCGCTGCGCCTCCAGCACCGCGAGCCGCTCGGGCCGGGCGCGGCCGCGGCGCGGCGGGGCCGGGTCGAGCACGCGGCCGCCGGCCAGCGTGTGCCGCGCGGCGTGGTCGCGCAGCACGGCGCGGTCGCCCCACAGCGCCCCGACCGCATGGTCGAGGTCGAGCTGTACGAGCCCGGTTTCGCCTGGCGCCAGCGTCCTGGCGCCGAGCACATGGACCCGCGCGACCACGTCCTCGGTGCCGAGATGCAGGTGCACCGGTAGCCCATCGCGCAGCGGCGACGGCGCCGCCGGCGACATCTTGAGGCCGAGATCGATGCGGCTGGTCGGCAGGTGCAGCGCCGGCGCGATGACCCAGTCGCCCCTGCGCGGCTCGCGCCCCTCGGGAAACACGCCGGCGAGGTTCAGCGCGCAGCGCTCGCCGATCCCGGCGCTCTCGGCCGGGCGGTTTTGCGCGTGGACGCCGCGCACCCGCACCTCGACCCCGCGCGGGCTGACGAGCAGCCGGTCGGCGGGTTTCGCCGCGCCCGCCGCCACCGTGCCGGTCACCACCATGCCGATCCCGGGGAGCGAGAACACCCGGTCGATCGGCAGGCGAAACGCACCCCGCGGCGACGGGCGCGTGGCGGCGGCGGCGCTCTCGCTCAGATGCCGGGTCAGCGCCGCGATGCCGTCGCCGGTGCGGCTGGAAACGGCGAGGATCGGGCTTCCGCCATACCCGGCGCCGGCGAGCAGCGCCGCGACCTCGGCGGCGACCGCGGCGGCGCGCTCGGGCGGAACGCGGTCGGTCTTGGTGACGACCCCGGTCAGCTCGCGCACCCCGATCAGCGCCAGGATGTCGAGATGTTCGAGCGTCTGCGGCCGCGGCCCGTCATCGGCGGCGACGATCAGCAGCACCCGGTCGATCGACAGCACCCCGGCCAGCATGTTCGGCAGAAACCGCTCATGCCCCGGCACGTCGACAAAGCCCAGCTCGGTGCCGTCGGGCAGCGTCGCATAGGCAAAGCCGAGGTCGATCGTCAGCCCGCGCTGCTTCTCCTCGGGCAGGCGGTCGGCGTCGATCCCGGTCAGCGCCCGCACCAGCGCGGTCTTGCCGTGGTCGATATGGCCGGCCGTGGCGAGGATCATAGCTGCGCGAGGAAAGCGGCCTCGTCCTCCAGGCAGCGCAGGTCGAGCACCACCTTCCCGCCCTCGATGCGGCCGATGACCGGGACCGGCAAACCCCGCAACCGTGCCGCGAGCGCCTCGGCCGAGCCTTCCGGCGTCAGCGCGACCCCGGCGCTCGGCAGCAGCGACACCGGCAGCGCGCCGCTGCCGATCTGGCTGCTGGTCTCGACGACGGCCGCGCCCGGCATCTTCGCGGCGACCCGCTCGGCCAGCGCGGCGATCTCCGCGCGCGGCCGGGTCAGCAGGCGCAGCGCCGGCAACCGCGCCGCGAGCCGGTCGGGGTCGGCGTATAGGCGCAGCACGGCCTCGAGCGCGGCGAGGCGGATTTTGTCGAGCCGCAGCGCGCGCTTTAGCGGGTTGCGCGCCAGCGCCGCGATCAGCTCCTTGCGCCCGACGACGAGCCCCGCCTGGGGCCCGCCGAGCAGCTTGTCGCCGCTGAAGGTGACGAGATCGGCGCCGGCCTTCAGCGCCTCCGCCACGGTCGGCTCGTGCGGCAGGCCCCACCGGTCGAGATCGACGAGCGTGCCGCTCCCCAGATCCTCGACCAGCGGGATGTCGTGCTCGCGCGCCAGCTCGGCGAGGCGCGGGGTCGGCGCGGCGGCGGTAAAGCCCTGGATCGCGTAGTTGCTGGTGTGGACCTTGAGGATGAGCCCGGTCTGCGGCCCGATCGCGGCGGCGAAGTCGCGCAGATGGGTGCGGTTGGTGGTGCCGACCTCGCGCAGCGTCGTGCCGGCGCGAGCCATGATGTCGGGCAGGCGAAAGGCGCCGCCGATCTCGATCAGCTCGCCGCGCGACACGATGGTCTCGCGCCCGGCCGCGAGCGCGTTGAGCGCCAGCACCAGCGCCCCCGCGTTGTTGTTGACCGCGAGCGCGGCCTCGGCCCCGGTCAGCCGGGTCAGCCAGCGCCCGACGTGGTCGTCGCGCTCGCCGCGGCGGCCGCTGTCGATGTCGTATTCGAGGGTGGTCGGCGAACGCATCGCCTCGGCCGCCGCGGCGATGGCTTCCTCCGGCAGCGGCGCGCGGCCGAGATTGGTGTGCA
>DASUIE010000270.1:0-9181 GCA_036273175.1 Allostellaceae bacterium
AAGATCACGCCTATTTTTTCGGCCGCGAGGAACAGACCTACGCGCTCTACGGGCTGTTGGAAATCAGCCAGTTTCTCGCCGTGGTCGGAAACTCCGGCAGCGGCAAATCCTCCCTCGTCCGGGCCGGGCTGCTGCCGCTGCTGGAAAGCGAAAACAAGGAGATGGCCGCGCGCGACGGGCCCGACCGCGGGCGGATGTGGCGCTGGGTCGAAATGCGCCCGGGCGATGCGCCGCTAGGCCGGCTGGCTGAGGCGCTCGCCGGGCTGGGGGCCGCGGACGACGGCATCGAGCGGGCCGCGCTGCGCGAACGGCTCGATAATGCCTTGCGCCGCGGCAGCTTCGGCATGACCGAGGCGGTCGCGGAGATCGACGGTCTGGACGACTGTTCCCTTCTGATCCTGGTGGATCAGTTCGAAGAGCTGTTCCGCTACGGCGCCGGCGGGGCCGCGCACGCTCGCCTGCAGGAAGAGCGCGACCAGTTCGTCCAGCTGCTGCTTGCCGCGACAAGCGGCGGCGACCGGCAAGTGCATGTGCTGATCACCATGCGGTCGGATTTCATCGGCGACTGCGCGCAGTTTTACGGCCTTCCGGAAGCGGTGAGCACCTGCCAGTTTCTGGTGCCGTCGCTGACCCGCGAGCAGCGCGAGGAGGTGATCCGCCGCCCTCTCGACCCGGACCGCGCGGACGGGGCCATCGATTCGGGCTTGGTCGAACGGCTGCTCAACGACGCGGGCAGCGACGCCGACCAGCTTCCCGTGCTGCAGCACTGCCTGTCGCGGCTATGGGATGTCGCCGGCCCGTCGCTGGCGGCGCCGCCGCACCGGCGGCTGACGCTCGATCACTACGCGCAGGTCGGCCGCATCGCCGAGGCGCTGTCGCAGCACGCGGACGAAATTCTGGCCGATCTGAATGTCGACCAGGTCGCGGTCGAGCAGGTGTTCCGCGCACTGAGCGAGGTCGACCGGGAAGGGCGCGCCACCCGCCGCGCCCTTCGCTACGCCAATCTGCGGGCCGAGACCGGCGTCGACGACGACGTGCTGCGGCCGGTGGTCGATCGTTTTCGCGATGACGACTGTTCGTTCCTGGTCCCGCCGATCTCGGCGCTGCCGGTCGTTTCCGACGACACGATCATCGACATCGGTCACGAGGCCCTGCTGAGGCGCTGGGCGAAGATTGGCGCCGAGGCGCACGAGACCCTAGACGACGAGGACGAGACCGGCTGGCTTGAAGCCGAGGCCAACGACGCGCGCGACTATCGGATGATGGTGCGGCTCGCGGGCCCCAACCCGCATGCGACGTTGCCGCTGGACCGGGTCGACCGGCTGCTGGAACGGTGGCGCGGGCGGCCCCGCACGGAGGCCTGGGCGAACCGTTATGGCGGCCACGTCGATCGCGTCGAGCGGCTGTTCGCGAACACCCTCAAGGCGCGGCGCCGGCGGCGATTGGGATTCGCGTCTGTGGCGGGCGTGATCCTGCTGCTGGCTGCCGGGGTCGCCGCGGGGGCGATCGGCTATTGGTACCAGGAGAATCTGCGCCAGCTGGAGCTGGCCCAAACCCAGCAGAGGGAGGCGGAGAAGGCGCTGCAACAGCGCGGCGTGTTGTTGCGCGAGTTGGCGGAAGTGACGCAGGAGATTTCGACCGATCTGCGCTTTCTCCCGGGCACGAACAAATCGATCGTCAAGCTTCTGGACCAGGTCGAGGATTTCTCCGGCAAGTTTTCCGAATTGCTGCGGACCCAGGCGCAGCTGTTGCCGGACGATCGGCGGGTCAAGGCGGAGCTCGAGTTCCCCGTCAAGATTTTGAGAGCCGACTACCAGATCAATTTCGGCAAGGTGGGAGCGGCGATCGACATTTTGAACAAAGCCGAGGCCGACCTCAAAGCGGTACCGCGAGACGAGGGAGACCGGGCCGGCAGTCTGGCGATGCTGGACGCCGACATCCATATGCACCGCGCCAGCGCCGAGACGCTCTACGGCGCGAAGGCCGATGCGCAGCGGGACTTCCATGAGGCGGAGACGATTTATCGCAAGCTGGCGACCCCAAACGCCTCGGAGACGACATCCGATGATTCAGGGTCGTCGGGCGCCCTGGACGACCGCGAGAAAAGCGCGGAGCGCCTGGCCTCGCTATACCGGAGCCGCTTATTTCTCGATTCGCAGTTTTTTGGCGATGCCGATGCCGCCGCCAAGGACCTGGCAACGCTGGATAAGCTGATCGCCGAACAGCTTTCCGCCCACCGATCCGAGGAGGATCAATCGCAAAAGTATTGGCTTGCACAGGAAAAGAGACTTGTCGGCCTGCAGGCGGACCTCGCCATGGTTCGCGGCGATATTGCCGAAGCGGTCCGCCTCTACGGAAAATTGACCAGCGAGACCCCGCCATCCGGAGTAACCGCCGAGCTTTACGATGCCTTCCTGAAATACAAGCTCGGCGCAGCTTTGGCAAAGAGCGACAGCGCAAGCGATATTGAGAAAGGGATCCACTGGCTCAGTATCGCGGACGAGGTGTACGGCTCGTATTCCGAGCGCGATCCGGGAAATTCCTGGTGGCCGCTGGTCCGGACCTGGAGCGAGCGGGCGCTCGCCAAGGCTTATTTGAAGCAGAAACGACCAGTCGAAGCCCTTAACGTCTATGCCCGCCTGATATATCTGGACCAGTGGCTGGCCGATCAGGACAAGGGAAATCCTCGCGCCCAGCAGGATTTGGCGTTGGACACGAAGGCCCGGGCCGAGGCGAACAAATAGCCAAAGTCTGCAGGCGCCCCACGCGGAGCTACTCCCGTTGCGGTAGGGCCTATTCAGGGTGCAAGCGGCGCCGCAAACATGCGACCCTGGCGGTCCATCGCGGACGATGAGGCCGGCAAGCACCTTCTCATTCCCGATGAGGAGGCTTTCATGACTCGGCGCCGGATCGTCCTGCTCGCCGTCGCGGCGGTCTTGGTGGGGCTCGTCGGCGTCGCGATGCTGATCCCGCTGAGCGCCCTGCGCGGTCCCATCGAGGCGGCGGCAAGCCAAGCCCTCAACCGCGAGGTCCGCATCGGCGGATCGGTGCACCTGACGCTGGTCCCCGAGTTCGGCATTTCGCTCAAGAACGTGTCGATCGCCAATACCGCGGGCGGGCACGACGCCGAGATGGTCGCGGTGGGCAAGGTCGTGGTCGGCGCCCGGCTGATGCCGCTCCTATCCGGCCGGCTGGCCGTCACCAAGCTCGTGCTGAAGCAGCCGGCGATCCACCTCGAAACCGGCAAGGACGGCATCGCCAATTGGCAGTTTGGCGAACATACCCAGGGCGTCGCGGAAAACCCGTTCGCCGACGGGCGCCTCGGCATCGGGCGCCTGAAGATCGAGGACGGCGAGGTGACCTATTTCGACGCGGCCACCGGGAAGTCGAAGACGCTGAGCGCCGTGTCGGTAACGCTTCACATGACCGGGTCCGAGACCGGCGCGCACGGGGTGAGCCTCGACGGCTCGGCGACCTACCAGTCGGTCCCGCTCAAGCTGGCGGCTTCGCTCGGCGATCTCGACGGGTTCATCAAGGGCAAGGCGAGCGAGGGGCAGGTCCAGATCCGCTCGGCGATCGCGAATGCAAACTTTGCCGGCCACCTGGCGGCGGCCGGGGCGATGGATGGGAAGCTGTCGCTCGACGCGCCCTCGTTGCGCCGCCTCGCCGGATGGGCCGGTCATCCGCTGCCGCCGGGCAACGGCTTCGGCCCGCTCGCGGTGAGCGCCGCGGTCTCGTCCAAGGGCGGCGTCTATGCTTTGTCGAACGCCAGCATCGCGCTCGATAAGATGAAGCTGGGCGGGACGGTGTCGCTCGACCTGCGCCCGGACACGCCGGCCCTCGCCGGGACCCTGACCGTCGACCGGGTCGATACGCGCCCGTACCTCGCCGCCGGCAACAGCGAAGACGTGACCAAGGCGGCGCCGCCCGGCCCCGACGCGCCGCTGGCGCTGGGCGGGCTCAAGGGGGTCGACGCCAATCTGAAACTGTCGCTCGGCGCGCTCATCCTCCCCGATATCGAGATCGACAAGGCGGCCGTCGCGGCGCAGCTCCACAAGGGGGTGCTGCAGGCCCAGGTGACGAGCTTCACCGCTTATGGCGGCAGCGGAAAGGGCAGCCTCAGCGTCGATCCGACCGGCGCGGCGCCGAGCCTGCGCGCGGGGATCGACATGACCGGGGTCAGGGTCGAGAGGTTTCTTGCCGAGACGGTCGGGGTGACGCGCATCGCCGGCAGCGGGACGGTTCGGCTCGACCTCGTGTCGCGCGGGCAATCCAGGGCGGAGCTGTTGCGCAACCTGAGCGGCAAGGGCTCGGTCACGATCGCCAACGGGACCATCGCCGGCGCCGATCTCGCGGCCGTCTCCCGACTGCTGCAATCGACGCTGACCGGGCAAATCCTGGCGGGAGCGGTCGGCGGCAACGCGCACACCGCCTTCGGCACGCTGTCGGCGGCGTTCACGATCCAGGGCGGCGTGGTCCGGGTCGGCGAGATGCGGCTCGTCAGCACGGCGCTGGAGATGACGGGGTCGGGGACGGCCAACCTGGCCTCGCACCAGATCGATTTCCATTTCAACCCGCGCGCCCGGCAGGGGATACCCGGGCTCAGCCTGGTCGATATCGGCATCCCGTTCTACGTGCGCGGCTCGTGGGACGACCCAAGCTTCAGCCCCGATCCGGCGGGGATCGCCAAGGGGCTCGTCGGCACCGTCGGCGGGCTCGGCGGCAAGGCGGTCGAGCTCCCCGGCGAGGCGCTCAAGGTTCCGGGTAAGCTGCTGGATTCGCTGTTTGGCGGGAATTAGCGCCTGTTAGGACGACGTCACCCTGGCGCGTCGACATCGAACTCGGAGACTGCCTCGATCCACCTCATTGCCTCACGCTCGTCTTCCGGATCGAGGCGTGCGACCTGCTGGGCGATCCGCTTGCGCACCGCCGCGAACAAAATCCGCAATTCGCGCAGCCCCGCAGCACGACGGCGGTTGCGCATCTTCAACCCTACCGGTTCTTCCAGATCGGCCGGCGCTTCTCGGAAAAGGCCTTGGGGCCCTCGATGTAGTCCTCGCTGTCGAGATTGGCTTGCTGGGCGGGATAGGTCGCGGTCATCGCGGCTTCGAGGGTCGGTTCGTCGAGGCTGCGGTACACCGCCTGCTTCGAGGCGCGGATCGCCATCGGCGAGCATTCGAGGATCTGCGCGGCCCAGCGCTTGGCGGCGGCGACCGCCTCGCCCTGCGGCACGACCTCGTTGACGAAGCCGAGCGCCTGGCCTTCGGCGGCGCTGACGCGGCGGCCGGTCAGGATCATCCCGAGCGCCCATTTCTGCGGGATCATGCGGGGCAGGCGGTGCACGCCGCTGCCCGCGATCAGCCCGACGCGCGGTTCGGGGAGCGCGAACACCGCGTTCTCGGCGGCGACGATGATGTCGCAGGCGAGCGCCGTTTCGAAGCCGCCGCCCATAGCGATGCCGTTGACCGCGGCGATTAATGGCTTTTCGAGGTCGAAGCGGTGCGAGAGGCCGGCAAAGCCCGTCTTCGGTCGCGGACCGCGCCGCCCGGCCGCCTGCACCTTGAGGTCGTTGCCGGCGGAAAAGGCGCGCTCGCCGGTGCCGGTGATGATGCCGACCCAGAGGTCGGGATTCGCGGCGAACTCGTTCCAGATTCCGTCAAACTCCCAATGCGCCTCGCTGTGGAGAGCGTTGAGCACCTCCGGGCGGTTGATCGTGACGATGCGCAACCGCCCCTCGTCCTCAACCCGGCAGAAACGGTAATCAACCATCGCGCGGTCCTTCTCGATCGGATTTCGGCGGATGATAGCCGGGTTCGCGGCCGCGCGGCGACGCGGAATGCGGCAACTGGCGGGGTCCGGCGGTTGCTGATAAGCAGATAGAATGTCTTCAACCGCGCTCCGTACTTTCCTCTGCGCCGCGATAGTGGCGATCGGCGCGGCCGCTCGCGCCGACGAGCCGCAGCTCCTGACCGGCGATTGGGGCGGCCTCCGCCCGCAGCTCGAAAAGCAGGGGATCGCGCTCGCGGTGCAGGAACAGAGCGAGATTTGGGGCGACCTCGCCGGCGGAGCGCGGCGGGGCGCCGTCTATGACGGGCTGACCGCCGCAACCCTGGCGCTCGATCTCGAAAAGCTGCTGGGGTGGCCCGGCGCCTCGATCCAGACCAGCGGCCTGCAGATCCACGGACGCTCGCCGTCGGCCAACCGGGTTGGCAGCCTCCAGCTCGTCAGCGGCATCGAGGCGACGCGCGACACCAAGCTTTTCGACCTCTGGCTTCAGCAGAAGCTGTGGGACGGGAGGCTCGAAATCCGCGCCGGCCAGGAGGGCGCCGACGAGGAGCTGATGCTTTCGCGCTACGGCGCCTCGTTTCTCAATTCGGCCTTCGGCTTCCCGGCGCTGACGGCGCTCGACCTGCCCTCCGGCGGGCCGGCCTACCCGCTCGCCACGCCCTTCGCGCGGGTCAAGTTCCAGGCGACCGAGGAGTTCGCCATGGTCGCGGCGATCTTCAACGGCGACCCGGCCCCGGTCGGGCTTGGCGACCCGCAGCTCCGCGACGCCGGCGGCACCGCCTTTCGCACCAACGACCACCTGCTCGGCTTTACCGAGTTCCAATACGCGACCGGGCAGGGCAAGGGCGAGCTGCCCGCCACCTACAAGCTCGGCGCCTGGTATTCGTCATCGCCGTTCGCCGACCAGCGCTTCGACACCGGCGGCCTGCCGCTCGCCAGCCCGCTCAGCAACGGCATCCCGCGGACGCATTCGCCGGGCTACGCGGTCTATGGCGTCATCGACCAGCGGCTGTGGCGGCCCGCCGACGGCGACGACGATGCGGGGATCAGCGGCTTTCTGCGCGTCATGGGCGCGCCCGGCAGCTTCAATCTGGTCGACTGGTTCGTCCAAGGCGGGCTGCACTGGCGCGGGGCGCTGCCCGGACGTGGCGAGGACGTGATCGGGCTGGCGGCGTCGTATATCGGGATCAGCCCGGCGGCGCGCGGGTTCAGCCGGGACCTGGCGCTACTCACCGGCGGCGGCGCGTTTCGCGGCAGTGAGACGGTGATCGAGGCGACCTATCTGTACAAGGCGACCGACTGGCTCAGCCTCCAGCCCGACCTGCAATTCCTGATCAATCCGAACTCGACCGCGGCGGCGCCGCTGGCGAACGCGGTGGTCGCCGGGATGCGCGCGACGATACAGTTCTAGCGGGGGTCAGTTCTAGCGGGGCGGCAGGACCATCTGCGTCTGGATGACGACCGCGACGAGGCGACCCTCTGCGGTCGAGACGCGGGTCTGCCACACCTGCGTCGTGCGCCCGCGATGGATCGGCGTCGCCTCGCCGACCACGCGGCTGCCTTCGGGGGCGGCGGCGATGAAGTTGGTCTTGCTCTCGATCGTCGCGGTGCTCGCCCCCGCGGGCAGGTTGAGCACCGTGCCGGTCGCGCCGAGCGTGTCGGCAAAGGCCATGATCGCGCCGCCGTGGAGGATCGCGGGGCGGGTGCACAAATCCGGCCGCACCAGCATCTCGGCGACGACGCGGTCCGGCTCGGCCACGGTAAACTCCATGCCGAGCAGCTCGGCGAAAGGCAGCATCGAGGATTTGATCTTGTCGAGGTCGACCATGTTCGAGGCTCTTGCCGGAAGGGCGGCGGGCATTGTCTTATCGCCAGCGGATTTTGGCGAGGGCGCAGCGTGATCGAGCGCGCGATCGAAGGACCCGGCGCCTGGCGCCGCGAGACCGTGCGGCCCGACGCCTACCGCATCGAGCTGTCGGCGGCCTGCCTCGACGAAATCCGCGAGGCCGCGGACGAACTGCGGCGTTTCCCGCTTCCGCCGATCGTCCTGACCCCGGCCGACTTCGCGCTGCCGCAGTGCCGCGCGGCGATGGCGGCGGTGCGGCGCATCCTCGACGAGGGGGTGCGGTTCGCGATCGTCGACCGGCTGCCGCTCGACGAGCTCGGGCCGGAGGGCGCGCGGGCGATCTACTGGCTGCTGGCGTCGATGGTGGCGCGGCCGGTGGCGCAGAAGCTCGACGGCACGCTGATCTACGACGTGCTCGACACCGGCCGCGCCACGCTGCCGGGTTCCGGGGTGCGGCCGGACCAGACCAATATCGAGCTCAAATTCCACAACGACAATTCTTACAACGCGACGCCGCCCGACTATGTCGGCCTGTTGTGCGTGCGGGCGGCGCGGAGCGGCGGGCACAGCCGGGTCGCCAGCTTCGCGACGATCCATAACGAGCTGCTGGCGCGGCGCCCCGAGGTGCTGGAGCGGCTCTACCGCCCGTTCTGGTTCGACCGCCAGCGCGAGTTTCATCCGGGCGAGACGCCGGTGTTTTCGGGCCCGGTGTTCGAGGCGTCGCCGGAGCTGCGCGCCCGCTTCAGCGCGCACCAGATCCGGGGCGGGTATGCCGTGCGCGGCGAGCCGCTCGACAACGAGGGCGCCGCCGCCCTCGCGGCGATGCTCGACATCTTCGACGACGGGTCGATCTCGGCCGATTTCGACCTCGAACCTGGCCAGATCCAGTTCGTCCACAATCGCGCGATCGGCCACGCCCGCACCGAGTTCGAGGACGATCCCGCGAACCCCCGCCATCTCGTACGGCTGTGGCTGCGCGACTGGGGGCGGCGCGCCTACGCGGGGTAAGCAGAAAGGACACGACATGCCGGCTACGCATTCTCCCGCCAATATCGACATCGACGCCGCGCTGGCCGAGGCGATCGAGTCCTACCGCGCCGCCAATCCGAAGAGCCTGGCGCACCACGACGCCGCCTGTGCGGCGATGCCGGGCGGCAGCACGCGCTCGTCGATCTATGTCGAGCCGTTTCCGCTGACGATGGCGAAGGGCGAGGGGGCGCATTTGTGGGATATCGACGGGCACGAATACGTCGATTTCCTCAGCGAGTTTACCGCCGGGCTTTACGGTCACTCGCATCCGGCGATCCGCAAGGCGATCGACGCGGCGCTCGACGGCGGCATCAATTTCGGCGCGCACGGCATGGCCGAGGGCAAGTTCGCGGCGGCGATCCGCGACCGCTTTCCGGCGATCGACCTGGTGCGCTTCACCAATTCCGGCACCGAGGCCAATCTAATGGCGGTCAGCGCGGCGCGGGCGATCACCGGCCGGCCAAAGATCCTGGTCTTCACCGGCGGCTACCATGGCGGCGTGTTTTATTTCCGCGGCCA
>DASUIE010000271.1:0-4404 GCA_036273175.1 Allostellaceae bacterium
GCACGACGCGATCGGGGTGGAGATCTTCGCCAATCTGTTCAAGGCGGTGGTCGACGAGATGGCGTGGGTCGTGCTGCGCTCGTCGCACACGACCTTTGTCAAGGAAACGCAGGATTTCGGCGTCGCGCTGGTGACGCCGGCGGGCGAGATGTTCGCCTACCCCTACGGCAGCGGCGCGACCCCGCTGATGGGCGTGGCGATGGATGCCGTCACCGCGCTCCCCGGCTGGGAGGAAGGCGACGTGATGGTCACCAACGACCCGTACGCGACGCGCGGGATGGTGATGCACCTCAACGATATCTACGTATTCCGCCCGGTGTTTGTCGACGGCAGGCTGCTCTGCTTCGCGTGGGCTTTCATCCATTGCACCGATGTCGGCGGCTACGCGCCGGGCAGCATCGACATGCAGAACAACGAGGTGTTTCAGGAGGGGCTGCGCCTCAGGCCGGTCAAGCTGTTCAAGCGCGGCGAGCTGAACGGCGAGGTGTGGAACATCTTTGCCGATAACTGCCGCATTCCGTCACTCAACTGGGGCGACATGACCGCCTGCGTCGCCGCGCTGACCAAGGCCGAGGAGCGGCTGCGCCGCCTCGCCCAGCGCTACGGCCGCGCCGAGATCGCCGCCGCGATGGGATCGACCCTCGACCGCACCGAGGAACTGACCCGCAAGGTGCTCGCCGAAATCCCCGCCGGCAAATACCGCTTCACCGAGTACTTCGAGGACGACTATATCAGCGACCTGCCGGTGCGCATCGCGGTCGAGCTGACCGCGCGCGGCGACGGCACGATCCAGCTCGATTTCACCGGCTCCGACCCGCAGGTGCGCGCCGCGCTCAACCTGCCGACCGGCGGCAACCGTCACCACCCGTTCCTGTGCATGTCGATGGTGAATTACGTCGTCACCAAGTCGGAGGCGCTGCACATCAATGCCGGCATCCTGCGCTGCATCGACCTGGTGCTGCCCGAGGCGTCGGTCGTCAACGCCAGCTTTCCGGCGGCCTGCGGCATGCGCTTCACCACGGCGATGCGGGTGCACGATTTGATCCTCGGCGCGATGAACCGGGCGATGCCCGGCGCGGTGCCGGTCGCCGGGTCGGGCGTGCTCGTCGTCACCTATATCTCGACTTCGGAACTGGGCGGAGCGGGCCGCGTGGTCGTGGCGAACCCGGTGTCGGGCGGGTCGGGCGCCAGCGCCGAGCGCGACGGCATCTCCGGCGCCGAGATGAGCGTCGCGTTTCTGCGCAACGTTCCGGTCGAGGTGCTGGAAGCCGAGGCGCCGGTGATCGCCCGACGCTTCGGCCTCACGCCGGACAGCGAAGGCCCCGGCCAATATCGCGGCGGGTTCGGCGTCACCTACGAGCTCGAAATCCGCCACCCGAGCGCGGTCGTGGTGATGCGCGGCAAGGACCGCCAGAGCTTTACCGCCTGGGGCGCGGGCGGCGGCCATGCCGGCACGACCAGCGGCAATATCGGGTTCCGCCCCGGGGCGGCGCCGCACGATATCGGCAAGCGCACGGTTTACCGCGCCCAGCTCGGCGAGACGATCCGCCTGTGGGGCGGCGGCGGCGGCGGGTTCGGCGACCCGATGGCCCGCGACCCGGCGCTGGTCGAGGCGGATGTCGCCAACGGCCTCGTCTCCGTCGAGCGCGCCCGCGACATCTACGGGGTCGTCCCCGGCGACGCGGCGGCGACCGCCAAGCTGCGCGCCGCGGCGCATCCTGGCCCGGACGCTTTCGCCTACGGCGAGGCCCGCCAGGACTGGGAGCACATACACGCAGCGGCGGCCGAGCAGATCGGCGTATTTCTGCCCACCCTTCCCGCCGCCGTGCGCAGATACGCGCAAGCGGAAATCTACCGCCGCCTGCACGAGACAGGCCTCGGCCCCTACCGGAGCGAGGCGATCGAGACCGCGCTCGCCGCCGTCGCCGCCGCGCTCGGCCAACCCGCCGAACCGCTCAAGGCCGCGGCGGAGTAGCGTCTCGGATCGCCCGCCAGACCACCTCGGGGGTCGCCGGCATGGCCAGTTCGCGGACCCCGAGCGGGGCGAGCGCATCGATCAGCGCGTTGCCGACTGCGGGCATCGCGCCGACCGCGCCGGCCTCCCCGGCGCCCTTCACCCCCAGGGGGTTGGTCTTGGTCGGCACCGGGTTCGACTCGCAATGGATCGGCGAGAAATTGTCGGCGCGCGGCATCGCGTAATCCATAAAGCTGCCGCTCAAGAGCTGCCCGCTCTCGGGGTCGAAGCGGATGTCCTCGAGCAAAATCTGCCCGACGCCCTGCGCAATCCCGCCGACCACCTGCCCTTCGAGCAAGAGCGGGTTCATCACCGTGCCGACATCGTCGACGACCGAGTAGCGCTGCATCTCGACCGTGCCGGTCTCCGGGTCGATCTCCAATTCGCAGATATGGACGCCGTTCGGGAAATTCTGCTCCTTGGCGCTATAGGCCGCGCTCGACACGAGGCCCGCCTCCATCTGCGGCGGCAGGCTCGACGGCACCCACGCCTCGGCGGCGATCTCGCCGAGGCTCAGCGCCCGGTTCGAGCGCGGCGCGGTGAACATGCCCTCCTCGAACTTCACCTCGTCCTCGGCGGCGCCGAGCATATGCGCGGCGATCGCGGTCGCCTTGCCGACGATCTTCTCGGTCGCCATCAGCACCGCCGACCCGCCGAGCGCCGCCGAGCGCGACCCGCCGGTGCCCTCGCCGATCGCCACCTTGTCGGTGTCGCCCTGGATATAGGCGATCTGGTCGGGATGGATGCCGAGCCGGTCGCTCATCAGCTGCTTGTAGACGGTCTCGTGCCCCATCCCCTGGGTGATCGAGCCCGAGAGCAGCGTCGCCGTGCCGCCCTTGTCGAAGCGGATTTCGGCCGCTTCGAACCCGCCGGCCGCGGCGCGCTCGATCGTGTTGGAGAGGCCGATCCCGCGCAGCCTGCCGCGCGCCTTCGACTCGGCGCGGCGCGCCTCGAACCCGGCGTAATCGGCGAGCTTGAGCGCGAGGTCGAGGTTTTTGGCGAACTCGCCGCAATCGTAGGTGAAGGTGAGCCCCGATTTGAACGGCATCGCCTCGGGCGGGATCATGTTGCGGCGTCTGAGCTCGATGCCGCTGATCCCGAGCTCGGCCGCCGCCTCGTCGACCATGCGCTCGATGACATAGGCGAATTCGGGCCGTCCGTTGCCGCGATAGGGCCGCATCGGGTTGGTGTTGGTGTAGACCGCGGTCACCTCGGCGAAGACCGCCGGCGTGCGGTAGACCCCGGCGAGCGTGCCGAGGTTCATAACGAAGACGTTGGAGTTGGCCTGGGCATAGGCCCCGGTCGCCGCCGTCACCTTGACCCGAAACCCGACGAAATGCCCGTCGGCGTCGAGCCCGAGCTCGGCCTCGGTAACGTGGTCGCGCGCCTGCGCGTCGGAGAGGAACGCCTCCGACCGCGTGCTCGTCCACTTGACCGGCCGCCGCAAGAGCTTCGAGGCCAGCACCGTCAGCGCCACCTCGTTATACACCGCCGACTTCATCCCGAAGCTGCCGCCGATATCGCCGGCGACGACCCTGATCTTGCTTTCCGGCACGCCCATGATCCGCGACAGGTCGGCGCGGTAGCCGTGCGCGCGCTGCAGCACGGAATAGACCGTGTAGCGGTCCTCGTGCGGGTTGTAGTCGGCGCAGGCGCCGCGCGGTTCCATCGCGGCGGCGGTCACCCGGTTGATGACCATCCGCCGCTTGACGACGCGATGCGCGCCGGCGAGCGCCCGGTCGGTCGCCTCGCGGTTCCCTTCGGGATGGACGAAATTGACGTTGTCCGGACATTCGTCCCAGACCAGCGGCGCGCCCGGCGCACTCGCCTCGGCGGTCGAGACGACGGCGGGGAGCGGCTCGTAATCGACCTCGATCAGCTCGGCGGCGTCCTGCGCCTCGGCCAGCGTCTCGGCGACGACAAAGGCGACGTAATCGCCGACCCAGCGCACCCGGTCCTCGACCAGCGCCGGGAAAGGCGGCCGGTATGACGGCCGGTCGCCGCGCCGCATGCCGCTCGCCGCCGGCAGGTCGCCCCAGCCGGAGCGGCGCCAATCGGCCCCGGTCAGCACCAGCAGCACACCCGGCGCCTGCCGCGCGCGGCTCGCATCGATGCGGCGGATGCGGGCATGCGCGTGCGGCGAGCGCAGCACATGCCCGAAAACCATACGCGGCAGCACGATATCGTCGATATACCGGCCGCCGCCGCGCAACAGCCGCGGGTCCTCGAAACGCGGCACAGGCTGCCCGATCGCAAATTCTCCCAACTGCGCCTCCCCAAAAACCGCCCGCGTGAATCAGCGGAACGGGTTGACGATCGTCACGCCTCCGACGCGCTGACCGTCGTTCATATCCTCGGTATAGAGTTCGCGGCAACCGAGCGCCTGTGCC
>DASUIE010000272.1:0-3279 GCA_036273175.1 Allostellaceae bacterium
GATGGCTGACGGCACCGGAATCGAATGGGCGGATGCCACTTGGAACCCGATCCGCGCCCGCGACCGGGACACCGGCAAGATCGGCTGGTTCTGTACGCACGCGAGCGACGGCTGCCGGTTTTGCTATGCCGAGACGTTCAACCATCGGCTCGGCACTGGCATTGCCTACCGAGCGCAGGATGCGGCGCGGATCGAGATATTCATCGACGAGAAAATCCTTGCCCAGCCGCTGCATTGGCACCGGCCCCGCAAGATTTTCACGCTGTCGATGTCCGACCTGTTCGGCGAGTTCGTTCCCGACGCGCTGATCGATCGCGTCTTCGCCATCATGGCGCTGGCGCCGCAGCACAACTTTTTGGTTCTCACCAAGCGCGCCAGGCGGATGCGGGAATATGTGAGCGACGAGCAGACACCGTACCGAATTGCGCGCGAGAGCGACGCATTGTCTAGCGCGGGCGCGCTTGAATGGCCGTTGCCGAATTGTTGGAAGGGCGTCTCGGTCGAAGACCAGCCGCGCGCCGACGAACGCATCCCCGAACTTCTAGCGACGCCGGCGGCGAAGCGGTTCGTGTCATGTGAACCGCTGCTCGGGCCTACTGGACTCGACCTAATCCCGGTAGCGGGGACGTTTGGGATAGAGCCAGCAATCGCCGAATTGGACTGGGTAATCGCAGGCGGCGAGTCCGGCCCAGGCGCGCGGCCGATGCACCCGGATTGGGCGCGATCGCTGCGGGATCAGTGCGTCGCGGCCGGGGTGCCGTTTTTCTTTAAACAATGGGGCGAGTGGCACCCGTGCGAAATCTATGATGATTGCGGTCCATGTTATCCTATGCCGGGGCACGCGCCGTTCGATAGCTGGACGGCGCCGCTCTTCGCTCCTGACGACCGCGGCCCCGGCTGGAATTGGCGGCGGCTCGGCAAGAAGGCCGCCGGGCGGCGGCTCGACGGCCGGGAGTGGTCGGAGATGCCGGCATGACCCCGACCCCCGCCGATGCGGTAGCGGCGGTGCGCCAGGTAACTGCGGCGTGGGGTCGTACCGCCGCCATCTTTCCCGACGGGTTGGCCGCACAAGTGATGCCCGGTCTCCGTCACGCGCTCGCCGAACTTGAAGCCGCGCAGGCGGCGAAACATGGCGCGATGGAGGCGGCGCGTTCGCGGGCCGCCAACGCCGCCTATGCCGCCCAAGCCGAAATCACGCGACTTCAGGCCGCGCTTGCCGAGGTGGCCAGAGCATACGACGAGTGCATGAAGAAGGCGCTCACGTATCGCGGTCGATTGGATCGCGCCGAGGCCGTCGTAGAGGCGGCGCGAGCATACAGTAACAGCGCCAACAGCATGGGGCGACGCGATCTAGGATTGCTGCACGCGCTCGATGCCGCCATCGCCGCCCACGACGCCGCCAAGGAGCGCGGGTGATGCGTCCTCCATCCGCAGACGAGTCCCGCGACAGGACGGCACGACGGATCGGTGTCGGTGAGCGGACGCCTGTGCGCGGCCTTGATGAATTATACGCCCTCGATGAGGCCGAGATGCAGGAGGGCTATTGGGACGGTCGCGCCGGCGAGCCTGAACCGGGAGACAATCGTAGCAAGGCGTATTGGCACGGCTGGCGAGTTGGCATGATGGACGCCGGACGACTGCCGATCGATGCGGATCACCGGAAGCTTGTCGCTGAGTTCGCGTCGGATCAGCGGCGCGCCGCCCGCGAGCGCCCGCATGACTGAGCGCCCCGAGATCGTGCCGCTGCTGTACGAGGCCGAGGCCGCGCGTCGGATCGGCATCGAGCCGCGCGCGCTGCGGTCGGAGCGGGTTGCCGGCAGAATCACCTACCGCAAGGTTGCCGGGCGCGTAATGTACGCGATCGAGGACATAGCCGCGTGGAGGGAGGGGACCGTATGCCGCGCGCGCCCGAAGGCCCCAGGCTCCGGCCAAACCCGAAGCGTGGCGGCGTCTTCTACATCTATTGGACGGACGAGCGCACCGGCCGAAGCCGAGAGCGTTCAACGGGCACGCGCGATAGCGCGCAGGCTCACCAAATCTTCGCCGACTGGATCGACGGCCGAGACGCGCCGCCCCGATGGGATGGGCCACGTCGTGCATCTCAAGCAAGCATAGCCGACGTGCTGGCGATCTATGCCGACGGTCACGCCGAGCAGTTGGTCGAGAACGGCCGCAAGACGCTCGGATACGCGATCGTCGCGCTGCTGAAATGGTGGGGCGGCCGCACCTGCGATTACGTCAAGCCGGAGACCTGCCAGGCGTATGCGAGAGATAGAAAAGCGGAGATCGAGGCGCAGAGGGAGAGGGGTAGCAGAAAATCCGCCTCTCGACCGGCATCGTCCGGCACGGCGGCCCGCGAGCTGTCGGTCCTGTCGGCTGCGCTTGGATACGCGCACAAAAACGGCAAGCTGCTCGACCGGCCGTTTGTGGAACTGCCGGCGAAGGGGCAGGGGCGGGACCGCTGGTTGGCGCGGGCCGAGGCGGCGGCGCTGCTTTGGGAATCGCGGCGTGATCCGCAGGCGCGCGGACATCTGCCGCTGTTCATCCTGCTCGCGCTGGCGACGGGAGCCCGGCCGGCGGCCTTGTTCGACCTGCGATGGACGCAGATCGATTTCGACCGAGACCGTATCAACCTCAACCCGGCGGGGAGGCGGCAGACGGCAAAGCGGCGCCCGGTGATCCCGATGCCGCGCCGGCTGCGCTGGTTCCTGCTGCGGGCGCACGCACGGGCGTCGTCGCCCTACGTGCTGTCCTATCGCGGCCAGAAGCTCGCCAGCGTCAAGCGGGCCTTCGCGCGGGCGCGCGAGCGGGCCGGGCTTGGCCCCGAGGTCATCCCCTATACGCTTCGCCATACCGCGGGAACCTGGCTCGCGCATGCCGGTGTCGATCTATGGCTGATCGGCGGATGGCTAGGACATTCCCAGGCGCGCACGACCGAGCTGTACGCGCACCACTCGCCGAACCACCTGACGGCAGCACGGAAGGTTATGGACTGAAATGCTGCACTGCAATCCGGTCGCGTCCGGAGAATGGCCGTCAGTTCTCGGAACGTCCCGTCAAATGCTGTCACGCAACGTCAACGAAAACAACCACATGACGCGCTGCCGATACGTTGACATCGTAGGGGTCACAGGTTCAATCCCTGTCGCGCCCACCATCTTTTCAAGACCTTACCCGCGCCCATCCACACAACGTCCGGACTACCCGCCCGGATTGCAGCGCAATATCGCGGCGCGGCAACGGTCAATGACCGATCGGGAGGACATCGGATGAGCGACG
>DASUIE010000273.1:0-4855 GCA_036273175.1 Allostellaceae bacterium
CGAACAGGCGGCCTGGCTCGACGCGGCGATGGACGGCACTGGCGGGCGCCAGCTCGCCTGGTTTATGCACAAGCCGCTCTTCCTCGAAGCGCCCGGCGACACCGAGCCCGGGTATTGGGCGGTCAAGCCCGCGCAGCGCCAAGCGTGGCTCGACCGCCTCCGCCGCCGCAATGTAGCGCTCGTCGGCACCGGCCATCTGCACAAGGCGCGCCAGGCCGCGGTCGAGGGCACGAGCTATGTCTGGGCGCCGTCCTCCGCCTTTCTGTGCGGCCCGCAAATCCAGCCCGACATGCCGGGCGACAAATACCTCGGCGCGGTCGTCTACGACTTCGACGGCAACCGCGTCGCGGCAAGGATCGTCGCGGTACCGGGGCTGGAGACGCATTGGCGCCCCGCGCCGCCGCCGCCGTGACCAACCCCGACCCAGCCAGCGGAGCAACGATGCCGCCGATCGATCTCAATGTGAACGGGAAGCCGGTGCAGATATCCGCCGGCGGCGACACCCCGCTGCTCGACGTGCTGCGCAACCATCTCGGGCTCAGCGGCACCAAATTCGGCTGCGGCCTCGAACAATGCGGCTGCTGCATGGTGCTGATCGACGGCGAGCCGGTCAAATCCTGCGGCAAGGCGGTTTCGACCGTCGCCGGCAAGCATATCCTGACCATCGAGGGCCTCGGCACGCCGGAGCGCCCGCACCCGCTGCAGCAGGCCTTTATCGACGAGCAGGCGGGCCAGTGCGGCTATTGCCTCGCCGGGATCCTCGTCTCGGCCAAGGCGCTGCTCGACCGCAACCCGGCGCCGACCCGCCGGCAGATCGCCGAGGCGCTCGACGACAATCTCTGCCGCTGCGGCAGCCATCACCGGATCATGCGCGCGGTCGAACGCGCCGCCGCGCAAATGCGGCAGGGAGGCGCGGCATGAGCGCCCCTTCCCTCCCCGCGCTGCTCGAGACCAACCCGCGCCTCGACCAGTGGGTCCGGTTCGAGACTCCGGGCCGCGTCACGGTCGCGACCGGCCGGGTCGAGATCGGCCAGGGCGTGCTGACCGCGATGCTGCAGATCGGCGCCGACGAGCTCGACGTCGCGCCCGAGCGGATCGACCTCAAGACCGGCGACACCGACCTGACCCCGAACGAGGGCTACACCGCGGGCAGCCAGTCGATCCAGTATGGCTCGGTCGCGCTGCGCCTCGCGCTCGCCGAAGCCAAGGCCTTGTTCCTCGGCCGCGCCGCCGCCCAACTAGACTGCAACCCGGCCGAGCTATCGGTGCGGGACGGCGCGATCGTTCGCGGCGGCGCACCGACTGGCCTCGACTATTGGTCGCTCGCCGGCGAGATCGACCTCGCGCGCAAGGCCACCGCCTCTGCCGCGCCGAAAAAAGCCGCCGAGCTACGCGTGATCGGCGGCAAGACCCCGCGCGTCGACCTCGCCGGCAAGGTCTTCGGCGCGCCGGTCTTTGTCCACGACATGACCGCGGACGGCATGGTCCACGCCCGCGTCATCCGCCAGCCGCGGCGCGGCGCGACCATCGCTTCGCTCGACGAGGCCGCGATCCGGCGGGCCGCGAAGGGCCCGGTCGAGATCGTCCGCGTCGGCAATTTCGTCGCGATCCTCGGGGCCGACGAGACCGCGGTCGATGCCGCGGCGCAGGCCGCCCCCACGCATGTGAGCTGGGACGGGCTCGACCCGCTCAACCCGCAGCAGGAAGAGGCACGCTGGCTGATCCAGCAGCCCTCGGTCGACCGCGTGATCGGCGCCGCGCCGCCGGAGGGGCCGACCCAGGGCGGCGCGTGGCGCGAGGCGACCTTTACCCGCATGCACATCGCCCATGCCTCGGTCGCCCCGTCGAGCGCCATGGCGGTCTTCCAGGACGGGCACCTGACCGTGTGGACGCATTGCCAGGGCGTCTACCCGCTGCGCACCGCGCTCGCCCGCAGTCTCAAGATCGACCCGGCGACGATCTCGGTCCGCCACGTCCAAGGACCAGGTTGCTATGGACACAACGGGGCCGATGACGCGGCGGCCGATGCCGCGGTGATCGCGCTGCAAAAACCCGGCGTTCCGGTGCGGGTGCGCTGGCGCCGCGAGGACGAGTTCGGCTTCGAGCCGGTCAGCCCGGCGATGGTGACGACGGTGCGCGCGCTGCGCGGCGCCGACGGCCGGCCCGCCGACTGGACCACCGAGATCTGGAGCGGCCGGCATTCGAGCCGCCCGGGCGGCGGCGGCAACCTGCTCGCCGCCGAGGCGCTGCCCGATCCGCCGCCGGCGCCGCCGGCCCAGGACCCGCCGGAAGCGAATGGCGGCGGCGGCACGCGCAACGGCGAACCGCTTTACGATTTCGCGCAGAAGCGCATCGTCCACCACCTGGTTGCCGAGACGCCGGTGCGGACCTCGTCGCTGCGCGGGCTCGGCGCGACGATCAATGTCTTCGCGATCGAATCTTTCATCGACGAGCTCGCGGCCGAGGCTGGCGCCGACCCGGTGGCCTATCGCCTCTCAATACTCAAGGATGCCCGCGCCCGCGCCGTCGTCGAGCGCGTCGCGAAGATGGCCGGCTGGCGCTCCGGCGCGGGCGGCGGCAACGGCAAGGGCCGCGGCATCGGCTTCGCCCAGTACAAAAACCGCGCCGCCTATTGCGCCGTGGTCGCCGATGTCGAGGTCGACGAGAGCGTGCGGGTGACGAGTGTGTGGTGCGCCTGCGACGGGGGGCTGATCGTCAGCCCCGACGGCGCGATCAACCAGCTCGAAGGCGGCATCGTCATGGGGGCGAGCTGGGGGCTCAAGGAGGGCGTGCGGCTCGACAGCGCCGGCATCGCCTCGCGCGACTGGGAAACCTATCCGATCCTTCGCTTCACTGAAGTGCCCGAGATCGCGGTCGAGCTGATCGATCCGCTGGTCGACCGCCCGCCGCTCGGTGTCGGCGAGGCCTCCGGCGGGCCGACCGTCGCGGCGATCGGCAACGCCGTCGCGCAGGCGCTCGGCACCCGCATCCGCGACCTGCCGATGACGCGCGAGCGCGTCATGGCGGCGCTGCTGAAGGGGTGACGGCAGCGAGGGTTCTCCCGCTCCCGCCGAAGCGCCGATACCCGATCTTCGTGCGCCTCAAACCAGACGAGGCGGTCGACCCTGTACTTCGCGGTGGAGCCGGAGACCGCCTTGTTCTCATGCTCCCATACCCGTCTCGGGAGATCGGAAGTCATGCCGGTGCACAACGTGCCGTAAGGCTTGCTCGAAAGCATGTAGACGAAGAACATTGTGCCGTTTCCGGGATGGGTCCCGGCTTTCGCCGGGATGGGAGCAACGCCTGATGGACAGACAATGACATTGCAGCTCAGCCGCGACGCGCGGGTCAACGCGCTGATCTGCAGCGGCCATACGCTGTCGCATTTTTACATCCTGTGCCTGCCGACGATGTTCATCGCCTGGCAGAAGGCGTTCGACGTGCCGTTCGCGGTGCTTGGCATCTCGATCGCGGTGATGTCCGGGACCACGGCGATCGTGCAGACCCCGATCGGATTTCTCGTCGACCGGTTCGGCGCCCGCCGTTTCCTAATCGGCGGGACGCTCGCGATGACGCTGTCGATTGCGGCAATGGGCCTGGCGACGCAGTTCTGGCAGATCGTCGCGCTGGCGATGCTGTCGGGGCTCGGCAACGCGGTGTTCCACCCGGCCGATTACGCGATCCTCTCCGGGTCGGTCAGCCCCGAGAAGATGGGCCGCTCGTTTGCGCTGCACACCTTTACCGGCCATGTCGGCTTTGCCAGCGCGCCACCGGTGACCGCGGCGCTGACCTTGCTGTTCGGGTGGCGCACGACGCTGCTGCTGGTGGGGCTCGTCGGCATCCCGGTGGTGCTGGCGATCGTCTGGCAAAGCCGCATCCTCGCCGACCAGAAGCGCACGGCGAAGCCCAGCGGGGCCGCCAGCTCGACCCGCATGCTGTTTTCCCGCTCGATCCTCCTGTTCTTCGGCTTCTTCATGACGTCATCGATGGCCGGCGCCGGCGTTCAGTCCTGGCTGATCACGGTGCTGCATGGCACGCACGGGCTGACGATCGAGGCCGCGTCGTCGGCGCTGACCGCGTTCATGGTCGGCACGATGAGCGGGGTTCTGGTTGGCGGGTGGGTCGCCGACCGCACCGACCGCCATTTCACGTTCGTGCTCGCTCTGACCGTCGTCGGCGCGGCGCTGATGTTGGTGGTCAACCTCGGGAATTTGCCGCAGACGGCGACGGTCGCGACGCTGTTCGTGACCGGCCACCTGATCGGCGCGAGCCGCACCCCGCGTGACGTGATGGTCAAGGATGCCGCCCCGCCCGGAGAAATCGGCAAGGTCTTCGGCTTTGTCAGCGCCGGCCTCTCGCTCGGCGGCGCCATCATGCCGGTGCCTTACGGAATGCTGATCGACGCCGGCCGTCCGCACCTGGTGCTGACGCTGGTCGCGATTCTGTGGCTGGCGAGCCTCCTTTTCGCCGGCAGCGCCCGCGCCGGCGTGCACGGCGAACCCATTCCGGCGGCGGCCGAATAGGCGCTGCGGTGGGGCCAGCCGAGCGCTACCGCGCGCGCTGCGCCGAGGGCAGCGTCCGCCTCGACCCGGCGCAGTCGCGCGTCGTCGAGCGCCTGCAACGCCTTCATGACGCGCTCGACGGGTACCAGCCGCATCCGAAGCGGCGCGGCTGGCTGTCGTTGGGCAACGGCACCCCGCCGCCGCGCGGCCTCTATTTGTGGGGGCCGGTCGGGCGCGGCAAGTCGATGCTGATGGACTTGTTTTTCGACGCGGCGCCGGTGCCTCACAAGCGCCGGGTGCATTTCCACGCCTTTATGCTTGAGGTGCACAACCGCATGGAGGCCGAGCGGCGC
>DASUIE010000274.1:0-2580 GCA_036273175.1 Allostellaceae bacterium
GTGACCGTGCTCGACATTCCGCCGTGCTCCCCGCCTGCCTCGCGCACCAGCCTGACGCGGCGGCAGGCCGCCCGGATCTGCTGGTCGGCCAACGCCGTCGCGTCAAAGGATTGGGGATCGCGCGCCTCGCGACAGAGCGCCAGCGCTATGCAGAACGGGATGCTGTATTGCGCGAGCATCAAATCGGCGGGCTCCAGGATGTTGTGGCGTTCGACCATACGCTGGCTCCCGGTGACGGTGATCGCCTCGACTTGCGCGCCGGTAAAGCCTTGCTCCGCCTGCAATTCGCGAACCGCCTTCACCGCTGCGTGCGCGGTGGCGTGGCAGGGGTAGCGCTTCAGCACCGTGGTCGAGACGACAAACTCCTCGCCGAGCCCGCGGGTCAGTTCGGCTAGGTCCCATTTCGTGCAGAAGACCTTGAGAAACCCGAACTCGCCTTCGAGCACGGTGCGCGGCCCGGCGAAACCGCCGGCGGCGAGGCTCGCCGCCAGGACGCCCGCTTCGGAGGCGCGGCCCAAATGCAGCCGCTTGACCATGCCGCCGTCGCCGCGGGCGAATTCCAATAATCCGCCGCACAACGACCCGGCAATGCCGAGCGCGTTGGTCATCGCTGCCGGATCGAGCCGCAACAGGTGGTCGGCGGCAACCGCGCCGCCAAACGGGCCGGTGGTGCCCGGCGCGTGAAAGCCGCGGGCCTCGTTGGTGTGCCCGGTCGCCCGCCCGATCCGGATCATCACCTCGTTGCCGGCGACAAAGGCGGCGATCAGCGCCCTGCCCGACGCGCCGGCCTGCTGCGCCACGGCGAGGGCCGGCGGCAGCACCGTCGCGCCGGGATGCGCGCCGGCGCCGGGCCGGGTCAGGCTGTCGAGCTCGAAGGCGTGCGCCAGCGCCCCGTTGGCGAGCGCCGCGGCCGGCGCCTGGACCGCGGTGCCGCGGCCGAGGATGCGGCTTTTCCCGCCCGGGCCGGTGGTCTCCGCATAGTCGATGACGATCCGGCTCCACGGCAAGCTGCTGCCGCAGATGCAGGCGGCGACGGTATCGGCGATCGTATCCTTGGCGCAGGCGACGACCTCGGCCGGCAGGTCCTCGTAGCGGAGCCCCGCGGCATAGCGCGCGAGCGTGACGGTTTCCTCGGCCATTGGCGGCTCCCCTCGTTTGCTGCAATCTCGGCGGGCAACGGGAGGATGCCATGGAACTGCCGGAACGCGATGTGATCGTCGTCGGCGCGGGCAACGCGGCGACCTGCGCGGCGCTGTCGGCGGCGGAAACCGGCGCCTCGGTCGCGATGATCGAGATCGCCCCGCGGGAATCGGCCTGCGGCAACTCGGCGTTTACCGGCGGCGCCTTTCGCGTCGTCTATCGCGGCTTCGACGACCTCGCGGCGCTGATCCCCGACATGAGCGACCACGAGCTCGCCAATGTCGATGTCGGCACCTACACGGCCGAGCAATATTACGACGATGTCGGCCGCCTCACCGAGTGGCGCAGCGACCCCGACCTGACCGAAATCCTGATCACCAAAAGCTTCGAGACCGGCAAATGGATGCGCGAAAAGGGTGTGCGCTTCCAGCTCGGTCTCGGCCGCCAGGCCTTCAAGGTAGACGGCAAGTTCAAGTTTTGGGGCGGGCTCGCCTGCCATATCTGGGGCGGCGGCAAGGAGCTGATGAAGGCGCTCCACGCGACCCGCGAGAAGGAGCAGATCCCGATCCTCTACGAAACCCCGGCGATCGCGCTCCTACAGGGCGATAACGGCGTCGCCGGGGTGCGCGTGCGGCACCAGGGGCGGCTGGTCGATCTCCGCGCCAAGGCGGTGATCCTCGCCTGCGGCGGGTTCGAGGCGAATTCCGAGATGCGCGCCCGCTATCTCGGCCCCAACTGGGACCTCGCCAAGGTGCGCGGCACCAAATACAACACCGGCCAGGGGCTCAGGATGGCGCTCGATATCGGCGCCGCGCCGGCCGGGCACTGGTCGGGCTGCCACGCGGTGCAGTGGGACCTCAACGCGCCGCCGGTCGGAGACCTCGATGTCGGCGACCGGTTTCAGAAGCACGGCTACCCGTTCGGCATCGTCGTCAACGCCCGTGGGCAGCGCTTTATCGACGAGGGCGCCGATTTCCACTCCTACACCTACGCCAAATACGGCCGCGAGGTGATGAACCAGCCGGGCCTCTTCGCCTGGCAGGTCTTCGACCAGAAGACGCTGCATCTGTTGCGCGACGAGTACCGCATCGCCCGCTGCACCAAGGAAAAGGCCGATACCTGGGAGGCTCTCGTCGCCAGGATGGAGGGCGTCGACCCCAAGGGGTTTCTCGACACGATCGGCGCCTTCAACGCGGCGCCGCGCCCGGACGTGCCGTTCAACCCGAATGTCCATGACGGGCTCAAGACGACCGGCCTCGCGATCGACAAATCGAACTGGGCGCAAAAGCTCGACACCCCGCCCTACGAGGCCTACGGCGTCACCGCGGGCGTCACCTTCACCTTCGGCGGCCTCAAGGTGTCGAACGACTGCGAGGTCCAGGACGCCGCCGGCGCCGCCATCCCCGGCCTCTTCGCCGCCGGCGAGATCATCGGCGGGCT
>DASUIE010000275.1:0-9537 GCA_036273175.1 Allostellaceae bacterium
CCGCCGGTCACCAGCGCGACCGCTCCCCTCAGCTCCATTTCTTGTTCTCCTTTTACGCAAACGATTCCGTCATCGCCGAATAGACCAGCGTGCGCAGGTCGCGGCGCAAGGTCAGCCGCGCCTCGCTGCCGATCACCTGGGTCATGAACACGACCGTCAGCTCCTCCCTCGGGTCGATCCAGAACGCGGTCGCCGCGGCGCCGCCCCAGGCATAGGCGCCGAGGGTGCCGGGCTGCCGCATCTTGGCGACATCGACATTGACCCCGCAGCCGAGCGAAAACCCAACCCCCGCATAATCCGACTCGCTGAACATGCCGGGAAACGACATGTCGACGATCTCGCGGTTGCCGGGCAGGAAATTGAGGCTGAACAGCGCGACGGTCTTCGGGCTCAGGATTTGCACTCCGTCGAGCGTCCCGCCGTTCAGCATCATCCGGCAGAAACGCAAGTAGTCGTGCGCGGTCGCGACCAGCCCGCCGCCGCCGGATTCGAGCAGCGGCGGCTGCGCATAGGCGCTCTCCCGCGGGTCGTCCTGCACCTTGAGCGCGCGCCCCTCGGGCTGGTAGCAGGCGGTAAAGCGCTCGGTCTTGTCCTCCGGGACCCAGAACGCGCTGTCGTTCATGCCCAGCGGCTCGAACAGCCGCTTGCGCAGAAACTCGCCGAATTTCATCCCCGACAGCTTCTCGACCAGATAGCCGAGCACGTCGATCGCCACCGAATAGTTCCACGCCGTCCCCGGCGAGAAATCGAGCGGGATTTGGGCGAGCTGGCCGATCATCCCGTTGAGCCCGCCCGGGGTCTGGCGGTCCACCACCTTGGCCCGGCGATAGGCCGCATCGACCGCGCTGCGCATCATAAAACCGTAGGTGAGGCCCGAGGTGTGCGTCGCCAGGTCGATCACCTTCATCGGCCGCTGCACCGGCGTCGTCAGATAGCCGCCGCGCCCTTCGGGCAGCACCGACGGCGTGCCGCTGGCATAAACGGCGAGGTCCTTCCACTCCGGGATATGCGCGTGGACAAAATCGTCGAGGCCGATCAGCCCTTCCTCGACCAGCATCATCAGCGCCACGGCGGTGATCGGCTTCGACATCGAATAGATGCGAAAGATCGCGTCCTCGCGCATCGCCTTGCCGCGCTCGATGTCCATCTGGCCGGCGAGCCCGGTATGGACGAGCTGCCCCCTGCGCCAGACATAGGTCAGCATGCCGGGGAGCCAGCCGCTATCGACATAGCGGCGCGTCATCGCCTCGTCGAGCCGCATGAGGCGCGCCGACGACATGCCAACCGTTTCGGGCTTCATTCCGATCCTCCGGGCGAGGGGCTGCCAGCCGCGAGCATAGGGCACCGCCGCGCCGGCAGCCACGGCAACGCGAGGCGGTGCCCCAAACGGCGGGAACCGCCGTTAGCGCTTGATCCCGGACAGGGCGTTCTCGATCCCGGCCTTCGCCCAGGGAGCCCACGGCATGGTGAAAAACTTGAACCCCTTCTCGACGAAGAAGTTCGGTTCCATCCCGGGCGGGATGAAGTACATCGCGGCGACGACGCCGTGCTTCGCGGCGGTTGCCGCGATTTTATCGAGCGCTCGCTGATAGATGTCGCACTGGTAGTCGAGCGGCACCCCCAGCTCGATCGAAAGATCGGACGGGCCGACCAGCAGGACGCCGACCCCCGGGACAGCGGCGATGGCATCGAGGTTCTCCAGCGCCTGGTTCGTCTCGATCATCGGCACGATAACAAGCTCGTTGTTCACGGCATCCATGTAATCGCGGTAATTCTTGAACTCGCCCCACTCGCCGCGTACCCCGGCGTTGCTGCGGTTGCCAAGCGGAAAATAGCGGCAGGCGCGCACGGCGGCCTCCGCCTCAGCTTTGGTGTTGACCATCGGCACAATGATGCCGCGTGCCCCGGCATCGAGCGCGAAGCAGATCTGATAGGCTTGGTTCGCGGCGACGCGCACCAGCGGCGCCGCCGGCTTGCCGCGCATCGTCTGGATCGATGGCCGCAGCTGCTTGATCTCCCAGGCCGAGTGCTGGGTATCGAACAGCAGGAAATCGTACCCGGCGTCGGCCAGGATCGACACGTCAATGTCCGGCGTCACGGTGGTCCCGACGACGGTTCTGCCCGACTTGATGGAGTCTTTGATGGCGTTCATCTGGCGTCCATGCCTCCCACAATAGCGTTGGCGGGGCATTATCGCACATTGGTAGGAAGTCGCCGCGCCGCATCTCACCGGCGCGCCCTCGGGGCTTGCACCCCGCCGCGTTTCCCCAAAGGATGCGGGTTCCCAATCCTTTTCCCGGTGATGGCCCCGCGATGACCGACGCACATCCCCTGTCTCCGCTCCTCGCGCCCCGCTCGGTGGCGATATTCGGCGCGTCGAACGACCCGACCCGGATCAGCGGCCGCTCGCTCCGCTATTTCCGCGAGGCCGGGTACAAGGGCGGGCTCTACCCGATCAACCCGACGCGCGACGAGGTGCAGGGCTTGAGGGCCTTCCCCGATCTCGCCTCGGTTCCCGGCGATGTCGATTTCGGCCTGATCGCGGTCCCGGCCAACCTCGCCGTCGAGGCGATGGAGGCCTGCGTCACGAAAGGCGTCAAGGGCGTCGTCATGTTCACCGCCGGCTTCGCCGAGATCGGCGAGGAGGGGCGGCGGCTGCAGGAGCGCATCACCCAAATCGCCACCGACAGCGGTATCCGTCTCTGCGGTCCCAACTGCCTCGGCCTCTTCAACATGCGGATCGGCCACACCCCGACCTTTTCGTCCTTCCTCGAGGAGGGGCCGACCCCGGCCGGGCCGCTCGGCATGATCACCCAGTCGGGTGCGTTCGGCACGCATCTCTTGGCGCTGACGGCGCGGCGCGGCATCTCGGTCGGCGTCTGGATGTCGACCGGCAACGAGGCCGATGTCGCGGTCGCGGATGGCATCTCGTTCCTCGCCGACGACCCCGACACGACCGCGATCGCCTGCTATGTCGAGGCGATCAAGGACGGCGCGCTTTTCGCGCGGGCCGTCACCCGCGCCCGCGAGAACGGCAAGCCGGTCATCCTGATGAAGGTCGGCGGCTCGACGATCGGCGCCGCGGCGGCGGCCTCGCACACCGCCTCGCTCGCCGGCTCCGACGCCGTTTACGACGCCGCCTTGCGCCAGCTCGGGGTCGAGCGCGCCAAGACCCCCGAGGACCTCGTCGAGATCGCCTATGCCTGCACCCGCGGCCGCCTGCCGCGCTCGCGCCGCCTCGCGGTGGTGACGATGTCGGGCGGCGCCGGCGTGTTGATGGCCGACGCCTCCGAGGAGGAGGGGATCGAGCTGACCCCGCTCGCCGACGATTCGCAGAAACAGGTCCTCGAATGGGTCCCGTTCGCCGCCCCGCGCAACCCGGTGGACGTGACCGCTCAGGCCCTCAACGACCCGACCATCCTCGACAAGGGCTTCGACCTCCTGCTCGGCAAGGAGAAGTTTCCGGCGATGGTCGGCTTCTTCACCACCTGGGCGTCGTCGCCGCAGATGGCCGAGCCGCTCTACAAGGCCTTGAGCGGCGCCGCCTCCCGCTATCCGGAAGCCTATATCGCGCTCTCGGCGATCGCCGCGCCCGAGATGCAGCGCCGCTACGAGGCGGCCGGCATCGGCTGCTACGAGGACCCGTGGCGCGCCGTCGAGTCGATCGCCGCCGCGGTGCGCTGCGCCGAGCGGATCAACACGCGGCCGCTGCCGATCCCGCCGGTGCCGGCGATGCCGCCGCTGCCGGCGGGCGCGGTCGGCGAATACGACGCCAAGCGCATCCTCGCCGCCGCTGGCATCCCGATCCTCGGCGAGGTGCTGGCGACCAGCGCCGCCGAGGCCGCCTCCGCCGCGAAGCTCGGCGACCGCCTCGTCCTCAAGATCGTCTCGCCCGAGATCACCCATAAGACCGAAGTCGGCGGCGTCATGCTCGACGTGCCGGCCGCCGAGGCCGGCGCCGCCTACGACCGCCTCGTCGCGCGGGTCAAGGAGCGGGTGCCCGAGGCCAAGCTCGACGGCGTCCTCATCTCGCCGATGGTGCGCGGCGGCACCGAGATGATCCTCGGCGTGCAGAACGACGCGGTGTTCGGCCCGGTGGTGATGCTCGGGCTCGGCGGCATCTTCGTCGAGGTTTTGCGCGACGTGACCTTCCGCATCGCCCCGTTCGGGGTCGAGGAGGCGCGCGGCATGATCGCCGAGCTGCGCGGCGCCGCGATCCTCAAGGGCGCGCGCGGCCAGCCGCCGGCCGACACCGACGCGCTCGCCGAGACGGTGTCGAACCTGTCGCTGTTCGCCGCCGCGCACAAGGACCGGCTGAAGAGCGTCGATGTTAACCCTTTGCTGGTGCGCGCGAAAGGTGAAGGAGTGGCCGCTCTCGACGCGCTGATCCTGACTTAACGAGTCTTGCGTAATCGAATCTTAACCTCGCCGGCATTAAGCAAAAGGCCTGCGTCGTGCGAGGTAAGACGGGTGCGCACCATCCTGACCGCGTTGCTGGTCCTGGCTGCCTTCCCGGTCTGGGCCGCCGATCTGCCGACGATCCACCTTAAGGTGGTGGGCGGTCTCGGCCAGACCGATCAGTTTAAGGAATTCGAGGAGCCGTTCTGGACCAAGACGCTCGCCGAGCGCTCGGGCGGCAAGATCACCGCCGAGGTGTCGCCCTACGATCAGGACGGCATGAGCGGCGCCGAGCTGCTGCAATTCACCCGGCTCGGCGCGATCGCGATCGGCGATGTGCCGCTGGCTCAGGTGGCGAGCGAGGACCCCGAGGTCGCCGGGCTCGACCTTGCCGGTCTCAACGGCGATATCCATGAGCTGCGCCGCAGCCTCGACGCCTACCGGGCGACGCTGACCGAGATTTACCGCGAGCGCTACGGCATCGATGTCCTCGCGGTGTGGACCAATCCGGCCCAGGTCCTGTTCTGCAACCGCGCGATCGGCGGTCTGGCCGATCTGAAGGGGGTAAAGGTCCGGGTCGCCAGCGCGATGCACGGCGATTTCGTGCGCGGCCTCGGCGGCCTCGACATCACCACCCCCTACAACGCGCTGATGGACGCGCTGCGCAACCACGTCGCCGATTGCGCGATCACCGGCGCGATCTCGGGCTACCGCATCGGCCTCCACAAGGTGACGACCCATATCGAGCCGGTCACGGTGAGCTGGGGGCCCAACATCCTCATCGCCAACCACACCGCCTGGCAGATGCTCGGCGAGCCGGCGCGGGCCTTCCTGACCCAGCAGATCGACGAGCTGACCGAGCGCATCTGGGCCTCGGCCGACGCGATTTCGACCGAGGGCATCGCCTGCGTCACCGGCAAGGGTCCGTGCCTCGAAGGCCCGCCCGGCGCGCTCAAGCTGGTCCCGGTGACCGATTCCGAGCGCGCGCTCGAACGCGATGTGCTGAGCAAGTCGGTGCTGCCCCGCTGGGCGCGCCGTTGCGGCGCTGCCTGCACCGAGCGCTGGAACGAGACCATCGGCCGGCTCTGGGGGCTGACCGCCAACCCGGCAGGGTCGTGAGGCGATGATCGTTCGGCCCGGCACCATCCTGGCGGCGATCCGGCGGCGGGTGCGGCCCCAGCACGTCGTCCTCACCTTGAGCGGCGTCCTGGTGCTGGCCTACGGCATCAGCACCTACATGGCGCTGCACCGCTCGCACCGGCAGACGCTCGACGATGCCGTCTCGACGATCGAGAGCATGACCCGGTCGATCGAGATCGGCTCCAACCGCGCCATTTTCGAAACCGACACGGTGCTGCTCGGCATCTCGCAGATGCTCGCCCAGGTGCTGCCCGACAAGCCGCTCGACGACCCCGCGGTCAAGGCGATGCTGCGCCAGCTGAACGAGCAGAACCTGGTGATCCGCGACCTCTCGATCCTCGATCCGAGCGGCCGCGAGGTCAACGACGCCTCGTCGACGAAGACGCGGCTGCGCGACGATTCGAGCAGCGACTTCTTCACCGCGCACGAATCGGAGATCCTGCCGTCCCTTTATATCGCCCGGCCGACGCGCAACCCGGCGACCGGCACCTGGTCGATCATGATGAGCCGCCCGCTGTTGCGCGACGGCAAGCGGGTCGGCGTCGTCGTCGCGGAAGTGCCGATTTCGGCCTTCACCAATTTCTTCAAATCCGTCGTCACCACCAGCGAGACCCAGGTGTCGCTGATCTTCGACGGCGGCACGCTTGTCGCCAGCGATCCGCACAAGGAGGAGCTGACCGGCAAGCGGTACCCGGGCGCGCCGCCGGTGCTGGCGCTCGCCGGCAACCGGCCCTCCGGGCTCATCCGCCACGCCACGGGGCCTGGCGGCGTGTCCCAGATCGTCAGCTTTCGCCGCATCCCGGGCCGCCCGCTGATCATCATGGTCGCCCGCTCGCGCGACGACATCCTGACCCGCTGGTGGCAGGAATGCGCCGGCTCCATCGGCGCCTTCGTCCTCTTCGCGATCACCGCGGGCTTCCTGACCGTCATGGTCATCCGCGGCCTCAACCGTCAGCAGAAGATCACCGCCGGCTTGCGCGACAGCGAGGAGCAGCTCAAGCGGCAGAGCTCGCTGTTGCAGCTCACCCTCGAAAACATGGGGGAGGGGCTCAGCGTGTTCGACCGCGAGGGGCGGCTGGTCATCTTCAACTCCCGCTTCCTCGAGCTGCTCGATCTCCCGGCCGATCTGACGGCCGACGCGACGCTTTACGAGATTCTCGAATTCCAGCGGGCGCGCGGCGATTTCGGCATGTCGGAGCCGGATATCGGCGTGCAGGAGCGCTTCGACCGCATGTTCCGCGACCTGCCGGTGATCCGCGAGCGCATGACCCTGTCCGGCCGCACCCTGCAAATCCGCCGGCAGGCGATGCCCGGCGGCGTCGTCTCGCTCTATTCCGACATCACCGAGCGCAAGGCCGCCGAGCTGCGCATGGCCCAGGCCTGGGCGCAGGCCGAGCTCGCCAATCGCGCCAAGAGCGAATTCCTCGCCAATATGAGCCACGAGCTGCGCACGCCGCTCAACGCGATCATCGGCTTTTCCGAGCTGCTCGGCAGCGAGCATCTCGGGCCGATGCGCAACGCGCGCTACCTCGAATACTCGAACGATATCCACACCAGCGGCCAGCATCTCCTGTCGATCATTAACGACGTGCTCGACATGTCGAAGATCGAGGCCGGCAAGCTGGAGATCCGCGAGGAGGACGTGCCGGTCGGGCCGCTGCTCGCCAGCGTCGCCCGGATGGTCCGCGAGCGGGCTCGCGCGGCCGACATCGCCCTCGTCGCCGAGCCGCCCGAGCACGAGCTGACATTCTGGGGCGACCAGCGCGCGATGCGGCAGTGCCTGCTGAACCTGGTGTCGAACGCGGTCAAATTCTCCAACAACGGCGGGCGCGTCACCCTGGAGGCCGGGATCGACGAGGCCGGCCGCATTGTCTTCACCGTCGCCGATGACGGCATCGGCATGAGCCAAACCGATCTGGAGCGCGCGCTGCAGCCCTTCGGCCAGGCCCAGGCCGCGACCACCCGCGCGCATGGCGGCACCGGCCTCGGCCTGCCGATCACCAAGGGTCTCGTCGAGGCGCATGGCGGCAAGATGGAGATCGACACCGCCCCGGGGCGCGGCACGACCGTCCGCGTCACCCTCCCGCTCGAGCGCAGCCGCGGCACAGAGCACCCAGCCAGGATCGCGGCGCAGGCGTAGGGCTCGCTAATCCAAAATCGTTAGCGCGTTCGTAAAATCGGCACGAAGAAGACTAAGGTCGGCGCGTTCGGCCTCATATTTTGATCCTGCGGGATAACCGACCAGCGGGAACTTTAACTGTTCGCAGATCGTTTTAGGACACGCAAAACGTAAAGGAGGCTGGCGCACTTGCAATTCAGACGGGTCCCCGTTCATGATGGCATCAATCTTACGGGGCGATCCTGGCACGGACGCATGTTGCGAAGGCGGCAGGCATGAACGAGGCGGAACTATCGGCGCGCTTCGAGGAAGCCATCAAGAAGCTGGGGCCATATATCAAGGCAGCAGATGATGGCGGCCTTAAGCTCGTCATAAAGGACGGCAAGGAGCTCGGCATCGATCCCGTTACCTTTGCCGACCTCAAGCGATCTCTTGAACGAACAAACATAATGATCAAGAATCGCGAGATTGATCGGGAAGAGATTCTGTCGGATCTGCGTGAGAACTGAATCGCCAGTAAAACTGGCGCAAGAAAAATACGGGAACTTTGGGGATGGCGACTGTGCGCCGTAAGTGGTGGGGTGCGATGATCGAGCTTGATCATCGCGAAGCCACACAAATAGCCAATCACCTCAACACTGGCGCCGCGTTTTCCGCATTAGCGACATCGATATCATCCATATTGGGCGCTCTCCCGATAAGCGCCTTTGTGGGCGTCATGAGCGGGCTGTTTTGGCTTGGGTCGGCTGGGCTGACATCCTGTAACGCACGGCAAACAGGAGTTGAGATAAGAGTCACCTGGGGAGGCACCTTCTGGTGTCACGCTCGCCCCTGACACGATCTCGTTAGACCGGGGGCCAGCGCTTCCACCCTGGCCCCCGGTCCCGCGCCTTCGGGGGAAAACCCGCGGTTATGAGGCGGCGAGCTTGACGGTCGCGCCGGTTCCGGCGCGGGCGAGCGCGCCGCCGAGGCGCCGCAGGATCGCGATCGCGATCGCGTTGGGCAGCGCCAGGAAAAAGAACGCCGTGGCCCAGGCCCAGCCGCTCTGCGCGCCGCCGGCGAGGTCGAGGATCGCGCCAAACGCGGTCGGGGCGAAGAGCCCGGCGCCGTAGCCCAGCATCGCGTAAGCGCCGAGCGTCGCGCCGCGCATGTCGGGGCTCGCCGAGGCGACCGCGCCGGCCGCCAGCGCCCCGGCATCGGCCATCATCGTCGCGTAATAGCCGCCGACCAGGATCGTCGCCGTCCACAGCGTGATGCGCCACGAAAACCCGGTCGCGATGCCGAACACGATCCCCGCCGCCATGATCGCGACGATCAGGTTGATCCGCCCGAATTTCTTGGCGAACTCGTTGCAGCCGATGCTCGAAAAAATCCCGCCGAGCGAGATGATCGAAGCCAGGGTCGGGGCTTCGAGCCCGCCGACGCTGCCGCCGGTCTGCGCCGCGGCAAAGGTCAGGAACGCGACCATCCAGGCGCGCAGCCCCTGCACCTCCCAGCAATGCGCGACATAGCCGCAGATATAGCCGACCGACACGCGATTGGCGAAAACCAGCTTGAACGACTTGAAAAAGCCGGGGCGGGCCGCGACCGGCTCCGGCGTTTGCGGCGCCATCAGGAACAGCACGAGCAGCCCCGCGACCAGCGGCCCCAGCGTCGCGAAGGCGAAGGCGAGCCGCCAGCTCGCATGCGCCGCGATAATCCCGGCGAGGAAATACGACCCGGCGAGCCCGAACCCCGAGAGCGACATGTAGCAGGCCGTCGCGCGCGGTTGCAGCTCCTCGTGGATGCGGTCCGACAGGGCCTTGAGCCCGGGCATGAAGATGCCGGCGAACCCGACCCCGAAAATCGCCTGCGCGATCAGCGCGCCGATGAACCCGTCG
>DASUIE010000276.1:0-25065 GCA_036273175.1 Allostellaceae bacterium
CTGGCGCACCCATTCGAAGCGCTTGGCGACCGCCTCGTCGTCCGGCCCGGTGGCGAGAAAGCCGCCGCCCGAGATTTCGTACTGGGCGCGCGTCCGCCCGGCCTTGGCGAGCCCGGCCTCGATCTTGGGCATGATCGTGTCGGTCAGGTACTTGCGGGTGCAGAAACCGTGGAGCTTGACCCCGTCGCATTCCTCGGCGGCGACCCTCAGCATAGCCGGCCCGACCGCGGCGATCATGACCGCCGGCGGCGGCGCGCCGATCGGCTCGGGGTGGAAGTTCGGCGTCATCAGCGTAAAGCGGTAGTGCTGCCCCTCATAGGCGGGCTTCTCGCCGGTTTTCCAGTGGTTCCAGATCGCGCGCAGCACCTGCACGTATTCGCGCATGCGCGGCGCCGGCGGGGTCCACGGCGCCGAGAACCGCCGCTCGTTATGCGCCCGCACCTGCGATCCGAGCCCGACGACAAACCGCCCCCCGGTCGAGCCGGCGAGATCCCACCCGGTCTCGGCGACCGCCATCGGCGTGCGGGCGAAGGCGATCGCGACCGAGGTGTGCAGCTCGATCCTGTCGGTGGCGGCGCCGGCGACGGCGAGCGCCAGGAACGGCTCGTGCTTGTTTTCCATCGTGACGATGCCGTCATACCCGTCGGCCTCGGCGGCGCGGGCGGCCTCGGGCACCAGGCGAAGGTTTTCCTGCGGCACGGTCGTCAAGATGCGCATGGTCCCTCCAATGACAAGCGTCCCGGATCGGGCCATAGTTGGCGGCGCGAGGCAAGGAGGCATCGATGCCGAGGAACGTCGCGGTCGGGGTCGGGGTGATGGAGTTTCCGTTTTCCGGCGCCGACGCCTATTGGCGCTGGGTCGATCTGTGCGAGGGCGGCGGGATCGACTCGATCTGGCAGACCGACCGGCTGACGAGCCCGACGCCGTTCCTCGAGTGCATGAGCGTGATGGCGGCGCTGGCGGGGCGAACGAAACGGATCAAGTTCGGCGTCAACGTGCTGTCGCTGGCGATGCGCGACGCGGTGCTGGTCGCCCGCCAATGCGCGACGATCGACTTCCTGTCCAATGGGCGGCTGCTACCGGCTTTCGGCATCGGCAGCCCGCTCGGGCCGGAATGGAAAAGCCTCAACCTCGACACCAAAACCCGCGGGCGCAAGACCGATGAGGGGCTCGAGGTGATCCGGCGGCTGTGGGGCGAGGACAAGGTCGATTTCGAGGGCGTCCATTATCATCTCTCGGGCGCGCAATGCCTGCCGAAGCCGGTACAGCCCGACCTGCCGATGTGGATCGGCGGCTCGTCGGAGGCGGCGGTGCGGCGCACGGCGAAATACGGCACCGGCTGGCAGGCCGGGCCGGAGACGCCGGCGCAGGCGAAGGAGGTCGTCGCCGCGATCCGCAAGGCTTCGGCCGAGGAGGGCAGGGCGATCGACGACGACCATTACGGCGCCGGCATCCCGTTCCGCTTCGGCCGCGCGGACGATCCCGGGCTCGCGCCGCTGTTCGACGCCTACCGCAAGCGCACCGGGCGCGACCCGCTCGACTATTTCGCGATCGGCGGCGCCGAGCAGATCGCCGACAAGATCGGCGCCTATGTCGAGGCCGGCGTGTCGAAATTCATCCTGCGCCCGTCGGCCCGGGGCGACGATGAGATCATGACCCAGACCCGCCGCCTCATAGACGAGGTGCTGCCGCTCGTCGCCTCGCGCTGGCCCAAGCCGAAAAAGCGCATGGCGGCGGAATAACGGGCTGAGGCGATGCCGGATTGGCCTGATATTGCGTACGCCGATTGGCGCGAGACGGCCGCGGCGTTGCAACTCTGGACCCAGATTGTCGGCAAGGTCAGGCTGGCGCTGACGCCTTGGGTCAACCACGGCTGGCAGGTGCCCCTCTATGTGTCGGCGCGGGGGCTCATGACCTCGCCCATCCCGTCCGGCGCCGGCATCCTGGAAATCGAGTTCGACTTTATCGCGCACCGGCTCGCTGCGCGCACAAGTCGCGGAGGGCAAGCGGGCTTTCCGCTGGAGCCGCGGGCGGTCGCCGACTTTTACCACCGCGTGATGGAATTGCTTCACGGCCTCGGTGTCCAAGTCGCCGTCAACGAGATGCCCAACGAAGTCGCCGACCCGATCCGCTTCTCGCAGGATGTTACCCACCGCAGCTACGATGCCCCTGCCGCCCACCGCTTCTGGCAGGCGCTGGTTCAGGTAGACCGGGTATTTCGGCTGTTCCGCACGGGCTTTCTTGGCAAAGTCAGCCCCGTTCACTTCTTTTGGGGGAGCTTCGACCTGGCAGTGACGCGGTTTTCGGGACGGAGGGCGCCGCGGCATCCGGGCGGCATCCCGGGCCTGCCCGACTCGGTGACGCGGGAAGCGTACTCGCACGAGGTCAGCAGCGCCGGGTTCTGGCCGGGAAGCGAGGCATATCCCCACCCGGCCTTTTATTCCTATGCCTATCCCGAGCCGCCCGGGTTCCGAGCGCGGCCGGTGCCGGGGGGCGCATTGTTCGACGCCGCGCTCGGGGAGTTCGTCCTTCCCTACGACACCGTGCGCGCCGCCGCCGACCCGGATGCGCTGCTGCTCGATTTCCTGTCGAGCAGCTATGCGGCCGCCGCTGACTGCGGCGGTTGGGACCGCGCCGCGCTTGAATGCCCGTTCGGCGTTCCGGGCCAGGTGAGGCAGGTTTGATGCAAGCCGATGTCGTCGTTCTCGGCGCCGGGATGGTCGGCGTCTCGGTCGCCGTGCATCTGCAGAAGCGCGGCCGGCAGGTCGTGCTCGTCGACCGGCGGCAGCCGGGCGAGGAAACCTCCTACGGCAATGGCGGGCTGGTTCAGCGGGAGGCCGTGTTTCCCCACGCGTTTCCGCGCGATATCGCGGAGCTGCGCCGCATCGCCCGCAACCGGTCGGTCGATGTCCACTACCACCTCTCGGCCCTGCCGGGGCTCGCCGGCCGGCTGTTCCGCTATTGGTGGAACTCGGAGCCCGGGCGCTACGCGGCGATCGCGCGGGATTGGTTCACGCTGATCGCGACCTGCCTCGATGAGCACAAGGCGCTCGCCGAGGAGGCGGGTTCGACCGAGCTGCTGCGCCCGGTCGGATTCCTCCGGGCCTTCAACGATACGGCGACGATGGATTCCGAGCTCGCGAAGGCCGAGCGCGCGCGGGCGTTCGGGGTTAATTCCGCGGCGCTGACGCCGGCCGCGCTCGGCGAGTTGGAGCCGCATCTGAACAACGGCTTTGTCGGCGGGCTGCACTGGACCGACCCCTACGCGGTCAACGATCCGCACGCGCTGACGATGAGTTATTTCGAGCTCTTCCGCCGGCTCGGCGGAGAGTTCGCGGTCGGAGACGCCGGGATGCTGAGGCGCGGCGGCGCCGCCTGGCGGGTTACGGCTGCCGACGGCACGGAAGTGGAGGCGGGGGAGGCGGTCGTCGCCCTCGGGGTGTGGTCCGGCGCGGTCACCAAACGCTTCGGCTACACTCCGCCGCTCTTCGGCAAGCGCGGCTATCACCTGCATTTCAAGCCAAAGGGCAATGCCGGCCTCACGCGCCCGGTGGCGTCCAACGGCTTTCTGCTGGCGCCGATGCGGGCCGGCATCCGCCTGACGACCGGCGTCGAATTCGCGCGCCCGCCGGCGCCGCCGACTCCGGTGCAGCTCGCGCGCGCCGAGCCGATCGCCCGCAGGGTCTTCCCGCTGGATGAGGCGGTCGAGCCGGAGCCGTGGATGGGGATCCGCCCGTGCACGCCCGACATGATGCCGATCATCGGCCCGGCGCCGACGCAGCCGCATCTGTGGTGCGCCTTTGGCCATGCCCATCAGGGATTTACGTTGGGTCCGACGACGGGGCGGCTCTTGGCCGAGATGATGACGGGCGGCGTGCCCTTCGTCGATCCGGCGCCGTTCCGCGCCGAGCGGTTCTAGCCCTTTAGCCGCTCGATCAGCGCCATCGCCGCATGCGGCGCCCGAACCTTGGCGCCGTTGATGAAATAGACGAAGGCGTCGCGCCCGGCCTCGGCATGGTCCGCGAACCGTCTGGCGATCGCGGTCAGGGCCTGCGGCGAGTAGCCGGTCTCCTCGGCCAGACTGCAGGAGCGCAGCCGCGCGTAGACGAAATCGGCCGTTACCTCGTCAAAGGCCGGATAGTCCGGGTCGTCGCCGAAACAGACCGCGACGTTGCGGTCCTTAAGGAGCTTGAAGAACGCCTTGTCGGCGAAGCTCGCGTGGCGTGGCTCGACGGCGTGGCGCATCCCTTTGGGCAAAAGGTCGAGGAAGGCGGCGAAATCGGCCTCGTCGAACTGCTTGGTCGGGGCGAGTTGCCACAAGATCGGGCCGAATTTCGCGCCGAGCTCCGTCATCCCGCTGGCGAGAAACTTGTCGAGCGCTTCGCCGGCCCCGGCGAGCTCGCGGCGGTTGGTGATAAAGCGCGAGCCCTTCATCGAGAAGACGAAATCGTCCGGCGTCCCGTCGCGCCAATGGGTGAAAATTTTCGGGTTCTGCAGCCGGTAGAAGGTGCCGTTAATCTCGATCGCGGTGACATGACGGCTGGCATAGGCGAGCTCGTCGGCCTGTTTGACCCCGGCCGGGTAGAAGCTCCCGCGCCAGGGCGGGAAGACCCACCCGCCGATGCCGACCCTTATCGTGGCCATCAGCTCCTCGTCGATTGCGTGCCGCGTTCCGCGGCGGGTATGCTCCCCCGGTCATATGAGGAGGGAGCCATGCCCGTAAAAGCCGGAGTCATTCGCGCCACGGAGCGCACCACGCGGCGGGGCGCCGCCGAGACCTTTACCGGAACCGTATTCCAGGACCCGGTGATCACCGCGAACTCGCCGTCGCGGCTGGGCGGCTCGGTCGTCACCTTTACGCCGGGCGCGCGCACCGCCTGGCACGCGCACCCGGTCGGCCAGACGCTGTTCTGCCTCAGCGGGGTCGGCCGCATCTGCTTCGAGGGCGAGAAGCCGCAGGTGCTGAACCCCGGCGACACGGTCAACATCCCGCCCAACACCCAGCATTGGCACGGCGCCTCGCCGGACCGGCTGTTCGCGCATCTGGCGCTGTCGGAAGCCGGCGAGAAAGGCGAGGGGACGAGCTGGGGCCGGCACGTCAGCGACGAGGAGTACGGCCAGCCGGCGACAGGGGGCTGAGTATCCGCCTTCTTGAAATTTGTACGGTCATAACGTACATTTCGAATGATTATTCGAAGTGTCCGGCACAGGGGGCTGCTGCGCCTTGTCCGGGACGACGACAGCCGCGAACTGCGCAACGATCTTGCTCCTCGTCTGCGACGGGTGCTTACGGCGGTGGTCGCGGCGAGCGACATAAAGACGCTGCGTGGCCCGCCGGGCTGGCGCATCCATCAACTCGTGGGCGACCGCGCCGGGACATGGAGCATTTCGGTCAGTGGCAACTGGCGGCTGACCTTTGAAATCGAGCAGGAAGAAATCTCCAATCTCGATTTGGAGGACTACCATTGATGAGTGACGCGCCCGTGAAAATCGGCATGAGCCCCGCTCACCCCGGCGAGTTCATCCGGGAGGAAATTCTCGGCGAACTGGGCCTTTCCGTCAGCCGCGCGGCTGAGGTGTTGGGGGTACGGCGCGCGACGCTGTCGGACCTTCTGCACGGGAAGGCTGCGCTGTCGCCGGAGATGGCGCTGCGGATCGAGAAGGCGTTTGACGTAGACATGGAGATGCTGCTGCGAATGCAGGCGTGGCACGACACGCACGCGATGCGCCGGCGGGCCAGCGAGATTAGCGTAAGGCGCTATTTCGCGCCCGAAAGTCGTTGACGCCTTTCCCCTCGCCCGCAAGCGGGCGAGGGGATTTGGTGGCCTATCGGTGGGTCGCGTTGTAGCGGTCGAGCTGGTCGAGGCCGGGGCATAGCTCGGGCTCGTTCAGCTCGTTGAGCGGCGCCTCGACCGTGTCGAGGAAATGGTGCAGATCGCCGTGGTCGGGCTCGACGAAGAGGAGCCCGGTCACCACCTCGCCGGTGGCGTGGCGCTGCGCCAAATAGCTCATCGCCGAAACGCGGTCGTGCGGGTCGTATTCGGGGTGAAGCTTCCGCAGGCGCAGCGCCGAACCGTCGTGCTGCACCACGGTCTCGACCGTGCCGGGCGCGTAATCGGCGGTGATCGGCGCGTGGTCGATCATGAAATCGAGCGCGTTGACCGCATCGTTATGCGCCCGCACGTATTCGAAGCTCTTGGTCGACTCGGCGTTGTTGTTGAACGCGACGCAGGGCGAGACGACATCGATAAAGGCGGCGCCCTTGTGCTCGATCGCGCCCTTGATCAGCGGCACGAGCTGGTGCTTGTCGCCTGAGAAGCTGCGGCCGACATAGCTCGCGCCGAGCTGCAGGGCGAGGGCGACGAGATCGATCGGCGAGTCGGTGTTGACCGGTCCGCGGCGCGTTTTCGAGCCTTTGTCGGCGGTGGCCGAGAACTGGCCCTTGGTCAGCCCGTACACGCCGTTGTTCTCGACGATATAGACCATGTCGACGCCGCGGCGCAGGCAATGCGCGAACTGCCCGAGCCCGATCGAGGCGCTGTCGCCGTCGCCGGAGACGCCGAGATAGACGAGGTCGCGGTTGGCGAGGTTGGCGCCGGTCAGCACCGACGGCATCCGCCCGTGCACGCTGTTGAAGCCGTGGCTGCGGCCGAGGAAATAGGTCGGGGTCTTCGACGAGCAGCCGATGCCGCTCAGCTTGGCGATCCGGTGCGGCGGCAGCGCCAGCTCGAAGCACGCCTGCATGATCGCGGCGCTGATCGAATCGTGACCGCAGCCGGCGCACAGCGTCGAGATCGCGCCCTCATAGTCGCGATGCGTGTAGCCGAGCTTGTTGGTCGGCAGCGACGGGTGGCGAAAGCGGGGCTTGACGATGTAGGTCATCGGGTTAGGCCTTGCGCAACGGGGCGAGGGTGACGACGGAGACCATGTCGGCGATCGCCTTGGTGATGAACCGGGCGGTGATCGGCGTGCCGTCGTAATGCAGGATCGGGACGAGCCGGGCCGGATCGATCTCGCCCTCCGTCGTCAGCAAGGTACGGAGCTGGGCGTCTCGGTTCTGTTCGATGACAAAGACGCGCTCGTGATCGGTGATGAAGTCGAGCACGTCGTCGTGGAACGGGAAGCCGCGCACGCGCAGCACGTCGAGATGGACGCCGCGTGCCTCGAGCTGCTCCAGCGCCTCGTCCATCGCCGCCGAGGTCGAGCCGAAATAGATCGCGCCGTAGCGGGTCGCCTCCTTCGCCGAGCGCTTTACCGGGCGCGGCAGCAGGCGCTTCGCGGTCTCGAACTTCTTCAAGAGCCGCTGCATGTTCTCGACGTAGTCGTGACCTTCCTCGGAATACCGCGCATAGCGGTCCTTGGTCGTGCCGCGGGTGAAGAACGAACCGCGCGTCGGGTGTGTGCCGGGCAGCGTGCGGTAGGGGATGCCGTCGCCATCGACATCGAGGTAGCGACCGAACTCCTTGCCGGCCTCCAGATCCTCGTAGGTCATCACCTTGCCGCGGTCGTATTTGCGCGCCGCGTCCCATTCGAGTGGATCGACCAGCCAGTCGTTCATGCCGATGTCGAGGTCGAGCATGACGAAAATCGGCGTCTGCAGCCGGTCGGCGAGGTCGAAGCTGAGCGCGCCGAACTCGAAGGCCTCGTGCGGGTTTTCGGGGAACAGGAGCACGTGCTTGGTGTCGCCGTGCGAGGCATAGGCGCAGGACAGGATGTCGGCTTGCTGGGTGCGCGTCGGCATCCCAGTCGAGGGGCTGCCGCGTTGGATGTCGAAGATCACCGCCGGGATCTCGGCGAAATAGGCGAGGCCGATAAATTCCTGCATCAGCGAGATGCCCGGCCCCGAGGTCGCGGTGAAGGCGCGCGAGCCGTTCCACCCCGCCCCGACGACCATGCCGATCGAGGCGAGCTCGTCCTCCGCCTGGATGATCGCGAATTTGTGCTTTTTCGAGTCAGCGTCGCGGCGCAGGCGGAAGCAATGCGCCGAGAAGGCTTCGGCGAGCGAGGATGACGGGGTGATCGGGTACCACGCGCATACCGTCGCGCCGCCATAAACGGCGCCGAGCGCGGCGGTGTCGTTGCCGTTGACGAAGATGCGCTTGCCGACCTTGTCGCGCCTTTCGAGGCGCAGCCCGATCGGGCAATCGAGCTCCTCCTTTGCCCAGTCGCGGCCGAGGTGGAGCGCGTTGACGTTCGGCTTGATCAGCGTGTCCTTGCCACGGAACTGCTCGCCGATCAGCGCTTCGATGGATTCGACATCCATGTCGAGCAGGGCGGAAAGCACGCCGAGATAGATGATGTTCTTGAAGAGCTGCCGCTGCCGCATGTCCGTATAGGTGCGGTTGCAGATTTCGGTCAGCGGCGCGCCGATCACCGTGACGTCCTCGCGGAACTTCGAGGGCGGCATCGGCTTGGTGCAGTCGTAAAGCAGGTAGCCGCCGGGCTCGATCTCGGCGATGTCCTGGTCCCAGGTCTGCGGGTTCATCGCCACCATCATGTCGACGCCGCCGCGCCGGCCGAGATGGTCGGCCTCGTTGATCCGCACCTCGAACCAGGTCGGCAGCCCCTGGATATTCGACGGGAAGATGTTGCGCGAGCTCGCCGGGATGCCCATGCGCAGGATCGACTTGGCGAACAGCGCGTTGGCGCTGGCCGAGCCCGACCCGTTGACGTTGGCGAACTTGACGACGAAATCGTTGAGCGCTTCTAGCGGCTTCGGCATGCCGGTCCCGCCTGTGTGATGTCGATGAGGAATTTGCGCATGTCCCACGCTCCGGTGGGGCACCGCTCGGCGCAGAGGCCGCAATGCAGGCAAACGTCTTCGTCCTTGACCATGATCCGGCCGGTCTTCAACGAATTGCCGATGTAAAGGTCCTGGGTCAGGTTGGTCGACGGGGCGGTCAGCCGCCCGCGCAATTCCTCTTCGGTCCCGTCATCGGTAAAGGTGATGCAGTCGACGGGGCAGATATCGACGCAGGCATCGCACTCGATGCAAAGCGGTCCGGTAAACACGGTCTCGATATCGCAGTTGAGGCACCGCTCGGCCTCCAGGTAGCCGAGCTTCTCGTCGTAGCCGAGCTCGACCTCCATGCGGATATCCGCGAGCGCCACCGCCGTCTCGCGCAGCGGCACCTTGTAGCGGATGTCGTTGGAGATATCGTTGTCGTAGCTCCACTCGTGGATGCCCATCTTCTGGCTGACGAGCGAGGTGCCGGGCGGCGGGCGGTCCTTGATGTCCTCGCCGTGGCAGAACTTGTCGATCGACACCGCCGCGTCATGGCCGTGCGCGACCGCCCAGATGATGTTCTTCGGCCCGAACGCCGCGTCGCCGCCGAAGAAGACGTTGGGGATCGTCGACTGCATCGTGATCGGGTCGACCTTGGGCATGGCCCAGCGGTCGAACTCCATGCCGATGTCGCGCTCGATCCATGGGAACGCGTTCTCCTGGCCGATCGCGACCAAGACGTCGTCGCAGGGGATGTGCTGGGTCTCGCCGGTCGGGATCAGCGAACGCCGGCCGTTGTCGTCGTACTTCGCCTCGACCTTCTCGAAATTGACCCCGGTCAGGACGCCGTCACTGTGGATGAACTCGGTCGGGACCAGGAAGTTGAGGATCGGGATGCCCTCGTGCTGGGCGTCTTCCTTCTCCCACGGGCTCGCCTTCATCTCCTCGAAGCCCGAGCGCACGACGACGGTGACTTCCTTGCCGCCGAGCCGGCGCGAGGAACGGCAGCAATCCATCGCGGTATTGCCGCCGCCAAGCACGATCACGCGCTCGCCGATCTTGTTGATGTGGCCGAACGAGACGCTCGACAGCCAGTCGATGCCGATATGGATATTGGCCGAGGCTTCCTGGCGGCCGGGAATTTCGAGCTCGCGGCCGCGCGGCGCGCCCGAGCCGACAAAGACGGCGTCCCAGCCTTCCGCCAGCAGCTCCTTGAGGCTGTCGACGAAATGCCCGAACCGGGTCTCGGCGCCCATGTCGATGATCTGGTTGCACTCTTCGTCGGTCACCGATTCGGGGAGGCGGAAGCGCGGGATCTGCGTGCGCATCATCCCGCCGCTCTTGGTGTCGCCGTCGAAGATGACGCATTCGTAGCCGAGCGGCAGGAGGTCGCGCGCCACCGTGAGCGAGGCCGGGCCGGCGCCGACGAGGGCGATGCGCTTGCCGTTCTTCTCCTTCGGCGGCGGCGGGATATAGGCGCTGACATCGCCCTTGTTGTCGGCGGCGACGCGCTTCAGCCGGCAGATCGCCACCGGTTCCTTCTCGATCCGGCCGCGCCGGCACGCCGGCTCGCAGGGGCGGTCGCAGGTGCGGCCGAGGATGCCGGGAAAGACGTTCGACTGCCAGTTGATCGCCCACGCCTCGGTGTATCTGCGCTCGGCGATGAGGCGGATGTACTCGGGCACCGGCGTGTGCGACGGGCAGGCCCATTGGCAATCGACAACCTTATGGAAGTAGCTGGGGTCGCGAATATCGGTGGGTTGCAATCAGCGTCTCCTGCCGGGCCGGCAAGGTGCGGCCCGAATTCACTCTCGGCTGGCCGTCCCCCCAAAACCGGATCGCCCGGCCCGTCATCCCCTGTGCGCAAGCCGCTTGGCCCGGCAGCGCCTTATACTACTCTCGCACGCCGCCGCAAGCCCGACCGGCGCGGGCCGGAATGTGCCCCATCGCCGGCATCGGCGCAATGCCGCCAAGGGCATAGCAGCGCCCCGCCGGTGATAGGGGACAATCATTGAAATCGTGATAACGGCCCGCGATTGCAAGCGCCTTGCGCCGCGGCGCGAAAGGATTAGGTTCCCGCCATGACAAAGCTCTCGAGCGAGCGCTCGACGCCATGCGCGACCTCCCGGCCGACGCGCAAGACGACATTGCGCAAATCGTGCTGCGGCTACCGGCAGCGGACGATGACAAGCCGATTCCGCTGACACCCGACGAACACCGCGCGCATTCAGGCACTAAACGCGGTACGACATGCGGCGCGCCACCCATCGGGAATGCCAGGGAGCTAGGCGAGTCGCGCGCCCAGGTGCTGGACCTTGGGCATGACCTCCTTCGCCAGCAGTTCCATCGAGTGGCGCCAGGCCTGCGGCGACTCGCTGTAGTCGAAGCAGAAGAGCAGGAGGGCGCCGAAGCCGCCGACCTCCTCGTACATCCGCTCGATCTTTTCGACGACGGTCGAGGGGGAGCCGATCAGCCAGTTGTGAGTGGCGCAGTACTCCGGCGTCACGTCGCTGTCGGCGACCTCGGGATCGTGCTTGAGGAACTGGATCACGCCGACGCCGGTCAGGAGCGGCAGAAAATATTCCCGCATCATCCGCCCCATATGCGAGCCGACCGAGAGCCGCCAGGCCTCGGCGTCGGTGTCGGCGACGAAGATTTCGCGCACCAGGCGCCAGTCGCGCCGGCTCGGGGTGCGGCCGCTGCGCCGTCCGCCTTCCTCGACCGAGGCCCAGTGGCTCGCGACATAGGTCTGGTTGAGGTTGAGGCTCATCGGCAGAAAGCCGTGCTCGCCGGCGAGCTTCAGCGTCTCGGACCCGGCGCTGACGCCGGCGACGCCGATCGGCGGGTGCGGCTTCTGCAAGGGGCGGATGTGCGGCTTGAGGAAACCGTACATCGTTTCAGGGTGGCTCACCTGCCAATACTTGCCGTTGTAGTCGAACGGCTCCTCCGAGGCCCACATCTTCAGGATGATGTCGAGCGCCTCGCGGGTCATCTCGCGGTGCTGGCCGGTGTTGCCGTCGACGTGGAACATCGCCCAGTCGCTCGGAAGCCCGCTCGCGGCGACGCCGAAATTGAGCCGGCCCTCGGCCATGTGATCGAGCATCGCGAGCCGGTTCGCCAGCTCTGCCGGGTGATGATACGGCAAGAGGAATCCGCCCGGCGCCAGGCGGATCTGCTTGGTCTCCATCAGCGACTGCGCGATCAGGAGGTCGGGCGAGGGGTGCGGTTCCCACGGCGCGGTGTGGTGCTCGCCGATCCAGGCCTCGAAAAACCCCAGTTCGTCTGCCCAGCGCAGGGTTTGCAGATCCCAGCGGTGCCCGTCGTAAAGCCCGCGCTCCGGCGGGTGCGACGGCATCGTGAACAGCCCGTATTGCATGGCGCTCTCCCTCGTCGGGTCACGGGACGAGCGTAGCGCCAAATCGCGGCGAAGGGGAATCCGAAGAAATCGCGTAACGCGCGCGTGCAATCGCGCCAAAAGCCACGAACGTGCGCCTCTCTGGATGGTTCCAAAAGTAAAGCGGTTGTGAAACTCGGCAAAATCTATTATTGACGGTTCCGTGCAGGGTCAAATGGTCGCGGGTCCCCCAACCCCTTTCCCGCGCCAGGAGGAATGAGATGACGGCAGAAAGCGCGAGTCTCCGCGCCCTTCAGGGGCATATCGCGGAGGAAGCGACGATCGACCATCTCGTTAGGTCGCTGAAGCCCGAGATTACCGGCAGGGTCGTATCCGGTGTCACCGAGACGGGCCTGGCGGTAGAGGATCAGCTTCGCAAGGCCTGGACCCGCACTTATATCGGTCTCGCCCTCCCCTGACATAAGGCGCCTGCGGGCGCCTTTTTGATATCCCGGTCCCCGGCGCGAATTGCTGCGCTGCACCATTGACGCGGCGCGCGCGTCTCCGTATTCCGTGCGCCTGGCGATGTGGCGAGAGGACCGGCCCGATGAAGCCGACGCGGCGGCCCATAAATCCCTGTTTTTCGTCTGGCCCCTGCGCCAAGCGGCCGGGCTGGACACCGGGCGCGCTCGCGAACGCGCTGGTCGGCCGGTCGCACCGCTCGGCGATCGGGCTCGCGCAATGCGTCGAAATCATCGAGCGCTCGCGCAAGCTCCTTGGCATTCCGGCCGATTATAGAGTGGGCATCGTTCCCGCGTCGGATACCGGCGCCGTCGAGATGGCGCTGTGGTCGCTGCTCGGCGCCCGCGGGGTCGACCTCTTATCCTGGGAGAATTTTGGCGAGACCTGGGTCGACGACGTGGTCGCCCACCTGAAACTGCCGGATGTGCGCCACTTCCACGCGCCCTACGGCCAGCTGCCCGGCCTCGCCTCGATCGATCCCGGCCGCGACGCCGTGTTCGTGTGGAACGGCACGACTTCGGGCGTCCGCATCCCGAACGGCGACTGGATTTCGCCGCAGCGGACGGGGCTGACGATCTGCGACGCGACTTCGGCCGCCTTCGCGATGCGGTTGCCGTGGGACCGGCTCGATGTGGTGACCTGGTCGTGGCAGAAGGCGCTTGGCGGCGAGGCGGCGCATGGGATGATCGCGCTTGGCCCGCGTGCGGTCGCCCGTCTGGAGCGCTATACGCCGCCCTGGCCGCTCCCCAAAATCTTCCGCATGACCAGCAAGGGTAAGCTGATCGAGGGGATCTTCCGGGGCGAGACGATCAATACGCCGTCGATGCTGTGCCTCGAGGACGCGGTCGACTCGCTGAAATGGGCGGAGAGCGTCGGCGGGCTCGACGGCACCGTCGCCCGCGCAGAGGCCAATCTCGCCGTGGTGTCGGCCTGGGTCGAGCGCACGCCTTGGGTCGAATTCCTCGCCGAGGCGCCCGAGACGCGGTCCTGCACCTCGCCCTGTCTGACGATCACCGATCCGTGGTTTCAGAGCCTCGACCCGGAGACGCGTTTCACGACCTCGCGGCGGATGCTGGCGCGGCTCGACAAGGAGGGGATCGGCTACGACCTCGCCACCCATCGCGCCTCGCCGCCGGGTATCCGCATCTGGACCGGCGCGACCGTCGAGACGAGCGATGTCGAGGCGCTGATGCCGTGGCTCGACTGGGCCTGGGAGCAGGAGCGCGACGCCGCCAAGGCGAGTTAGGTTTTACTGGAGTTCCGCATGCCCAAGGTATTGATCGCCGACGCTTTGAGCCCGCGCGCCGTGGCGGTGTTCGCCGAGCGCGGGGTCGAGACCGACTTCAAGGTCGGGCTCAAACCCGCCGAGCTGGCCGCGATCATCGGCGGGTATGACGGGCTGGCGGTGCGCTCGGCAACCAAGGTCACGGCCGAGCTGATCGCCGCCGCTGGCAAGCTGCGCATCGTCGGGCGCGCCGGGATCGGGGTCGACAATATCGATGTGCCGGCGGCGACCCAGCGCGGCATCGTCGTGATGAACACGCCCTACGGCAACTCGATCACGACCGCCGAGCACACGATCGCGCTCCTGTTCGCGCTGGCCCGGGAAATCCCGGCCGCCGACCGCTCGACCCAGTCCGGCAAATGGGAGAAGTCGCGGTTTATGAGGGTCGAGCTTGCCGGCAAGGTGCTGGGTGTCGTCGGCTGCGGCAATATCGGCTCGATCGTCGCCGACCGGGCTCAGGGCCTCAGGATGAAGGTGGTCGCCTACGACCCGTTCCTCTCGGCCGAGCGCGCGGTCGATCTGGGGGTCGAACGCGTCGCCCTAGACGAGCTCTATGCCCGCGCCGATTTCATCACGCTGCACACGCCGCTCACCGAGCAGACCCGGAGCCTGATCGACAAGCGCGCCTTCGCGAAGATGAAGGATGGGGTGCGGCTGATCAATTGCGCGCGCGGCGGGCTCGTCGTCGAGGCCGACCTTGCCGCCGCGCTCGATTCCGGCAAGGTCGCCGGCGCCGCGGTCGATGCCTTTGTCGAGGAGCCGGCGCCGCAATCGAACCCGCTTTTCGGCCGCGACAACGTCGTCGCCACCCCCCATCTCGGCGCCGCGACCAGCGAGGCGCAGGAAAACGTCGCAGTGCAGATCGCCGAACAGATGTCGGACTATCTGCTGTCGGGCGCGATCTCAAACGCGGTCAACATGCCGTCGCTGACCGCCGAGGAGGCGGCGCGGCTCAAGCCCTACATGAAGCTCGCCGAGCAGCTCGGCAGCCTGGCCGGGCAGCTTACCGAGACCGGCATTATCTCCGCGGTCGATGTCATCTACGAGGGCGCGATCGCCGCGCTCAATGTCAAGCCGTTGACCGCAATCGCGCTGACCGGGCTGCTCGCGCCGCAGCTTTCGACGATCAACATGGTCAACGCCCCGGTAATCTGCCGCGAGCGCGACATTCGCGTCAGCGAGACGCTGCGTTCCGACCCGGGCGACTATCAGACCCTGATCCGCGTCGCGGTGACCTTCGAGGGGAAGGAGCGGGCGGTCGAGGGCACGCTCTTCGGCGACAAGCCGCGCCTCGTCTCGGTCGCCGGCATCCCGCTCGAGGCCGAGCTCGGCGGCCATGTCCTCTATGTGCGCAACAATGACAAGCCCGGCTTTATCGGCGCGCTGGGCCGCACCCTCGCGGCGGCGGAGATCAATATCGCCACGCTGCATCTCGGCCGCACCGCGCCGGGCCAGGACGCGATCCTCCTCGCCGGCGTCGATCAGGCATTGACCCCGGCCGTGCTCGACGAGGTCTGCGCGCTGCCCAACGTGATCCAAGCGAAAGCGCTGAAGTTCTAGGCGGGCGGAGTACCGAATCGTCAATTCACAATGAGGCAGTGAGGCAGTGAGATGGCGGCGAATCCAACCCTCACTGTCTCACTTTCTCATTGTGAATCTTTAGGCGCTTCGCGCCGCTAGGCTCGCCGCACCCCATAGAATTGCGGCCAGCCGTAGTGCACGTCTTGCAGATTGGCGTGGTAGGCGGTCGGCTGGTCGTACATGCCGAGCGGCACATAGCTCGGGTTCTGCCAGAAATGCTCCTGCATCGCGCGCGTCAGCTTTTGCTGGGCGGCGAGGTCGGGCGCGGCGAACCAGTCGTCGCGAAGCTTCTCCATCTCGGGATCGGTCGGCCAGCCGAACCATGAGCTGGCGCCGGCGCCGCGGATCGCGATGTTGGGGCCGGGCGAGATGTTTCCGAACCCGCCGAGATAGGTATAGAAAATGTTCCAGCCGCCGTGATCGGGCGGCTCCTTGACCGCGCGGCGCGAGACGACCGCGCCCCATTCGAGCGCCAAGAGCTCGACATTCATCCCGATCTTCTTCAAGACGTCAGTGGCGACCGAGGCCTCGGCCCAGATCGACGGGATCGTCGTCGCGCCGAGCACGATGACCTTCTCGCCCTTATAGCCGGCGGCGGCGAGGTCCTTCTTGATCTTCTCGTAGTCTTTCGGCCCGCGGGTGATTTCAACCCCGACATCGCTGGCGAGCGGGGTGCCGGGCACGAACAGCCCGACATCGAGCTTCATGATGCTCGGCTCGGCGCCGGCAAAGGCCGTCATCACATCCTTCTGGTCGATCGCCGACAGCACCGCCCGCCGCACCGCCGGCTTGTCGAACGGCGGGTAGAGGTGGTTGAAGCGCAGGCAGCCGATCTCGCCGGTGCGGTCCTTGACCGTGACGACGAGCTCCTTGTTCTTCTTGAGCGCCGGGACCAGATCGATCGGCGGGTTCTCCCACCAGTCGATCTCGCCTTGCTGCAGCGCCGCCGCCGCGGTGCCCGGGTCCTGGATGAAATTCCACACGACGCGGTCGAAATAGGCGACCTTGGGCCCGGCATTGAAGCTCGGCTTGCCGTCCTTGCGCGGCACGTAATCGGCATTCTTGGCATAGACGACGCGCTGCCCCGGCACCCGCTCGTCCTTGACGAACTTGAAGGGGCCGCTGCCGATCGCCTCGGTGACCTGGGTGAAAGCGTCGGTCTTGGCGAGCCGCTCCGGCATGATCGCGCAATAGACCTGGGCCAGCGCATAGGTCAGCAGCGGGAACGGCGTCTTCAGGCGGAACTTGATCGTCTTGTCGTCCGGGGCGCTGACCTCGTCGGTGCGGGCTATCAGCGCCGTGCCCATCGGGTCGCGCTTGCCGAAGCGCTGGATCGTCGCGACGCAATCCTTGGCGAGGACCGGCGCGCCGTCATGGAACTTGAGACTGTCGCGCAGCTTGATCGTGACCTCCTTGCCGTCGGCGGACGTGGTCTCGCCTTCGGCCATCTGCCGCTGCACGGCGAAATCGGCGTCGAAGGCGTAGAGCGTGTCGTAGACCGCGAGCGAGAAGTTGCGGGTGATGTCGGCCGTCGTCCACACCGGGTCGAGCGAGGCGAGGTCGGCATGCGGCACGAAGGTGATGACCGAATCCTTCTCGGCCCGCACGATGCCCGGAGCCGCCATCACCGCCGCGCCGGCCAGCGCCGATTTTAAAACATCCCGTCGCTTCATTGCTTCGCTCCCCGGCTGTTCCCGGCCGCCGGTCGGCCGGTGCGCTAGTTTTATCGGCAATCGCACGTTGAGCGCGCGCTTTTTTTCCGGTGCCGCCCGGCCGGAATTGTGTCCGGCGTTAACGAAAAATTAAGAATGATTTCGTTTTGAATAATCTCAAAGAACCGGGATTTTTTAAGCGAATGCTGGATATTGTATATTGGAGTTCGCGGTGAACGCATCACCGACGAGGCGCACAGCCTTGCAAGTTGAGCTGCGACGTCTCGCGCTGCTCGCCGGAGATCTTTCCGGCAGAGCGGGAGCGGAGGTCGAGGCCATGGCAGGCCGCCTCGATCACGACCTCGAATCCATGGCGCGGCATTATCTTTTCGCGCTGCGCGATCAAGGCCTGATCATCGAAGGGGAAGCCGTGCTTCTCGCGAGCGCGGCCAACGTGCTCAAGACCGATCCGGACCGCCAGCGCGCCGCCAGCGAGATCGCACGGCTGTGCGGTAACCTCGCGTCGGGTGGCGAAGGCGCGAGTCTCGTCGCGATCATGATCGCCACGATCGCCATCGAGGCAAGCCGTCGCGCCGCGCTGGAGCCCCCGCCCGCGCGTCCGCCGCTCTACGCTGTCGCGGGCAGCGCATTCGGGGCGCATTATGCGGCGGCCGCCGGACTTCCCGGATCCATCGCCGGCGGCATCGCCGCGGCTATCGGCGCTTCGTTGCCGGTCGAGCCATAGGCTCTCCCGCGATCCTCGCGGCAGTCGCTTTCTCGCCGCGCTATGTGCAATATCCCGCCGATGAACGACGCCCCGCACCTGGCCCTGCTGCCGACCGGGTTCTACGATCTGTTGCCGCCCGAGGCGCAGATCGAGGCCGAGGTCACCGCCCGCCTGATGGCGGTGCTGGGGGCGCATGGATACGAGCGCGTCAAGCCGCCGCTGGTCGAGTTCGAGGAGGCGCTGCTGTCGGGCGCCGGCGCGGATACGGCCGCGGAGACCTTTCGCACGCTCGACCCGGCCTCGCATCGGATGATCGGCGTGCGCGCCGACATGACGCCGCAGATCGCCCGCATCGCCGGCAGCCGCCTCGCGCATTACGAGCGGCCGCTGCGCCTCAGCTATGACGGGCAGGTGCTGCGGGTCAAAGGCTCCGAGATCCGCCCCGAGCGCCAGGTGGGCCAGGCCGGCGCCGAGCTGATCGGAGCGGGCGGCCCTGCCGCCGATGTCGAGGTCATCGCCGTCGCCGGCGAGGCGCTGCAAACGGTCGGGGTCCCCCATCTCTCGGTCGACATCACGCTTCCGACGCTGGTTCCGGCGATCGCCGAGGCCTATGGCATCGCCGGCGCCGAGGCGGCCCGACTGCGCGCCGCGCTTGACCACAAGGATGCGACGACCGTCGCGGCGATGCCGGGGCAGGCGGGAAAGCTCTTGTCGGGTCTCGTCGCGCTCGCCGGCGCGGCCGGCTCGGCCCGCGCCGCGCTCGACCGGCTCGACCTGCCGCCGAAGGCGCGCGACGAGCGGGACCGGCTCGGCGCCGTGCTCGACGGGCTCAAGGCGGCGATGCCGTCGCTGAAGGTCACGATCGACCCGGTCGAGAATCGCGGCTTCGAGTACCACACCGGCATCAGCTTTGCCTTTTTTGCCCGGGTCGGGCCGGAGCGCGGACCGCTCGGCGAGCTCGGCCGCGGCGGACGCTACCTCGCCGGGGCGGCGGCCGCGCCGGAGCCGGCGACCGGGTTCACGCTCTACACCGACACGATCCTGCGCACCCTGCCCGAGGCGAAGCCAGGGCGCCGCGTGCTGGTGCCGCAGGGCGAGGCGGGTGCGGCGGCAGGGTTGCGCGCCGCCGGCTGGGTCACCGTCGCGGCACTCGCGCCCGCCGCGGACTGGCATGGCGAGGCGCGGCGGCTCGGCTGCGGGCACGTGCTCGAAGCCGGCAAGCCCGTCCCCGCGTAAGGATCGGATCACACATGGCGAATGTCGCGGTCGTCGGCACCCAATGGGGCGACGAAGGCAAGGGCAAGATCGTCGATTGGCTGTCGGAACGCGCCGAGATCGTCGTGCGCTTCCAGGGCGGCCACAATGCCGGGCATACCCTCGTCGTCGGCAATATCGAGTACCGGCTGAGCCTCCTACCCTCGGGTGTCGTGCGGCCGGGCAAGCTGTCGATCATCGGCAACGGCGTCGTGGTCGACCCCTGGGCGCTGCTCAAGGAGATCGAGACGATGCGCGGCAAGGGGCTCGACATTTCCCCGAAGACGCTGCGCGTCGCCGACAACGCGGCTTTGATCCTGCCCTCGCACGGCGCCCTCGACCGCGCCCGCGAGGAGCGCCGCGGCGACAAGCGGCTCGGCACGACCGGGCGCGGCATCGGCCCCGCCTATGAGGACAAGGTCGGGCGCCGCGCGGTGCGCGTCTGCGACCTCGCCGACCCCAAGGCGCTGGCCGACCGCGTCGACGATCTTTTGCTGAATCACAATGCCTTGCTGCGCGGTCTTAACGCGCCTGAAGTGGACCGGAACAAGCTTATCGCCGAGCTGAAGGCGGTGGCGCCGAAGATCCTGCCCTATGCCGATACGTGCTGGCGGCTGCTCGACGAGGCGCGCCGGAGCGGGCGGCGCATCCTGTTCGAGGGGGCGCAGGCGGCGCTGCTCGATGTCGATCACGGCACCTACCCCTACGTCACCTCGTCGAACACGCTGGCCGGCAATGCCGCGGCCGGGTCGGGCATCGCGCCGGCGGCGATCGGTTACGTGCTCGGCATCACCAAGGCCTATACGACACGCGTCGGCAGCGGTCCGTTTCCGACCGAGCTCAACGACGAAACCGGTCAGCGGCTCGGCGAGCGCGGCCGCGAGTTCGGCACCGTCACCGGCCGGCCGCGGCGCTGCGGCTGGTTCGACGCGGTGCTGGTGCGCCAGGCCTGCCGCGTCGGCGGGGTCGACGGCATCGCGCTGACCAAGCTCGACGTGCTCGACGGGTTCGACGAGATCAAGATCTGCACCGGCTACAAGCGCGGGCGGAAGACCTACGACTACCTGCCCGCCGGCACCTCGCTGCAGGCCGAGGTCGAGCCGGTCTACGAGACCGCCGAGGGCTGGCGCGAAAGCACCCGCGGCGCCCGCTCCTGGGCCGACCTGCCCGCCGCCGCGATCAAGTACGTCCGCCGCCTGGAAGAGCTGATCGGTTCGCCGGTCGCGCTGCTCTCGACCAGCCCCGAGCGCGAGGACACGGTCCTCGTCCGCGACCCGTTCGCCGATTGAATGGGCGCGGATTGACGGCGCAAGGGTAGACGCTCAAACTAGTCTAAGACTAGTCGGGATTTCGATCATGGAAGTCGGCGCCTACGAGGCCAAGACCCATCTGCCCGCCCTGCTGGAGCGCGTCCAGCGCGGCGAGGAGATCACGATCACCAAGCATGGGAAGGCCGTCGCGAAGCTGGTTCCGGTCAGCCATACCAGTGCCGAACGGCGCAACGCCGCGATCGACCGGCTCAAGGAATTTCGCAAAGGCCGCACGCTCGACGTGCCGATCAAGCAGCTCATCGAAGAGGGTCGAATGTGACCTCCTTCGTTCTCGATGCGTCGATCGCCTTTGCCTGGTGTTTCGACAACGAGGGAACGGAGGCGGCGGATCGGCTCCTCGAACAGCTCCGGTCGGACCAGGCGGCCGTACCGTCATTGTGGCATTTGGAGGTCTCGAACGGTTTGGCGCTGGCCGAGCGTCGAGGGCGGATCACCCGGGCCGACACGGTGAGATTTATCGACTTGCTCGAGTCGCTGACCATAGTGGTCGATGCCGATACGCCGCGCCTCGCCTTCGGTTCGATACTCGATCTCGCGCGAAGCCAGCGCCTGACCGGTTACGACGCCAGTTACTTGGAGCTGGCGATGCGGCTCGGCATACCGCTTGCGACCAAGGACTCTGCCTTGGCCGGCGCAGCTCAGCGGCTCGGCGTTGCCGTGGTGGGGACGGATCCATGAAATCCCGTAAGCCGCCCCGCGAAACGCCGCCCTTCCTCAATCCCTATACGCACGGCTTCGTGCGGGCGGCGGTTGGGGTGCCGCCGGTGGTGGTGGCGGAGCCGGCGCGGAATGCCGAGCAGGTGCGGGCGCTGCTCGGCCGGGCGGAGGCGGAGCGCGTCGCGCTGTTGGTCCTGCCCGAGCTTGGGCTTTCGGCCTACGCGATCGACGATTTGCTGCTTCAGGCCGCGCTGCTCGAGGCGGTCGAACGCGAGCTCGGCGCCCTGATCGAGTACAGCCGCGACCTTTCGCCGGTCTTCGCGGCCGGCGCGCCGCTGCGATGGCGGGGCGGGCTTTACAACTGCGCGGTGGTCGTCCATCGCGGCCGTCTGCTCGGCGTCGTGCCCAAGACCTTTCTGCCGAACTACCGCGAGTTCTACGAGCGGCGGCATTTCGCGTCGGGCGAGGGGCTGCGCGGCGAAACCATCGCGGTGGCCGGCCACGAGGCGCCGTTTGGCGTCGACCTGCTGTTCTCGGCGCCGGCCTTCACCTTTCACGTCGAGATCTGCGAAGACGTGTGGGTGCCGTCGCCGCCGAGCGCGGCAGGCGCCGCCGCGGGCGCCGAAATCCTGCTCAACCTGTCGGCGAGCAACATCACGATCGGCAAGGCACAGACCCGGCGCCTGCTCTGCGCGTCGCAGTCGCTACGCTGCCTGGCCGCCTATGCCTATTCGGCGGCCGGGGCCGGCGAGTCGACGACCGATCTTGCCTGGGACGGGCAGGGCGGCATTTTCGAGCTCGGCAATCCCCTCGCCGAGACCGCGCGGTTTAGCGCCGCGGCCGAGCTGGCGGTCGCCGATATCGATATCGGCCGCATCCGCCAGGAGCGCATGCGCACCAATACCTTTGGCGATAGCGCGCGGCTCGCGGCCGGCGGCTGGCGCCGCGTCGAGTTCCCGTTCGCGCCGCCGGGCGGAACAATCGAGCTGCGGCGCTCCGTCGAGCGCTTTCCGTTTGTCCCGGCGGATCCGGCGATGCTCGCCGAGAATTGCTACGAGGCTTACAACATCCAGGTCCAGGGCCTTGCCCAGCGGTTGCGCGCGACCGGCCTCGAAAAGCTGGTGATCGGCGTCTCGGGTGGGCTCGACTCGACCCAGGCGCTGATCGTCGCGACCAAGGCGATGGAGCAGCTCGGCCTGCCGCGATCCAATGTGCTGGCCTATACGCTTCCCGGCTTCGCGACGGGCGACGCGACCAAGGCCAATGCCTGGCGTTTGATGAAGGCGCTCGGCGTCACCGCCGGCGAGATCGATATCCGCCCGGCGGCGAAGCAGATGCTCGGCGATATCGGCCATCCGCATGCAAGGGGCGAGACGCAATACGACGTGACCTTCGAGAACGTCCAGGCGGGCTTGCGCACCGACTATCTGTTCCGCCTCGCCAACCACCACCGCGGGCTGGTGGTCGGCACCGGCGATTTGAGCGAGCTGGCGCTGGGGTGGTGCACCTATGGCGTCGGCGATCACATGTCGCACTACAACCCGAACGGCTCGGTGTCGAAGACGCTGATCCAGCATCTGATCCGCTTTGCCGCGGCGAGCGGCGATGTCGACAAGGAGACGGCGGCGATCCTGCACGACATCCTCGCCACCGAGATCTCGCCGGAACTCGTGCCGGCCGGCGCGGATGGCGCGATCCAGTCGACCGAAAGCATTGTCGGCCCTTACGCGCTGCAGGATTTCACGCTTTATTACGCGACCCGGTTCGGCTTCGCGCCATCGAAGATCGCCTACCTCGCCTGGAACGCCTGGCGCGACCGCGACCGGGGCGTCTGGCCGCCGAATACGCCGGAAACCGCGCACCGCGCCTTCGATCTCGGCGAGATCAAGAAGTGGATGAAGGTGTTTCTCTACCGCTTTTTCGAGACCAGCCAGTTCAAGCGCTCGGCGGTGCCGAACGGGCCGAAAATTTCGTCCGGCGGCTCGCTGTCGCCGCGCGGCGACTGGCGCGCGCCCTCGGACTCGCACGCCGCGGTATGGCTCGACGAGCTTGCGCGCAACGTTCCCGACACGATCTGACGGCTTGATGACCCTCGATTGGCCAAGTCTCGCCGCCTGGATCCCGATCGCCGCCGTCTCGGCGATGGCGCTGGTCGCCTGCCTCGGCGCGGTGCTGCTGCCCGAGCGCCCGGCGCGCCGACGCACCGGGCTGCTTGCCGCAATGCTGTGCGGCGCGGTCGCGGTCGGCGGCACGGTTTGGCAGCAGCGCCGCGAGGCCGGCTCCGCCGCCGCCCAGCGCGATGCCGCCTCCGACGCCGCCGAATCCCGGGAGGAAGGCGAGGCCAAGCTGCTGCGCCGCCTCCACGCCACCTCCGAGCTGTTCGCCGCCGCCGTGAAGGAGCTTCCCGGGGCGGGCGTCGTCCATTCCTTCGATACCGTCGATGCCGGTTTCGCCGCGCTTGCCGCGCAGTCCGAGACCCTCGAACGGCGCGTCAAGCTGCTCCTCGCCGAAAGCGCCGGGCGCTCGATCGACGACGCGACCGCGGCAGCGCTCGCCGCTTATCTGCGCCAGCGCGGCAGCCATCGCGTCGTCGTCTCCTGTATCCCGAAGGACGAAGAGGCGTATCTCTACGCCAACCGCATCGCCACGATCCTGCGCCAGGCCGGGTGGGACGCGGTCGGGCCGGAGCCGACCTCGATCTTTGGCGGCGCCTCGGCAATGGCGATCGGTCTCTACGCCCGCGCCGGCGAGCCGCCCGACGCGGCGCGGCTGCTGACCGAGGCCTTTACCCGGTTCAATATCCCCTATCAAAGCCGCATCGCGTCGAACGACATGATCCCCGACGCGGAAACCCTCGAACTCTACGTCGCCAAGAAACCATAGGAGCCTCAGCATGACCGAAGCGCGCGTTCACCTCAGCGCCGACGATGCCCGCCAGCTCGGCGAGCGCGCGCTGCGCGGCATCGGCTACGATTCCGAGGATGCGCGCATTCTCGCCGATCACATGCTCGACGCGGCGCTGTGCGGCTACGAGTATTCCGGCCTCGCCAAGATCCTCAACATCCCCGAGCACAAGCGCTGGGCGCTGCCGCGCACGCCGGTCAGGGCGGTGCACGAGACCCCGGTCTCGGCGCTATACGACGGCGGCAACAATGTCGGGATGCTGGCGATGTACCACGCCGCCAAGGCGACGATCGCCAAGGCCGAGGCGCATGGCATCGCCGTCGTCGGCGTGACCAACAGCTGGATGAGCGGGCGCAGCGCCTATTTCGTCGAGATGATCGCCAATGCCGGGTTTGTCGTGATCCACACCGCGGCGAGCGGCGGCGCCGTCGCCCCGCATGGCGGGATCAAGCCGGTTCTCGGCACCAACCCGATCGCCTTCGCGGTGCCGACCGAGGACGGGCCGCTGATCCTCGACATGGGCACCTCGGCCTTTATGGCGACCGAGCTCGCGCTGCGCGTCCGGCTCAACCAGGAACTGCCCGAGGGTGTCGCGATCGACAAGGACGGCAACCCGACCCGTGACCCGGCCGCCGCCCGCGCCGGCGCGCTCCTGCCGTTCGGCGGGGCGCGCGAGGCCTATAAGGGCTTCGGCCTCGCGTTGATCGTCCAGGCCCTCGGCGTGATCGGCGGGGCGGGGACGATCGCCGGCGCCGAGGACGGCTACCTGTTCATCGCCTTCCGCCCCGACCTCCTCGTGCCGCTGGATCACGCCAAGCGCGAGGTCAGCGCGCTGATCGCCAAGGTCAAGGCCACCCCGCGCGCCGCCGGAGTCGCCGAAATCCGCATCCCCGGCGAGAACTCGGCCCGCAACCGGCAGCGCCTCACGCGCGACGGCATCGATATCGACGGCCTCGTCTACGACTCGCTCGAGCGGATGGCCGGCAACAACGCGCGGTAGGGCCTATTTCGCGGCCATCACCGGCTTCTCGGTGCACTGGTCGCATTTTGGCGGGCTGAGCCAGATCGTCGAGAGGTCCTGGTTGATGTAGTG